>JAEZCY010000108.1 GCA_023429845.1 Acidobacteriota bacterium
GTCCGGCGCGCTGGATCGGCGGCGCCACGGGCGCCACCGACGCCGCCGCGATTCCCTGGATGCTCTGCGCGGCCGGCGCCATGTGGCTGGCGCTTCGACCCTGGCGGCTGGCGCAGTCACGGGCGCATGAAGCCGAGGCCGACGCCTTCGCGCTCGAGCTGACCGGCCGCCCTGACGTGCTCGAGCGGGTGCTCACCCGACTCGGAGCACGCAACCTCACGAGCGACGATGCCTCGCTGCTGACACGTGCGTTCTTCCTGACGCATCCGCCGATTCCGACACGCATCGCCGCGGCGCGGCGTGCTGCGGCACGCGCCGGAGCGCGTCAGCGCGCCTGACCGGCGCCGACGTGCGGTAGGCTTGGGCGCACGCCATGATTACTCGCCGTTCCTTCACGCTCTCGGCCCTCACCGGCCTCGTCGGCGCTTCCGCGGTACGGGCGCAACCGGCCGACGCCAACTACGACGAGCGCCGGGTGCCGGCGTACCGGCTGCCACCGATCCTGCGGTTCGAAGACGGTCGGCCCGTCCGGACCGCTGCCGCGTGGCCGGCGCGCCGGTCGGAGTTGCTCGACCTGTTTGCCGGGCACGTGTACGGGCGTACGCCAGCCGGGCTGCCGACGCCCACCCCGCGCGAGATCGAGGCCCCGGCGTCTGCACTGGACGGCCGCGCGTGGCGGCAGCAGGTGCGGCTGGAATGGGGCGCGTCGGCGTACGTGGACCTGCTGGTCTTCCGCCCGCGGCACGAGCGTCCGGTGCCGGTGTTCGTGGGCCTGAATTTCTTCGGCAATCACGCCGTGCATCCCGACCCGGCGATCAAGCTGTCCGAGCGCTGGATGCGCACGAGCGAGCAGCACTTCATCGTCAACCACCGCGCCACGGAGCGCACGCGTGGCACGCTCGCGAGGCGATGGCCCGTCGATGCCATCATCGAACAGGACTGTGCGGTGGCGACCGCCTACTACGGCGACCTCGCGCCAGACGATCCGTCCGTGGTGGACACGGGCATCCAGCGCATCGCCGACGGGCGTCACGACGGCATCCCGGCCGACGAGCGCTGGGGGGCCATCGGTATGTGGGCCTGGGGGATGACGCAGATGCGCGTGGCAGCGAGCGGACTGCCCGGCATCGACGGCCGCCGCGCCATCGCCATCGGCCACAGCCGCCTGGGCAAGGCGGCACTCTGGGCTGCCGCGCAGGACGACCAGTTCGCGATGGCGGTGTCCAACAACTCTGGCGAGGGCGGCGCGGCGCTGAGCCGCCGGATGTACGGCGAGACGATCGGCCGCATCACCAACAGCTTCCCGCACTGGTTCTGCCGCAAGCTGTCCACCTATGCCGACCGCGTCCCGGAGCTTCCGGTAGACCAGCACCAGTTGCTCGCGCTCATCGCGCCACGGCCGCTGCACGTCGGGAGCGCGGTCGAGGATCGCTGGGCAGATCCACGGGGCGAGTTCCTGGCGACGCAGGCTGCCGACGAGGCGTGGCGACTCCTCGGGCAGCGCGCGTTCGGCGTGCGACGGATGCCCGACGTGGACGAACCGGTGGGCACGCGCGTGCGGTACCACATGCGCCGGGGCGGTCACGACATCTCGCTGTACGACTGGACGCAGTACCTCGCCACCGTGAAGCAGGAGCTGACGTAGGCACCGGATGTCGGGGAACGGCAGGCCGCCACCGATGATTCCGGCGGCAGGCGGGAGGGTTGCATGGCCAGCAGGAAGCACCGTTCGCAGGTCGGCGAGAGCTTCGAGACCCTTTCGGAGGCGGTCACCCACAAGGCCGGCAGCTCGAGCGCTTTTGCGGCTGCCGTCGGCGTCGTCCTCGTGTGGGCGCTCCTCGGCCCGCTGTTCCGCTACTCGGATACCTGGCAGCTGGTCATCAACACGGGAACCACGGTCGTGACGTTCCTGATGGTGTTCCTGATCCAGCGATCGCAGAACAAGGATGCGCTGGCGATACACCTCAAGCTGAACGAGGTCGTCGCTGCGATGCAGGGCGCCAGCAATCGGCTGATCGAGGTGGAGGCGCTGACCGAACGGGAACTGGTGGCGCTGCGACGGCACTACCACGCGCTCGCGTTGCTGGCGGCCCATGAGCGCGACATCACCAGTTCGCACTCGATCGACGAAGCCCGCAATCGACACCGCGCCAAGGCGCGCGCCAAGACGTGAGCCCGACCTGTCGCTACCTGACGATCAGTTCCCCCCGCATCTCCTGGCAGCCGGCGTCGGCGCGCATGCTGCAGTAGAACGGGAAGCGGCCGACCTCGTCGGCCCGGAACTCGAACGTCACCGTACCGCCCGGCGGAATGCGCTTCTGGATGCGGTAGGCATCGACGGTGAAGCTGTGCGCGATATCGGCAGACGTAACCGTGAGCCGGACGATGTCGTTCTGGCGGACGTCGATGACCTCCGGATCGAACGCGTACTTGCGGGCCGTCAACGTGAACGTCTTGCGCCCAGGCAGTTCGGCATCGGGCTGCCCGGCGATGACGAGGGCGGCAAGCGACGCTGGACAGCGCTGCAGCCAGGCGCGGCGGGTGAGCGAAACCATTGGCCCGATCATCGCGCGACTGCCAGTGCCTCTTCCACAGCGATGAATTCCTGGCGCAACGCCGCGACCGCGCCGTGGTCGCGTGCCAGCGCGTCGGCCCGTGCGAGCCGGTCCCGCGCGTCACGGACGCGACCCGCGGTGAGCGAGACGTGGGCCAGGACCAGTTCGGCGTCGGCGAGCACGTCGGCCCCGACGTTCGGGTTCGTGGCGCCCGCCCGGATCGTCGCCTCCGCTTCGCGCGCCGCTGCGGCCGCATCGCCGCGGCGCAACAGGACGCGCGCCAGACGCAGCCGCGCCTCCAGCGTTTGCGGGTGAGTCGCACCGAGCGCCGCCAGGCGCAGGCGCAGCGCCTCGGCCAGCATCGGCGCCGCCTCGTCGAGCCGTCCGGCATCCATCCTCGTCAGCGCGACGAAGTAGAGGCTCGTGGCAATCCGCGGATTCGAGGGCGCCAGGTGTACGCGCCTGATTGCCAGCGCTCGCTCGAAGAGCGCCGCCGCCTCCTCCGAGCGTCCCTGGGCTCGCACACTCCGTCCGAGGTTGGTCAGTCCCAGCGCGACGAGATCGTCACCGGTCTCGCGGGCGCCGATCTGTTCCCAGATGGCGACGGCCTGGCGGTGAAGCGCCTCGGCCTCGGCAAACCGGCCTTGCGCATGCTGCACCAGGGCGAGGTTGTTCATCGTCTCCGCGACGTCTCCGTGCGCCGCACCGAGATGGGCGCGTCGCAACGCGAGCGCCTCCTCGAGCGGGGCGGTAGCCTGCTCGGCGCGACCCGCGTAGCGACGTACGTCGCCGAGTGCGTCGAGGCTGTCGGCCAGCAGCAGCGGCTCATGGCCGCGCCGGAGCTGCACGGCACGCAGGGTCAGTGGCTCGGCAAGGTCGTAGCGTCCGAGCTGCTTGTAGACGTCGGCGAGCGACTGGAGCAGCTGCGCCCGCACGGCGGGCGCGTCCTGCAGTTCCGACTCGAGTCGCGTCGCCGCACGGGCCAGCATCTGTTCGGACGTGAGCGGGGTGCCGAGCGCCAGTCGGGGGTCGGCTTGCCGGAACATGTCGACAAGGAAGCCGTTCACCGCCTCGGCGCGTGCGAGGGCCATCGCCGCGCGATCCCGCTCCCGTGCGATCCGTGCCGACTGCAGCGCCGTGACAGCCGAGAAGACCACCAGGGCGGCCAGCGCGACGGCTGCCGCTGCGACCGCAAACCGGTGGCGCGCAGCGAACTTGCGCGCGCGGTACGCCAGTGAGTCGGGACGTGCCTGGACCGGCTGCCCGTGCAGGTAGCGCTCCACGTCCTCGGCGAGCTGGTCCACCGACGGATAGCGCCGCGACGGTTCGTACGCCATCGCTTTCAGCACGATCGTGTCGAGATCGCCCGTGAGCAGTCGCGCGAGGCGCTCCGGCGTGCTGTGGCGTGCGGCGGCGATGCGCGCCTTCTCCGTCTCCGCGAGCGATTGCGGCGCCGTGAGGTGCCCCCGCGCGCCGGCCCCTACCGCGGTGCTCGGGCGCACCGCCGGACGTTCGCGCAGCACGCGCTGGACGTCGTCGGGGGTGCCGTTCGCGAACTGGTGCGGCTTGTGCCCCGCGAGCAGCTCGTAGAGGACGACTCCGAGAGCGTAGACGTCCGTGCGGGTGTCGACGTCGGCGACGACGACGCCCGCCTGTTCGGGGCTCATGTACTCGGGAGTCCCCACCAGTTGCCCTGCGCGCGTCAGCAGCGGGTCGTCGCCGCCCTCGGCCATCGCCTTGGCGATGCCGAAGTCGATGACCTTCGCCATCGGCGTCCCCTCATCGTCGCTGACGAGGATATTGGACGGCTTCAGGTCGCGGTGCACGATGCCCTTCTGGTGGGCGTGCTGCACCGCCCGGCATACGGCCACCAGCAGCGGCAGCCGCTCCCGGATGGTCAACCGGTGCGCGTCGCAGTACTCCGTCAACGGCAGGCCGCTGACCAGTTCCATGACGAAGTACGGCCGGCCATCGTCAGTGGAGCCGGCGTCGAAGACCCGAGCGATACCGGAGTGGTTCATGCGCGCCAGCGCCAGGCGCTCCGCTTCGAAGCGTGCGATCAGGCGATCGGTGTCGAGGCCGCGGCGAATGAGCTTCAGTGCCACGGTGCGGCGCAGTGGCTCCTGCTGCTCGGCACGGTAGACGACGCCCATGCCGCCGGATCCGAGCACGCCCGTGATCGCGTACGGGCCGATGCGGCGCGGTGCTCCCAAGGCCAGATCGTGCGCGATGGTCGCTTCCGCGGGCGCGGCGTCCCGCAAGGTGTTGGTTCCGGGCCCTGTCAGGAAGGATGGTCCGCTCATGAAAGGTAGAGACATACACCAGGTCGGGGCCCACGAGCACCACCGTGCGCCGTGAGCTGGGCTGCCCGCTATGATGGGCGCATGTTGACGCGGCTGCGCGTGAAGAACCTCAAGGCGTGGGGCGAGGACCTCTGGGCCGACGGGCTGCCCCTGGCAGACATCACGCTGCTGCTCGGACCCAACTCCGCCGGCAAGACCTCTCTACTGCAGTTGCCATTGCTCCTCAAGCAGACGTTCGACAGCCCGGATCGCCACGTGCACCTGAACCTGGGCGGTCAGAGTACCGATCTCGTGGATCTCGGCAGCTACGACTCGCTGGTGCACGACCACGACACCACGCGCGAGCTCGGGATCGGCTTCGCCGCCGCCGCCGACGCTTCATCGATCGGCTATGCGGCGACGTTCACGTCGTCCGGAGGCGCGCCGGTCGTGAAGCGCCTCGAGTTGACCGACGGCACCGTGAGCTGCTCGGCGGTCCGCCAGTCGAAGGGCGGCTACCGAATCGCGGCGCCCGGCTACGATCCGCGCCTGGCGAATGGTCGCATCGACGCCCGCCGCGCCTTCCAGCCGGAACGCTCGCTCGTCTTCCCGCAGGACGCCCTCGCCGCCGTCGGAGGGTCGGCAGCGGCGATTCAGGACCTGTCGCTGCGACTGCGCAAGGCGATCGACGCGGTGGCCTACCTCGGACCGCTGCGCGAGCCGCCCGAGCGCACGTACCTGTGGAGCGGCGTCGAGCCACGCGACATCGGCAAACGCGGCGAGAAGGCCGTGCACGCGCTGCTTGCCAGCGATAACACGCGGGTGCGGCAGCGCGACGACGCGGAGGGCGGGCGTCAGTGGCTCGTCGGCAAGGTGTCGTCGTGGCTGGCCCGGCTGGGTGTGGCCGACGAACTGGTGCTCGAGCGGCAAGGCCGTTCGCGCCACTACGAGCTCGTCGTCGTCCGCGGACGCCAGCGAGCGAACCTGATGGACGTCGGCTTCGGCGTGTCGCAGGTGCTGCCGATGATCGTGCTCGCGCACATCGTGCCGCAGGGTGCGACGATCGTCGCCGAACAGCCGGAGCTGCACCTCCACCCGCGCGCCCAGGTCGGTCTTGCCGAACTCATGGCCAGCGTGTCCAGGGAACGGCGGGTGCAGTTCCTCGTCGAGACGCACTCGGAGCACCTGTTCCGCCGTCTGCAGACGCTGCTCGCCCACGAGTACCTGCTGCCGTCGCAGTGTGCGCTGTACTTCGTCGACGGCGGCGCCGGCGCGCCGGCCCGCCTGCGCCCGCTCGAGGTCGACCAGTTCGGCCGCGTGGCCAACTGGCCGCCGCAGTTCTTCGGCGACGCCGTCGGTGAAACGGAGAGCCAGACCCGGCGCATGCTGGAGCGCCTCACGCGAGAGCGGACCGGCGCCGGTGCGTGATTGCATCGTCGACACCAACGTGTTGCTGGTTGCCAGCGCTGCCGAACCGTTCTCGCCGTTCGCCGACACGCACGTTCCGGTGGAGCAGCAGCAAGTGGTCTTCGAGTGGCTCGCGGCATTCAGGCGCGATTCCGATCGGCGACTGACGCTCGACGATGCGTGGCGCATCTACGAGGAGTACCGCAACAGGCTCACTGATCAGGATTTCGGCTTGCTCGCGATCCACGAGAAGCTGCAGTCGGCGCGCATGGTGACGGTGGCCTGGGATGCCGCCGGCTACGCAGTCGTGCCGGAGTCCCTGCAGGCTTGCGACCCGTCCGATCGGAAGTTTCTCGCGGTAGCGCTGTCGGACCCCGACACGCTCGCCATCGTCAATGCCGCAGACTCGGACTGGATCGAGATCGAGCGGGAACTCGCGGCAGCTGGTGTCAACGTGGTCCACATCGTCGAGGCATGGCTGCGCGAGGGAATGGCCCGCCGATGAGTGACGACACGTTCTTCCGCTATCCGCATACGCCTCACCTGTTGTGGTTGGGGGACGCTCCGCCGCGGGCCGACAAGGTGCTGTCGCCGCAGGAGGCCGAGGCCTTCCTCGAACACGAGGTCACGGTTGAAGAGAAGGTCGACGGCGCCAACGTCGGGCTGTCGGTGGACGGCGCGGGCGGCATCCGTGCGCAGAACCGGGGCGCGTACGTGACGCGTGAGGCGTGTCACCCGCAGTTCAGGCCGCTGTTTCGCTGGCTGGACGAACGGCGCCAGCTCTTGCTCGATCACCTGCCGCCGCGGGTGATCGTGTTCGGCGAGTGGTGCTATGCGGTACACAGCGTGCGGTACACACGCCTTCCCGACTGGTTCCTGATGTTCGACGTCTTCGACCTCGAGACCGCATCGTTCTGGAGCATGGCGCGCAGGAACGAGCTCGCCGACTCCCTCGACCTGGCACGGGTGCCCCATGTCCGTAGTGGCCGCCTCGTGGTCGACGAGATCGCGTCGCTGCCGGGCCAGTCCAGTCTCACCGACGGCCCTTCGGAAGGCGTGTACCTGAAGTGGTCGGCCGGCGGCGGTGTGCGCAGCCGCGCCAAGGTCGTCCGTGCGTCGTTCGTGCAGGGCATCGATACGCACTGGACGGCGCGGACGATGCAGGTCAACGCCCTTGCACCGGATCGCGAGACGCACCGGTAAGCGACAACCACCCTGCCGACTCCCCGTCGGGCAGGGCCCGACGGCTACATGTGGTTCGTACGTCGCCGCGCCGTTCTTGCAGTACGCAGCGGTCGCCCTGCCAGGTACGTAGC
>JAEZCY010000127.1 GCA_023429845.1 Acidobacteriota bacterium
GGGGCCCCTCCCCCCCGGGGGCCGGGGGGGGGGGGGGGGCCGGGGCCGGGGGGGGGGCCCCGGCGGCGGGTTCATGGCTGCGACGACCGCGTTGCCGGCGGCGTTCAGCCGCGCCCAGTCCAATCGCTGCAGGGCGGCCATGTCCTTGACGCCGAGTTCCGTGATGAGCCGCTTGGTGAGCTCCCTGGACTGCTCGGCCGACGGCGGATTGCCGCCGCCGCCCGACTGCACAGAGGCGCGGTGCACCAGGCCCCGGGCCGAGGGCATCCCGAGCAGCGTCGTCACCTTCGAGCCGCCGCCCGATTGCCCGTAGATCATCACGCGGTCCGGATCGCCGCCGAAGTTGGCGATGTTGTCGCGCACCCATTGCAGTGCGGCCACGAGATCGGTCATGCCGACGTTGGCGGAGTCGGCGTACGCGGGGCCACCGAACTCCGACAGGTCGAGAAAGCCGAGGACGTTCAGTCGGTGGTTGACGGTGACCGATACGACGTCGTGGCGCCGCGCCAGCTGAGCGCCGTCCTGTGACGCGAGCTCGTAAGCAGAGCCGAACGAGAAGCCGCCACCGTGGATGTAGAACATCACGGGCCGCGAGCCGGTCAGGCTCGACGTCCAGATGTTCAGTTTCAACATGTCCTCGCTCTGCCAACCGTCGGTCCATTGGTACAGGAAGGACTGCTCGGCCACCCAGTCGTGCAGACGCTGCGGACAGTTTGCGCCGTAGATCAGCGCGGGCAGCTCGCCCTCCCACGGCGTCGGCGGCCTGGCCGGCAACCACCGATGCTCGCCGGCGGTGGTGGCGCCGTAGGGCACCCCCTTGAACGTCAGCACGTCGTCCTCGAGGTAGCCGCGCACCTTGCCGTACTGCGTCCGGGCGACGGCCGTCCGTGGCGTGCTGCATCTGCCTGGCGAGTTCGCAGCTTCGACCGGCGCGCGTGTCTGGGCCGCCCCGACGGCCGTGGCCGGTGCAGCCATGCCCATGCCGGCGGTGGCGGAGAGTTGCAGCAGCCGTCGCCGGTCGATCGTCCGGAGTTCTCCTCGGTTCGTCATGCGTGCCTCCACGCCTGCCATGGGGGAAACGATTACAGTCCTTCTGGCTCGAACAGGCTATTCGAGGCCGAAGGACCGGGGTCGAGTGGATGTAAGCGTGTACACACTATACTCCGCCCCGGAATGTGGCCGCGGACGGGCCCGCAGTCGAGGACGATCCGGGACGGGTGAGGGAGCGACTCAGATGGCGCGCGCGCCGGATCGCTCAGCCCAGCATCCTGATGCGATGCGCCTCGCTGTCGCCGACGTACAGGGCGCCCCGGTCGTCCACCACGATCCCGTGCGGGCGCGACAGGGCACATCGCAGCGGATCGGGCTCGGGGCCATCGCCGCGGAGACCGGTGCCGAGAACGGTCCGGATGACTCCGGTCCCGAGATCCACCGCGCGGATCACGTGGTTCTCGGTATCGGCGATGTACAGCGTGCCGCGCCACCAGGCGAGTCCCTTCGGGCCATGCAGCGTCGCGTTGCGCGCCGGCCCGTCGTCTCCGGAGTAACCTGCGGCCCCGGTGCCGGCGACGTGGTGCAAGGTCAGGGCGTGCCCATCGATCCTGAACACGGCATTGCCTTCGCGCAGCGCGAGGTACAGGTCGCCGCGGTCGTCGAACGCCACGGCGCGCGGCCCGGCGAGCGCTGTGCCGCGCAGCGAGGCGCCGTCGGGTGTGGGGCGCCGCTCGCCCGTGCCGCCCATCGTCTCGATGCGGCCCGTCGCGAGTTCGACTCGCCGCAGTCTGTGGTTGCCCGTGTCGCACAAGACGAGGAACCGTTGCGTCGGGTCGAGGGCGACGCTGTGTGGCGACCGGAGTCGCGCGGCGTCGGCCGGTCCGTCGTCGCCGGCAAACCCCGCGACGCCCGTCCCCGCCAGCGTCGAGATGACGCCGCCCGCGTCCACCCGCCGCACCACGTGGCTGTCGCGTTCGACGAAGTAGAGCGTGCCGTGACGATCGCACTGCACCTCGTGAGGCATGTTCAGCGAGGCGCGCGTCGCAGGGCCGCCGTCGCCGTCGTAGCCCCGCCGCCCATCACCGGCGACCACCGTCGTGCCGCCGCTGCGCAGGTCGAGCCGGCGAATCCGCTGCGCGTCGAGGTCGCAGAAATAGAATGCGCCATTGGGGCCGAAGGCAAGGCCATACGGGTTGTTCACGTGCCGATCGGTCGGCCCTGGCCTGCCGATACCCAGCGTGGTTGTCACGCGCCGACCTTGTGCGCGTGTGCCTGTGGGCCCGAGCGACAACGCGAGCAGCGCCGTCCCGAACTCCCGCCGGCTCCACGGTCGTGGTGGTCTTGGCTCCGCTGCGTCGGCCGGACTCCTGAACACTGCAATGCCTCCGATGCCGCGATGCGTGAGGTGGGTTGCGATGATCGCGCTACCGCACTTGCGCGTAATCCCTGTACAGATCCGCGAGCCTCGCGGCATCGAGTCCCGGATGGACAATCACCCGATAGCGGAACCTGACGTGCTGCCCCGGCTCGATCGTCATGCCGCCGTTCCGGCTCGGATCGTTCAGGAAATCGTGGAGGCCGAACGGGTTGATGGCGTGCAGGCCGTAGCCGCGTGAGTGCCAGTACGTCGGGTGCCTCGGGTTCGATGGGTGATCCATCATGACGATGCCGACGGGCTCGCTGCCGATCGTGCCGGCATAGTCCACCCACTCGGCCTGCCTGCCCCACACGTTCTTCTCTCCGACTCCGCCTCGCGAGCTGAGCAGCCGCCCGGTTCGCGTCGGCGCACCTGGCTTGGCCTTCGCTGGTGGTTCGTCGAGTTCGGTGGCCATGCGCAGCGCGAACGTGCCCTCCTTCGTGTCGCGGAACTCGACCCGCTCGACGGCCTGCAGGTCGATTTCCACGTCGATGATGCGCAGGGTCGGATGCGCATGGAAGGTCATCGTCCGGGATTCAGTAAGAAGCGTCTTGCCATTTGGCTGCAGCCAGCCGAGGACGGCGGTGATCGTCCCGGTCTTCTCGCCACCCGACGCGCTCACGGGGCCGGTGACGACGATGCGGCCGAGGGTCGGAGCGAGGGCTGCGGGCACGGCCGCTGCGTCCACGTTCTGGATCGCCCAGAAGTTGAGTCCGTTCACGTCCCCGTGCCCGTAGAACAGGCCGGCATGGTGCGGGTGGTCGGTCGTCTCGCCGGGTAGCTGGCCGGCCGGCACGGAGCGGGTGACGACGGTGCCGGACGCCGCGCGCAGCGGATGCAGATGAACCCGATTCAGGTGCTCGCCGCCGGTATGGAACACCGTGAACGGGGCGCCGTCGATCGCGACCGCCACCTGCCCGGCCGACGTCGTCATCGTGACCTGTGCCTGCGCCGCGCCGGCGCTCAGCAGGGCAAGCATCCCGCACAGCGAGGTCGTCGCACGCATTGCCTTCATGCCGTCACTGTAATACGGGTGGCACGGCGTCTGGCGTCCGCGAGTCTGCGCTTGTACGAGCGCGGACTCGTGCCATATGGTGACGGCCATGCCTCACGCTCTTGCCGGAAAGCCGGTTCCGCCCGACATGCTGATGGACGTCGCCGCCCTGCTCGCGGCGTATACCGATGTGCCGGACGTGGGCATGGCCACGCAGCGGGTGGCGTTCGGCACCAGCGGACACCGGGGCACTTCGCTCAGCCGGAGTTTCAACGAAGCGCACATCCTGGCCATCACGCAGGCGGTGTGCGAGTACCGCGCGAACCATGGGATCACCGGCCCGCTGTTCATCGGCAAGGACACGCACGCGCTCTCGGATCCGGCGCAGCGCAGCGCCATCGAGGTCCTCGCGGCACACGGCGTGACCACCGTGCTGCAGGCGGCGGACGGCTACACGCCGACGCCGGTCATCTCGCGGGCAATCCTCGTTCACAACGCCGGCTCCCCGGCCTCGCTGTCGGACGGCCTGGTGATCACGCCGTCGCACAACCCGCCGCAGGATGGCGGCTTCAAGTACAACCCGCCGCATGGCGGCCCAGCCGACACCGACGTCACCCGCGTCATCGAAGACCGCGCCAACGCCTTGCTCGCCGAGGGCAACGCCGGCGTGACGCGGATCCCGTACGCCGAAGCCCGCGCGGCCTCGTGCGTCTGTGAACGCGACTTCGCGACGGACTACATCGCCGAGCTCGGCGAGGTGATCGACATGGAGGCGATCCGTGCGTCGGGCCTCCGGATCGGTGTCGATCCGATGGGTGGCGCCGCCGTGGCGTACTGGTCGCGCATTGCGGAGCGCTACGGCCTCGACATCGACGTCGTCAATACGCGCGTCGATCCGACGTTCGGGTTCATGACGCTCGATCACGACGGCAAGATCCGCATGGACTGCTCGAGTCCCTACGCCATGGCGAGCCTCGTCGATCTCAAGGACCGATACGGCATCGCCTGGGGCAACGACGCCGACGCCGACAGGCACGGCATCGTCACGCCGTCGGTGGGCTTGATGAACCCGAATCACTACCTCGCCGTCGCCATCCGCTACCTGCTCGGCCATCGTCCGGCATGGGGCGACGCAGCCGTCGGCAAGACGCTCGTGTCGAGCAGCATGATCGACCGGGTGGTGGGCGGCCTCGGGCGCAGGCTCGTCGAGGTGCCGGTCGGGTTCAAGTGGTTCTCACCGGGGCTCGCCGATGGAAGCCTGTGCTTCGGCGGGGAGGAGAGCGCCGGCGCCAGCTTCCTGCGCCGCGACGGCACGGTGTGGACCACCGACAAGGACGGCATCATCCTCGGCCTGCTGGCTGCGGAGATCACCGCCGTCACCGGCAAGGATCCGGGGCTGCATTATCAGGAACTCAGCACGCAGTACGGCACGCCGCACTACCTGCGCGTCGATGCGCCGGCCACGCCCGATCAGAAGAAGGCATTCACGCGTCTCACGCCCGAGCGCGTTGCCGCCACCACCTTGGCCGGCGACGCGATCACGGCGCGGCTGACCGCGGCTCCGGGGAATGGCGCCAGCATCGGTGGTCTGAAGGTGACCACCGATCAGGGTTGGTTCGCCGCGCGTCCGTCGGGCACCGAGGACATCTACAAGATCTACGCCGAGAGCTTCACGAGCGAGGCGCACCTGGCCCGCATCGTCGCCGAAGCGCAGGAGATCGTCACCGCCGCGTTGCGGTGACTCTCGATGGCGCCGACGCACCATGGCATACTGTCGGCACACACCAACAAGCCGAGCCGGTTGACGCCGGCTGGCGTGCACAGGAGTTCCGCATGTCCCTGGCTCTGCTCGCGCCTGCGGCGCGGCCACATGCCGTGGTGCTCGTCGCTGCTCTGAGCATGCTGCTCGCGGCAGGCGTCGTTGCGCCCCGCCTTGCCGCCGCGCAGGGCGCCACGTCCACGGTCGAGATTCCGTACGAGGAGTTCACGCTTCCCAACGGGCTGCGGGTGATCGTCCACAGCGACCGCAAGGCCCCCATCGTCGCGGTGAACCTCTGGTATCACGTCGGCAGCAAGAACGAGGCGCGCGGCCGCAGCGGGTTCGCGCACCTGTTCGAGCACCTGATGTTCAACGGCTCGGAGAACCATCCCGGCGAGTTCTTCGACCCGTTCGAACTGGTGGGCGCCACCGACCAGAACGGCACCACCAATCAGGACCGCACCAACTACTTCCAGAACGTACCGACCACGGCCCTGGACATGGCGCTGTGGATGGAATCGGACCGCATGGGGCACCTGCTCGGCGCCATCGACCAGAAGACGCTCGACGAGCAGCGCGGCGTCGTCCAGAACGAGAAGCGGCAGGGCGAGAACCAGCCATACGGCCGCCGCATCTTCTCGCGCATCTTCGAGGCGATCTATCCGGAGGACCATCCGTATCACTGGCAGACCATCGGCTCGATGGCCGACTTGAACGCCGCCACACTCGACGATGTGAAGACCTGGTTCCGCAGCTGGTACGGCCCCAACAACGCGGTTCTGGTGCTGGCGGGCGACATCGATGCCGAAACCGCCCGGACGAAGGTCACGCGCTACTTCGGCGACGTCCCGGCGAGCGCGACGCTTGCCGACATGCCGGCCAGCATCCCGCGGCGCGAGAAGGACACACGCGAGGTCATCCCCGACCGGGTGCCCCAGGTGCGTATCTATCGCGTCTGGCCGGTGGCCGAGTACGGCGACCGCGAGTCGCACCTGCTGCAGGTGCTGAGCCAGATTCTCGGTGGCAGCGCCTCTTCGCGCCTGGATGCCCGCCTGGTGCACGGCGACAGGCTCGCCGACAGCGTCAGTGCCTTCCAGTTGGCGAGCGAGATCAGCGGCACCTTCTTCATCACCGCTGATGTGAAGAAGGACGTCGATCCGGCAAAGGTCGAAGCCATCATCGACGAGGAACTGCAGCGCCTCCTGCGTGACGGGCCCACCGCCACGGAACTCGAGCAGGCCAGAACCACACTGCGCGCCGACTTCATCCGCGGCATCGAGCGCATCGGCGGTTTCGGCGGCAAGTCCGACGTGCTGGCCGAGTGCGCGGTGTACGTGGGCAAGCCCGACTGCTATCGCCAGGAACTGGCGGTCTTCCAGCAGGCGACTGCCGCCGACGTGCAAGCGGCTGGCCGCAAGTGGCTCGGACCCGGATCACACGTGGTGGTCGTCCAGCCCAGCGACACGCCTGCGTCCGCACTTCCGGAGAAGACCGCCCAGGCACCGACGACCAGCGCCGCGTTGCCGCCGCCCGATCCGAAGTACCGAACCGTGCCGAGCGACGTCGATCGCCGCACCGGCGCGCCGAAGACCACGACGTTCCCCGAGCTGAAATGGCCCGCGGTGCAGACGGCCACGCTCTCCAACGGGCTGCAGGTCTACCTGGTCGAACGTCACGAAGTGCCTCTCGTGCGGATGAACCTGGAGTTCCCCGGCGGCTTCAGCGCCGACGTCGGCAAGAAGCTCGGCACCGCCAGCTTCACCACGGCGATGCTCGATCAGGGTGCGGGTCAGTATCGGGCACTGGAACTGGCCGCGCGGAAGGAGGCGCTCGGCGCCCAGATCGGCGCCGGCGCCAGCCTGGACAGCGTCAACGTGACGCTGTCGGCGCTGAAAGACAAGCTCGGCGAGTCGCTCGACCTGTTGGCCGATGTCGTCCGTCGTCCGACCTTCGACAACAGCGAGTTCGAGCGCGTCCGCGCGCAGTGGCTGGCTCGCATCGAGCAGGAGAAGGCACGGCCGCAGACCGCAGCGCTCCGGGTGATGCCGACGCTGCTCTACGGGAAGGCGCATGCCTACGCGATTCCGTTCACCGGCAGCGGTACCACCGAGTCCATCGTCTCGCTCACCCGCGACGACCTTCTCGGGTTCCACCGCGGCTGGCTGCAGCCCGAGAGCGCCCGCGTCGTCGTCGTCGGCGACACGACCCTGAAGGAAGTGGTGCCGCAGCTGGAGGCTCGGTTCGGTGACTGGAAGAACGCACCCGACGCGCCGCGGTTGCCGGCACTCACGACGGCGACGCGCCCGGCCGCCAGCCGTGTGTTCCTCATCGATCAGCCCGGCGCCGTCCAGTCGAACATCTACGTGGGCCAGCTGGTGCCGCCGACCGGCGACGCGCGCACGATCGACTTCGACTTCGCCAACAGTGTGCTCGGCGGCGAGTTCTCGTCGCGCCTCAACATGAACCTGCGCGAGGACAAGCACTGGGCGTACGGCTCGTACAGCAACGCGACCAACGCCAGGGGCCAGCGTCCGTGGATGGCCTCCGCCGCCGTGCAGAGCGACAAGACCATCGAGTCCATCCGCGAGGTGAAGAAGGAGATCGAGGATTTCGTCAGCGGCGCGCGTCCGGTGACCGACGCCGAGGTGGCGAAGATCCGCGCCAGCAACACCTTGAGCCTGCCTGGCGGTTACGAGACCGCGAACGCGGTGCTCAATCAGGTCAACAGCAACCTGCGCTACGGCCGGCCGCTGGACTTCATCCTCCAGTTCAAGGCACGCAACGACGCGATGACGCCGGCGCTCGCGCAGGACGCGGCCAGGACGCTCGAACCGACGGCGCTGACCTGGGTCGTGGTGGGCGATCTGTCGAAGATCGAAGGGCCTGTTCGCTCGCTGGGTCTCGGTGACGTGGCGGTGGTGGACGCCGACGGCAAGCCAGTCAGCGGGGCGGGGGGCCGGACTGCCGCATCCGCCACGAAGAAGTGACGGGGCACGAGGTAGAGCGAGTCACGGCATCCGTGGCGGCGCGAGCCGAGACGCGTGGACATCGTCGGAGTTCCTTACGGGAGCCGGCCCTCGGCACTGCGGCGGCGGTGCAGCAGTCTGATCCACAGGAGGCCAAGGGCCACGAAGGGCAGCATGTAGACGATCAGCAGGACGGGAGGTGGCCGCAGGTCGTACGTGGCGTCCACCCTGCTCGTCGCCACGCCCATCCCGAGGGGGCCATCCACTTCCACGCGCACGGCGTAGGGCCCCTCATGGTCCATGAGGAGCAGGGCAAACCGTCGCGTGAGGAGCCCGTCAACGGGCGCGGCGGTGGAGATGAGTTCGCCGGCCGGCCTATCCATCGCACGGATGGCGACGGTGACGACGGTCTCGGCCGCGCCTGCCTCTGACGCACCGCCCGCCTCCAGGACGACCCAGAACTGCCCGGCCGGCGTGCCATCGTCGGTGGCATCCGGATCGGTCCAGATCGAAATCGTGTAAGGGCCAGCCTTCCCGTCCGTCAGGATGGGATACGGCGGCCCGGCGTGCGCCGCGAGTCGGACCGACATCGCGAGAAGGCACAGCGGCACGAGCAGCCGCGTGAGCTGCGCCCCGCACCTGGTCAACCGCTCCAACCGGTGCCTCGCATGTCCATCGGCTGCGCCAGCACCCACGCCGCACAGGCGGCCAGCGCGGCGACAAGCAGTATCCAGCTCGTTCCGGCACGCACTGAGCGGGCCGGGTAGTCGCGAACCGCGATGCCGTGCATCGACACCACGGCGCCCGCCGTGCCGAGCGCGATTGCGCCCAGCTGGAGGGGATACACCAGGCCAGGACGCACCCCCAGCCAGCGCCAGTCGGGGGCACCGAGCAGTGCCATCCCCGACGCGTCGATCACCGCGCCCTGTGCGACAGGAACGATCGTGCCGATCCCCGTCAGCAGGTGGAAGCCGTAGTGCGCGAGCCAGATGCCGCAGCCGAGCGGCACCAGGCCATACGCGAACGCCGTCACCACGCGGCCGACGCTCCGGTGCCGATCGCCCGTCGCGAACCGTGTCGCCATGGCAGCAAGCGCCGAGAGCGCACCAGGCAGCACGACCAGGCCGACGACGAAGATCGCCGCGAGCAGGACCGCGTGCGGAGCGCCGGGCGCCTGGCGGCCCAGCCAGTCCTGCACCACGTGTGCGGGACCAACCATGGCGAAGGCATTGAGCAGCGCGCCGAACGTGAACACGAGGACGAGGGCGGCGAGGTCGGGTCGGGCCGACAGTCGGCCGATCACGGACCGGCGGCGATCGTCGGACAACTCTCCGCCCGGTACCCGCAGTCCGAGTGCGACGTTGTCGTGTGGACACGCGTTGACGCAGTCGAGGCAGAACGTGCAATCGAGATTGCCCTCCTTGGCCGGGACGAAGAGCCCGAGCTCGCACCCACGCCGGGTGACGCGGCCGGGAGTGCCGGCCTCGCGGCGTCCCTTGATGCAGTCGGCGGTCACGCAGGACGCGCAGCGGTCACGATCGCGGGCGCGGATCTCGAGCGGAGAGAGCGTGGCGGCCACGAAGTTGAACTGTCCGACCGGGCACACGTGCGAGCAGAAGGCCGCACCCCGGAACACGCCGTCGACGAGGACGGCCGCGCCGAAGTAGCCGACGATCAGCCAGGCCGTGGCGGCCGGCAGGGCCCAGAGGTCGAACAGCTCGTACGAGAACAGGACGAGCGCCATCAGGCCGATCGCCAGCCACTTGCCGGTGAGCCGGCGCGGCCAGTGACGCGTGGGTTGGTGGAGCCGGCGCGTGAGGTCGCGGGCCAGCACAAGCGGGCAGGCGGCGCAGAACACGTTGCCGGCGAGCAGCAGCACACCAATCAACAGGCCGCGATAGTGCACCCAGGTCAGCACCGTCGCCAGGTTGCTCGGCGCGATCTCGGGCCCGAAGAGGCCGTGCAGGACCATCACGAGCGCGACGAGCGCCAGCCCGCACTGCGCGGCGGTCCGGAGGTGCGGCCAGCGCAGGATGGCTCCGAGGATCGGCCACCGCAGCAGGTCGCCGGTCGCTGGCGTCTCGGCAGCGTGCGTAAGGGGCGTGGACACGGAGATTCCGCAGTGCGCGTTCAGGCGCCGGGGCCCGTCACGCGCAGGTCGATGCGCTGCTCGACATGACGGCCATCGGGCAGATCGGCTGTCACGAGCACGATCCAGTCGCCGCGCATCGTGAAGTCGAAGCTGGCGACGTACGTGCCGGGCGCCTGGCGTGCGGCATCACCGATGACCGGGGCCATGCCCGGATGCGCCATGTGTCCCTCCATGCGCACGCGCGCCGCGTCGACAGGCGTTCCGTCCCGGGTCCGCAGCCGGATGTCGAGTTGCGCAGGTCCGACGCCTGGCGGCTCCGGCGCGAGCGACACCTCGATGACGACATCAGGAGGTGCGGGCCCGTCCCTGTGACACGCGACTGCGCCAGCGGCCGTCATCACGAGTGCGAGCATGGCCGCCGGGCGAACGGGTCGGAGGCCGGCGCGCGGCCTTGCGCGGCCGCCGATCACACCGGCGACGGGGCGCGTGTGTCCCAGGCGCAGCTGCACCGACTGTGCCTGCTCTCGTTCGACGCCGGGAACATGTGGAAGTACATCGCGATCACCATCGGCACGAACACGATGGTGTTGTAGAAGAGGTGCAGTTCCACGCGCGGCACCCACAACTGCGCGAGGCTGATCGGCACGGGGGACCCGAACAGGTTGTGCCCGACGAGGGCCTGCGCCTGCAGCAATCCATGCTCGATGTGATGGAAGAACTGGATCCAGAAGGCAATCATCCACCAGCGTCTGTCGAGCGTCCCGGTGAAGCCCCTGCGCAGCAGCCACAGCCCGGCGAGCATCACGAGGGCATAGCCGTAATGCAGGAGTTCGGAGGTAATCAGCGACGGGAAGAACAGTCCCAGGGCGCCGCGCGCCTCGGGCACCGGCCATCCGAGCACGTAGATCTGCAACGCCTGGAGCAGGTGCTCCACCCAGTGCGCCAGCACGATCATCATGAACAGGCGAAGACCGGTCTCGTGGTAGTCGGAGTTCAGCCGTTCGAGCGGCGTGCGCCCAGGCACCGCGCCCATGTGGAGTCTCTCAGTCGTGTGCATCGCGTCCTCCGCCGGCCGGCGCCGGTGCTTCGTCGTGTCGCGGCCGCCAGACCGCGACCAGCCCGCCGAGTCCCGCCATAGCCGCGACGCCGAGCACGACGTGGCTGGCCGTGGCCTTGGCGGGCGGTTGGTTGTGGGACGTCCACCGCCAGCCAGCGCCCACGATGAGCAGCAGCCCGACGACGAAGGCCGTGATGACGAGCCTGATGGAGTTCATCGCTGTCTGGATATCCTCTGCGGGAAATGCGGACGGATCAATAACGTGTTCGGGCTAACTGTGTCAGGGCATCTTCACGAGCCGGTGGCGAATCGCGAAAGAGACGAGTTGGCCGGCGCTGTGCACCCCCAGGGTCCGCATGATGCTCGCCCGATGGACGCCGACCGTGTTGATGCTGAGGCCCAGTGTCGCGGCGATCGCCTCGTTCGACATGCCGTTGCAGATCAGCTGCAGGACCTCGAGCCGACGCGGCGAAAGGCCGCGGCTTCGCGCGCGCGCCGCCGTCGGCGACCACACATGGGGATCGAGGACCATGTCACCGGCGGCCACCCGCCGGATGGCGTCGGCGAGATCGAGATCTGTCGAGTCCTTCAACACATAGCCCCGCGCGCCCGCGGCGATCGCCTGGCGCACCACATGTGCCTCGCTGTGGATGCTGAGGAAGAGCACCGCGATGTCCGGCCGCTTCTCCAGGATCCGCCGCGTGGCGACGATCCCGTCCATGCGGGGCATCGCACAATCCATGGCGACCACGCGTGGCCGCAGGCTGTGCGCCAGGCGAACGGCGTCCTCGCCGTCGATCGCTTCGCCGACCACCGTGATGGTCGCGTCGTCGTCGAGGAGGCGGCGGACACCGCGCCGCAGGAGCGCATGATCGTCCGCGAGCAACACAGAGATACGTTCGGTCACGCAATGATCGGCATCGGTCTGGTGGACGGGAGCGGGCCGAGTCGGACATGACACGGCTCGGTTACGGGTGCGCGGGACATCCTAGTCGCGATCGAAATCGCGGCGCACTACCTCGAAGGCGTTAGGCTCGCGAGACGAGCGCATTAGTGCCGTTGCACTAGCCGATTCGCCATATTGTGCGGCGTCCCCTGGCGCTCCCAGAATTCGCGCCACGTGACGTTTCGCCTGAAGGATGCTGGAAACGCCGGACGCCTGCGACCTGTCGTCGCCGTGCTGGCGTCGGTACTGGCCGTTTCGGTGGCGGCGCTGGCCGCGCAGCCCCCACCGCCCGATCCTGCGCAGTCGCGCGAGGTCACGCTGCGCCTCTTCGTCGTGGAGTCGGAGATGGACGCCCGGCGCATCGTCGAGCGGATCGCGGCAGGGGAGAGCCCCGTCGTCCTGGCGCGGACGATGTCCCAGGATCCGAGTGCCGCCAGCGGTGGACTCGTCGGCCCGGTCGCGGTGTCGGGGCTACGACCCGAGCTGAGGGAGGCCCTGCACGGTGTCGGCCCCGGGCAGCTGACGCCGATCGTCAGGATCCCGACCGGGTTCGCGATCCTCGAAGTCCTGCCGGATCACGCGACCGATGCCGGCACGCCGTCGGCGGTGGGCCGATCGATGGCTGCGGCCGGCAGCGTCAAGTACGTGACCGACGTCTCGGGCTTCAACGAAGCGACCGTGCTCCTGAGGGACATGCGCAAGCCTGCCGACTGGAACCTGGAGCCGCGTCGCGTGTGCGATCTGCGCACGCAGTCGCTGGCCGAGGGACCGCCGCTGATCGAACGCCGACTCGCCGAGGCCGCGACGAGCGCCGCCGTGGAACCGTTCGATCTGATCCAGGGGCACCTCATGCTGGCCCAGCTCCATGCCTATCGCGGCCTCATGCAGGGCGCGATCGAGCAGTTGGAGAAGGCTTACCAGATCGCCGTTACCCGCGAGCCGGAGGCCGTGCTGCCCCTGGTGGAGCGCCTGGGCATCGCCCACCTGCACAAGGCGGAGATGGACAACGGCCTGTATCACGCGCCGGGGGATCGCTGTCTTCTCTCGATCGACCAGCCTCGCGTGCTCGCGAAGACCGCCGATGTCGAGCGTGCCATTGCGCACTTCTCACGATACCTGGACGCACGCCCTGACGACCTGGACGTGAGATGGCTCCTGAACCTGGCCTCGATGGCGTCCGGGGCATACCCGGACCGAGTGCCCGGCGGGCACGCGATACCGCGCAGCGTGTTCACGTCGGCCGAGGAAGCGGGGCGATTCGTGGACGTGGCCCCGAAGAGCGGCCTGTCGGTGACCGCCGCCGCGGGTGGCGTCATCGTCGACGCCTTCGACACCGACGGCCTGTTCGACGTCGTCACGTCGAGCATGGACGTATGCGCGCCGCTGCGGCTGTTCCGCCGAACCACCGACGGCAGGTTCGTCGAGCAGACCGCGACTGCCGGCCTCGACGACCAACTCGGTGGACTCAACATCATGCAGACCGACTACGACAACGATGGGTGTCTCGATGTCTTCGTCCTGCGCGGCGGGTGGGAGTTTCCGCAGCGGAACTCGTTGCTGCGCGGCGACTGCCAGGGCGCGTTCACCGACGTGACGGCTGCAAGCGGTCTGGCGGTTCCGGTCACGAGCACTCAGGCCGCGGTCTGGACCGACATCAATCAGGATGGCTTGCTGGACCTCTTCATCGGCAACGAGAACTCACCGGCGCAGCTCTTCGTGAACAAGGGTGACGGGTCGTTCCAGGACGTCGCGGCGGCTGCGGGCGTGGACCGGACCGCGTTCAGCAAGGGCGTCGCCGCCGGCGACTACGACAACGACGGCTGGCCTGACCTCTATGTGTCCACCATGGGAGGGACCAATACTCTCTACCGCAACAACCGTGACGGCACCTTCTCGGATCTCACCGCGTCGGCCGGCGTGCCCGGGCCGAGCAAGGGGTTCGCGACCTGGTTCTTCGACTATGACAACGACGGCTGGCAGGACCTGTTCGCGACCACGTACGTCACGTCGCTCGACGAGACGGTCCGTACCTACCTGGGGCGGCCGAACAACGCCGACACCCTGAAGCTGTACCGGAACCTCGGTGACGGCACCTTCCAGGATGTGACGCGACAGGTCGGGCTGGACAAGGTCTTCATGCCGATGGGCGCCAACTTCGGCGACATCGACAACGATGGCTTCCTCGACATCTACCTCGGCACGGGCAATCCATCCTACGCGTCGCTCGTGCCCAGCGTACTCCTCCGCAACCGAGGCGGGACGTCATTCGTGGACGTCACGGGGTCGTCGGGCACCGGCGAACTGCACAAGGGGCACGGCGTCGCGTTTGCCGACATCGATGCCGACGGCGACCAGGAGATCCTCTTCCAGGTCGGGGGCGCCACGCCGGGCGACGTGCACGCGCTCCGCCTTTTCGAGAACCCGGGCCATGGCGGCGACTGGCTCGCGCTCAAGCTCGTGGGGGTCAGGACCAATCGCGCCGCCATCGGGGCGCGCATCGCGGTAACCGTCCAGCGCGACGGCGGCGATACCCGGACCATCGAGCGCACCGTCGGCAGCGGGGGCTCGTTCGGTGCGTCCCCGCTGTCGCAGCACATCGGCCTCGGTCAGGGGGCGCGCATCGTGAGCGTGCAGATCTGGTGGCCGACGAGCAACACGCGCCAGCGCTTCTCAGGCATCGAGAAGAACTCGGTGATCTCGATCACCGAGTTCGCCAGCGACTACGTGAAGGTGGCGCGGCCACAATTGCCCCTCGGAGGCGCCACGCATGACGACATGCCGCGTCGCTGAACGTGCGTTGTCGTGCGCGCTGACCTTGATGGCCGTGCTGTCGCTGGCGATGGTCGGTGGCGCGTCTGCTCAGGAACCTTCGCGGCACGCGGTGGCCGGCATGGTGCTCGCCGTGGATCGGCCCAGCGCGACGATGTTGGTGTCCCATGACGACATCGCCGGGGTCATGCCGGCGATGGCCATGCCCTTCGATGTGCGCGACGCGACGCAACTGGCCGGCCTCGAGCCCGGCATGTCGGTGACGTTCACGCTCGTGCTGGGCGAGAACCAGCCCCCATACGCGGAGCAGGTGACGGTCGTCCGCTATCAGAGCGTGGAGCAGGACCCCATGTCCGCGAGGCGCCTGCGATTGCTGAAGCAGCTGGCTGGAGCCCCGCCGCCGGAGGCGCTGGCCGCCGGCCAGGCCGTGCCTGATTTCGCGCTCACCGATCACACGGGCGCGCGCGTGACGCTCTCACAGTTCCGTGGGCGGGTGGTCGCGCTGAACTTCATCTACACGAGTTGCGAGCTCACGCAGTTCTGCTTCCGCGTCACCAACCACTTCGGCGTGGTCGCGAGGCGCTTTGCGGCGCAGGCCGGCGACGATCTGGTACTGCTCACAGTCACCTTCGACCCGGCGCGCGACTCGCCAGAGGCACTGCGCGACTACGCCAGCCAGTGGAAGCCCGATCCCCGCGCCTGGCGCTTCCTCACCGGTGGCACGTCAGAGATCCAGCGCGTCTGCGACCTGTTCGGGGTAGATTTCTTCCCTGACGACGGCCTGATGAATCACTCGCTTCGCACCGTGATCGTCGATCGACAGGGCGCCCTGGCGGCCACGATCGAAGGCAACCGGTACTCCGCCGCGCAACTCGGCGACCTGATCGACGCGGCGCTGCGCCGTTGAGATCGAGGTCGCCACCTCGACCCCTGCAGGAGGCGCAGCAGCCTACGCGTCGGCCCGGTCGTCGAGAAACGGACGCCTGCCCGCTGCCTGTGCGCCCGGCCGCGGGTGGTCCTGTGGCTACGGCTCCAGACGGGCGAGCAGGTCGTCGGTGGCGACCGAATCGCCAGTCTTCACGAGGATTTCCGTCACGGTGGCATCGGCGCCCGCCGAGATGGTCGTCAGCATCTTCATCGCTTCGAGGGTGATGAGGGGATCGCCTGCCTTCACCTTCGTGCCGACGCCAATCGCGATGTCGGTGATCATCCCCGGCATCGGCGCCACCGCCTGCAGCGGGTTGGACGCGTCGCCCTTCGGCTTGGTGACCGCATCCCTCGGCGCGAGCGACTTGTCCACGACCTGCGACTCGCGCGGCATGCCGTTGAGCTCATAGAAGACGCTGCGTCGTCCCTGCTCGTCGGCCTCCCCGATGCTGATCAACTTGATGAAGAGCACCTTGCCGCGGTCGATCTCGACCTCGATCTCCTCGCCGATCGACAGGCCGTAGAAGAACGCCGTCGTCGGCAGGCCCGAGACCTCGCCGTAGGTGGCCACGAACTGATCGAAGTCGGCGAACACCTGCGGGTACATGAGATGACTGTAGAGATCGTCCTCGGTCGCCGGCCGGCCGAGCGTCTTGCGCAACCCGGCGCGGGTCTCGTCCAGATCGACGCGGGCGGCGAGTTCGCCGGGTCGCTTCGTCGTGGGCACGCGTTCGCCGAGCACGACCTTCTGCACCTGCACCGGCCAGCCGCCATCGGGTTGACCGAGCCCGCCCTGCAGCATGTCGATCACCGAGGCGGGGAAGTCGTGCGAACCAGGCGCGAGCGCCGGCACGTCCTGCGGCCGGATGCCGCGTGTGATGAGGTACATGCACATGTCGCCGACGACCTTCGAGCTCGGCGTCACCTTGATGATGTCGCCGAACAGCTGATTGACTTCGGCGTACGTGCGGGCGATCTCCGGCCAGCGGTGACCGAGCCCCATTGCCGCCGCCTGCTCCTTCAGGTTCGTGAACTGGCCGCCCGGCATCTCGTGCACGTAGACCTCGGCGGACCCGGCGCGGGGTGCGGTGTTGAACGGACGGTAGAACTCCAGCACCTCTTCCCAGTAGTCCGACATCTCGTTGAGCGCGTCGAGGTCGAGGCCCGGGTCGCGCTCGTGACCGTACAACGCGGCGCACACGGAGTTGAGATTGGGCTGGCTCGTCGAGCCCGACATCGAGGCCACCGCGAGATCGACGATGTCCACGCCCGCTTCGGCGGCCGACAGCACCGACGCGGCGTTGATCCCCGAACTGTCGTGGGTGTGGAAGTGGATGGGCAGGCCGATCTCGTCGCGCAGGGCCGCCACAAGCTTCCTGGCGGCGAATGGCCGGCACAAGCCGGCCATGTCCTTGATGGCGAGGATATGCGCGCCCATCTTCTCGAGCTCGCGCGCCTTGGCGACGTAGTACGCGAGCGAGTACTTGTCGCGCGACGGGTCGTTGATGTCGCCCGTGTAGCAGATTGCCGCTTCGCAGATGGCGAAGGGCTGGTTGCGCACCGCCTCCATCGCCACCGTCATGTTGGGCAGGTAGTTGAGCGAGTCGAAGATGCGGAAGATGTCCATGCCCGACTCGGCCGCATGCTTGACGAACCCGGCGACCACCGCATCGGGGTAATTCGAGTAGCCGACGGCGTTCGACCCGCGGAAGAGCATCTGGAAGCAGATGTTGGGCACCTTCGCGCGGAGGTCGCGCAGGCGGTCCCACGGCGATTCCCGCAGGAACCGCATCGCGGAGTCGAACGTCGCGCCGCCCCACATCTCGAGGCTGAACACGTTGGGGGTGCGATGGGCCACGACATCGGCGACGTGGAGCATGTCGATCGACCGCATGCGCGTCGCGATCAGCGACTGGTGCGCGTCGCGCATCGTCGTGTCGGTGATCAGCAGCGGTCGCTGGTCGCGAATCCAGGAGGCGAACTTCTCCGGGCCCAGCTCCCGCAGCCGGTCGCGCGATCCCTTGGGGATGCCGGCCTTCAGGTCGAACGCCGGGACGCGCGCCGGCGGAAGCACCTCGGGCGGACGGTAGCCCTTCGCCGTCGGGTTGCCATTGACCGTCACGTCACTCAGGTACGCGAGCACCTTGGTGGCGCGGTCACGCCGCGGCTGGAACTTGAAGAGATCGGGATGGGTGTCGATCAGCCCGGTCGTGGCCTGTCCCGAGCGGAACGTCTCGTCGAGGACGACGTTCTCGAGGAACGGGATGTTGGTCTTCACGCCCCGGATGCGGAACTCGCGGAGGGCGCGGTGCATGCGCTGCAGCGCGATGTCGAAGCGAGGGCCGAAGGCCGTCAGCTTCACGAGCATCGAGTCGTAGTAAGGCGTCACCACCGACCCGGCGTCGCCCGTTGCCGCGTCGAGGCGGATGCCGAAGCCCGCCGCCGACCGGTAGTTGATGATCTTGCCGTAGTCGGGCGCGAAGCCGTTGGCGGGATCCTCGGTGGTGATGCGCGCCTGCACCGCGTAGCCGTTGCGGAGGATGTTCTCCTGCTGCGGGATGTCGATCTCGTGACTGAACAGCGAGTGTCCCTGCGCGACGAGGATCTGCGATCGCACCAGGTCGATACCCGTGATCACCTCGGTCACCGTGTGCTCGACCTGGATGCGGGGGTTCATCTCGATGAAGAACCACTCGCGCGCGTCGACGTCGTAGAGGAACTC
>JAEZCY010000130.1 GCA_023429845.1 Acidobacteriota bacterium
GCCCGTGCGCAGCGGCAGGCCAACACCGCTCAGGGCGCCGAGGCGCGGGTTGCGGTGAGCGCGCTGCGGGAGAGCGAGGCCCGGCTGGCCGCAGCAGAACTCCGACTCGCGCAAACGCGGGTCGTCGCGTCCCAGGCAGGCGTGATCCTGGCGCGGCTCGTGGACCGCGGCGACATCGTGCGCACCGGCGACGCACTGTTCGAGCTCGCGGGCGAGGGCGAGACCGAGATCGTGATCGAGCCGGACGAGCGCAACCTCGCGTGGCTCCGCGGCGGCCAGGCGGGGAAGGCCTCGGCCGATGCCTATCCCGACCAGGTGTTCGATGCCGAGGTCGCCTACATCGCGCCCGCCGTCAACCGCCAGCGGGGCAGCATCGAGGTTCGCCTGCGCGTGCCCGATCCGCCCGACTCGCTGCGACCCGACATGACGGTGTCGGTGGACCTCACCGTCGCCTCGAAGACCAACGTGCTCACGGTGCCGAGCAGCGCCGTGCGCGACGTGGCGACGTCCTCCCCCTGGGTGCTTGCCGTCGAGGACGATGTGCTGGTGCGTCGTGACGTGAGCGTTGGCATCGCCGGCGACGGGCATTCGGAGATTCAAGGCGGCATCTCCGAGGGCGCCACCGTCGTGCTGACCTCGGAGCGGGCCCTCGAGCCCGGCCAACGGGTGCGCGTGCAGCAGGTGCGCTGATGCCGTTCGAGTGGTTCGTCGCCATCCGCTACCTCCAGGACACGCGCGGGCAGTCGGCGCTCATGCTCGCCGCGGTGGCCGTCGGCGTCAGCGTGATCGTCTTCCTCTCGGCACTGATCAACGGACTCCAGGCGTCGCTGATCGAGTCCACGCTCGGCTCGCAGCCGCACGTCACGCTGCGCGTCGCGCGCGAGGAACCGCGGCCGCTCGTCGAGGCACGTGAGGGGCTGGCGATCTCCAGGCTGCGACAGCCGGCGCCGCAGCGGCTGCGGTCGCTGGACCAATGGCCGGGGGTGATGCGCACCGTGGCCGGCACGCCGGGCGTGACTGCCGTCTCGCCGACGGTGAGTGGCTCGGGCACCGCGACCCGCGCCGATGCGAACGTGCCGATCGTCATCAGGGGCGTGAACCCTGAGTCGTTCCTCGCCATCATCGACCTGCGACGCAACATCGTGCAGGGCGTCTTCGATGTGGGCAGCGAGCGGGTGGCGATCGGCTCGACGCTCGCCGCCGACCTCGGCGTCAACGTCGGCGACCGCATCCGCGTGACCTCCACCGAAGGCGTGGAGGACGTGGTGACGATCGCCGGCATCTTCACCGTCGGCAGCGAGGCGGTGGATCAGTCGTGGGTGGTCACCTCGCTGCGGCACGCACAGGCGCTGTTCGGGCTGCCCGGCGGCGCCACCACGATCGAGTTGAAGGTGCGCGACGTGTTCGACGCCGACCGCATCGCAGACGATGTGCGCGGACGCACGGGCCTGACCGTCGAGAGCTGGATGATGCTCAACGCGGAACTGCTCTCCGGCCTCTCCGCGCAGAGCAGCTCGAAGACGATGATCCAGTTCTTCGTGGTGCTTTCGGTGACGCTCGGCATCGCCAGCATCCTCATCGTGTCGGTGGTGCAGAAGTCCCGCGAGATCGGCATCCTCCGAGCGGTGGGGGTCCCCGCCCGCCGCGTCCGCGCCATCTTCCTCATCCAGGGCGGCGTGCTCGGCGTGACCGGGTCGGTTGTCGGTTCGGCGCTCGGCGTGCTGTTTGCCAAGCTCTTCGAAACGATGACGATGGACGCGTCCGGCACTCCACGGTTCGCCGTACAGGCGGACCTGCAACTGCTTGCGGGCACGGCGCTTCTCGCAACCGGGGTCGGGCTGCTGGCGGCGGTGATTCCGGCCCGACGGGCGGCCCGGCTGAACCCGGCACAGGCGATTCACGGTGGGTGAGCCGCTGCTGTCGGTTCAGGGCGTGGTGCGCGAGTACGGCGAGCAGGTGCGCACATTGGCACTGCGCGGCGTGGACGTGGAGCTGCAGGCCGGCGAGTTCGTGGCGCTGATCGGACCCTCGGGTTCCGGCAAGAGCACGCTGCTCAACATCATCGGACTGCTCGACCGTCCGACGGCCGGCCGCGTGGTGGTGGCCGGCACGGACAGCTCGTCGCTCGACGAGCGTGCCCTGACGCTGCTGCGTGCGCGCTGGCTCGGGTTCGTGTTCCAGTTCCACCACCTGCTGCCCGCGTTCACGGCCGTCGAGAACGTGATGCTGCCCGAATGGGGCGATGTGGGGACGCCGACGCGCGACATGCGGCGCCGGGCCGAGGAGATGCTCGATGCCGTCGGTCTCTCCGACCGCAAGCACTACAAGACGCGCAACCTCTCGGGCGGACAGCAGCAGCGCGTCGCGATTGCCCGCGCCATGGTCCGTCGTCCACCGCTCGTGCTGGCCGACGAGCCGACCGGCAACCTCGACACGGAGTCGGCCAACGAGGTGTTCGCGTTGATGAGGCGCTTCAACGAGGAGTTCCGCGCCTCCTTCCTCGTGGTGACGCACGATCCGCGCATCGCCGCGCGGTGTGGGCGCGTCATCGAGATCGCCGATGGGCGTATCACGAGCGACCGTGTGCTCGAGCCCGAGCCGTAACACCCTGGCGGATTCAGCCGCGTCCCGAGTCGGCATGGCGCGTGCAAGTCCCGGTTCGTAGCCGTCGCCCCTTGGGCGACGGGTGACGTATTTCGAAGCGCTTACCGGAGGATCCGTGACGACACTGACAGACGACGAGAAGCGCGCGATAGCGAGTCGGTATCGCGCGTTGCGCACCGCGATCGACGAGGGGCAGTCGGAAGACGACGTGATGCGGCTCGCGGCGGCCTTCCAGCAGGCGTACCACGGCGAGTCGCGGCCGCTCGTGGACGCTTTCGGAGAGGCCGACGACAAGCGCGCCTGGGCCCGCGAGGTGGAGTACGCGCTTGCCCCGGCGTTCGGCGTCGAGTTCTGGCCGCTCACCGCCCCGCCGGCGCCGGAGGCGTCCGCCCCGGACGCCGGTGCGGTGGCGATGCCGGACGAGGTCGTCGCCCTGCCGTTCTCGTGCGACAACTGCAACACGTCGCTCGAGGTGCAGTGCGTGCCGCCACTGGCAGCGCCCGTGGTCACCGAGCACACGTTCGCGTGCCCGGCGTGCCGGCGGATGCTCACGCGGGAGCTGCCCGGTGCGATCGTGGACGTGACGGTACCGGGTGACCAACGACGGGCCGTCCCCCTCTGAACCCAGGGAGACGCGCTGTCCCAGCCCGCCGCCCACTATTTTCGTGTCGGGCTGACCTACGTATGCCCCGTCGGTACCTCGGCCTCGTCGGGCTTGGTGACGGCTGCGTACGCGAACTTACGAACAGCAGAGCTTGCGGTCTAACATCGGCGCCCGAGTCGTGCAAAGATCGTCCAGATCGTCGCCCCAGCGCGTTCTCTCCATAGACGCAGCGCCCGACGCCGTGCGGCCTTTCGCCGCACCGGTGGTCAGCCGCTTCATGACGATGCGGATACGACCATGGCTGTTTCCGAGCACGCGCCACGTGACGTCCAGAGGTGGGACAAGTTGGCGCATGACGCCGTCCGTCACCTCCACGAACCACACGCCGCCACGTTCTGGGTGGACTTCCTGGCGAGCACCATCGTCGGGTATGCCCTCGTCGCGCTTGCCGTGAGCCAGCGGCTGGACGCGGCGCCCACCGGAGTCGCGCTCGTTGCCGGCGCATTTGCGTTGTACCGCGCGCTCTGCTTCATGCACGAGATCGCGCACTTGCGACAGGGCTCCCTGCGCGGTTTCGAGACCGCATGGAATGCGCTGATCGGTGCGCCGTTGCTGATGCCGTCGTTCGTCTACACGCACGGCGTGCACCAGAGCCACCACACGCTCTCCACGTACGGCACCAGCCAGGACCCGGAGTACCTGCCGTTCGCGCGGTCCCATTTCATGACGATCACGTTCGCGTTGCACAGCGTCCTGATCCCGATCGCGCTCGTCGTTCGTTTCGTGCTGCTCGGGCCCCTCGCGTTGCTCGTGCCGCGCGTGCACCGCGTGCTCGTGGCGCGCGCCTCCGCCCTGGCCATGCACCCGACGTTCGTCCGCGTGCCGACGCCGGCGCTGTTGCGCCTCGCGTGGCGCTGGCAGGCGGTGATCGTCGCGTTGTGGGTCGGTGCGCTCGCGCTGATGGTGCAGGGCGTGTTGCCGTGGCGCACGCTCGGGTACTGGTATGCCGCCATGGCGCTGATCAGCGTCGTGAACGTGCTCCGTACGCTTGGCGCGCACCACTACGAGGGCGACGGGCACGCCATGGACCGCGCCGCGCAACTCCTCGACAGCGTCGAGACACCCGGCGCATGGTGGACGGTGCTCTGGGCGCCAGTGGGGCTGCGCTACCACGCGCTGCACCACTACTTTCCCGGGATCCCGTATCACCACCTGCCGGAGGCCCATCGACGCCTCGTCGCGGTGCTGCCCGCGGAGGCGCCGTTCCGGCGCACCCTGAGCCCGGGCCTTGCCAGTTCACTGCGGCGCCTGCTGGCGACCGGCCGGATGAACGCCCGCACTCCGCGCTGACACGTGGCTCGCATCGGGATCATCAGTCCGCCTGTACCGGGACATCTGAACCCGTTCATCGCGCTGGCGCTCGCCTTGCGCGACCGCGGGCACGAGGCGGTGTTCGTGCAGATGGCCGACGTCGGCCCGCGCGTGCGGCGCGCCGGTCTGGACTTCATCCCGATCGGCGCGAGCGACCATCCGGAAGGGACGCTCGGTGAGTCGCTGTCCACGCTCGGGCGCCTGCACGGGCGGTCGGCACTGCGCCATGTCGTGCAGGCTGTCGCCAGGACCACAGGGATGTTCTGCCGCGACGGCGTGGACGCGCTGCGGGAGGCGCACGTCGACGGTCTGCTGGTGGACCAGACGGAGCCCGTCGGCGCGCTGCTCGCCGAACGCCTCGACGTGCCGTACGTGACGGCGTGCGCCGCCCTGCTCGTGAACAGGGAGGTCGGTGTGCCACCCCCGTTCACATCATGGCTGCCGAGCGACGCGTGGCCGGCGCTGCTGCGCAATGCCGTCGGCTACGCCGCGTCCGACATCGCCCTGCGGTCGGTGCACCGTGTGATCACGGAGCGGCGCCAGGCCTGGGGCATGCGCCGCTGGCGCAGCATGGAGGAATCGTTCTCGCCGCTGGCGCAGATCAGTCAGCAGCCCGCCGCCTTCGACTTCCCGCGACGCACGCTGCCGCCCACGTTCCACTACTGCGGGCCGTTCCGGCACGCCGCCGCCGAGGACGTTGCCTTCGACTGGACGCGCCTCGACGACCGACCCCTGGTCTACGCCTCGCTGGGCACCCTGCAGGGCAGCAAGCACGACGTCTTCTCCCGCTTCGTCGATGCGTGCGCGGGTCTCGGCGTGCAGCTGGTGTTGAGCCAAGGCGGGGCACTGGCAGGCGATGCCGTGCGCGACCTCGCGCGCCGCGCCATCGTCGTGAGCTATGCACCACAGCAGGCTGTGCTCGCGCGCGCGGCGGCGGCCCTGACCCATGCCGGGCTCAACACGGTGCTCGACGCGCTGAGCCACGGCGTGCCGATGGTGGCGGTGCCCCTGGCGTTCGAGCAGCCGGGCATCGCCGCCCGCGTCGCCTGGTCGGGCTGTGGTCGCATCATCCCCTACGCCCGGCTCGACACGGCGCGTCTGACCGACGCGTTGCGCTCGGTGCTGCAGCAATCGCGTTATCGGGACTGCGCCAGGCAACTCCGCGACGTCATAGCGGCCGCAGGAGGCTCGGCGCGCGCCGCCGCCGTCACCGAGCAGGCTCTCGTGACCGGTCGCGCCGTGCAGGCCGCCCCGCTCGGCGCCTCGATGCTCACGCCGGCGTGAACGGTCCGCGGCGTTTGCCGGGTCAGTGATCGTGATCACGAAAATGTCGTAGGGGCCGCAGTTTCGCGGGCGGCAGACTCCGGATCACACAGGAAATCCCTGATCTCCCCGCTCCCGACGCGCGGCACGGCGGTTGCTATCGCCCGAGCATGTCGACCCCGACCGCGTCGCCGGACTCGCGGTGCCAGGCTGCGCACGCCGTGCGTGCCGCCGTGGGGCAGGCGCGCGTGTACCTGCCGGTCGATCTCGACGGCCTGGTTCCAGACACGCGGCTCGAGTTCCCGTTGTACTTCCAGAGCGCGCCTGGCTACTTCGTCCTGTTGCAGGGCGCGGGCGCCGAGTTCAGCACGGTCATCCTCCACCGACTCCGCGAGAGTGGTGTGCCCACGCTGTGGGTGGCGGATGCCGACCACAGCCTCTACGAGCACTACGTGGAACGGCACCTCTCGACGCTCCTGGCCGCCGCGAGCCTCCCTGCGCAGCAGGCGTCGCTGCTCTACTCGGCGGCGCGCACGACGCTCGCGTCCGTGCTTGCCGATCCGCGGCACGTGGACGTGGCGCCGCGCACCCGACGGGTTGCCCAGGAGCTGGGCTCGTGGCTCGCGCGCGAGCCGGGTGCGATCGGGTACATGGGCGAGTTGATGGCGCGCGACTACGACACCGTGCGCCACAGCATCAACGTCAGCGTGTTCGCGACGAGCCTCGCGGTGGCCGCGGGCGTGCGCGACGCGGCGCACCTGCAGGACTTCACCCACGGCGTGCTCCTGCACGACGTCGGCAAGAGCCGCATCCCGCGCGAGCTCATCGTCAAGCCTGGCGCATACACGCCCTCGGAACTGGCCGTGATGCGCACGCATGTCGTGGAGGGCGAGCGCATCCTCGGAGGCGGCGCCTTGCCGCCGCTGGCGATGCTCGCGGTGTCGCAGCACCACGAGCGCATGGACGGCGGCGGCTATCCCCGGCAGACGCCCGGAGCCGAGCTCCATCTGTTCGGCCGCATCGCCGCGATCTGCGACGTGTACGACGCGCTGACGAGTGACCGCAGCTACAAGCGAGCCATCCCCGGCTCGGATGCCATGAAGCTCATGACCACCCACATGAGCGCGCAGTTCGATCAGCCGCTTCTGCGCACGTTCATCCGCACGCTGCGCGCGCCGTCGTCCGGCGCGGCGCGACTGGCCAAGGTCGCCTGACAACGGCTGAGCCTCGTAGCTGATCAGTAAGAATGCGGATACGCATGACGTGGCTTCTTCGTCACGCGGTGGGGTAGCATGGACCGCCACGTCCACGCGCTCGCCTACCTGCAACACCTCGCTCACGAAGAGAAGAACCATGACTCTGGCCAGATTCACTCAGCCGCTGGCCGCGGCGCTGTTCCTCGTGTCCCTGTGCGCCGCTCCTGCGGCCGCGCAACCGGGCAAGTACGACTCCTACTTCGTCTTCGGCGACAGCCTTGCCGACAACGGCAACGTCTGGCTCACCTCGAAGGTGCTCGCCAAGGTCAATCCGGCCCTGGCCCCTGCGCCGCCGCCGTCGGAGACGCCCCACGCCACGTACTGGAACGGCCGATTCTCGAACGGTCCGGTCTTCGTCGAACAGTTGTGGAGCCAGGTGCGCCACAAGGGCGCCCCCAAGACGCTGCTGCCCTACATCAGTTCGCCTGTCATCAAGGGCAAGGCCGCGGTGAATTTCGCCTTCGGCGGCACCGGCACGCCGTTGCTGGACCAGACACCGGGCGGACTGCAGGCGCCCGGGTTGCTCGGGCAGGTCGAGCTGTTCCGCGTGTCACTTCTCGGGAAGAAGCCGTCTGCCAGCGCGCTCTACCTCATCGCGACAGGGGCGAACGACTACCGCATCGACCCGTACAACACGCCCATGGCGCCCGAGAAGGTGGTCGCGAACATCGCACTTGCCGTTCAACGGCTCTACGCGATCGGCGCGCGGCACATCGTCGTGATGACGTTGCCGGACCTGGGGTGCATCCCCTCCGAGAACCTGCCGGTCCCGCAGGCGCATTGCACCGCCCCCGCGTCGAACGATCCAACCTCTGCGACGCCGCCATCGCAGCTGACGGCGTATCACAACATGCTGCTGGCGCAGGCGCTCGCGAATCTGAAGCTCTCGGGCGCCACCCTGCGGCTCGTGGATCTGAACGAGAAGTTCGCGGAATTGCGCAACACGGCACCGGGTTCGTGGTTCTATCCGGCGCTGGTCGCCAACGGCACGCCCGAACTGGCCAGCTGCCTGTTCACGGCTCCGGCGACGTGCCGCGACGTCGATTTCGCTGTCGGTAACGGCTTCCTGTTCTGGGACGTCGTCCACCCGACCAGCGATGGGCACGCAGCGCTGGCGCAGTTCACCGCGTCGAAGCTCGGGAAGTAACGAGCGGTCTCCGAGTCCCACCGGCCTGGCGGCTGGTGGGACGCACCTGCAGCGGCACGGCCGCAGGGCGATGATCGCGGGAGCGACGGCGGGCCGACGGGCGCGTCGCGCCGGCGACGCCTCAGTGGCAGGTCACGGCGGGGGCGGTGGCGGTCATCGACGCATCGAGGCTGTCGAGCCACACTGCGCCACCCTGCTGGCGGGCGATGAGCAGGCCAAGGGAGATGGCGGCGAATCGGTCGGAAAAGCGCTGGTCGAGCAGGCAGCGATCCGCGTGATCGACGACGACCCAGCGGTCGCCCTCGGCCCGGACCGCCACATCGGCGAAATTGAGGGCATTGAACATGATGGACTCCGTCAGCACGGAACGTGCCACGTCCCGGGTTCGTCCTGCATTCGACTGATCTCGAGGGCCGGCGGTTCCATCCGCGCGCGGAACCTGCGATCCTGACGCCCGCAGGGGTGACGCCGAGCCCGGCACTGCCCCCGGGCACGAGGGCATTCCTCGGGGAAAGTCCCGACGCCCGCCCAACTATTACGCGCTGTGACCCGCTTTCCGACCCGCGTCTGGGCGACCATCCGCCGGTACGGCCTCCTCAGCGACGGCGATCGCGTGCTCGTGGCGCTCTCGGGCGGGGCGGACTCGATGGCACTGCTGCACGTGCTGTCGACGCTCGTGCCGCGTGCCCGCAGCCGCATCGTCGGCATCGTGCACGTCCATCACGGCTTGCGCGGCGACGCCGCCGATGCCGACGCGCAGTTCTGCGAGGCTGTGGCGGCGTCGATGGGAGTGCCGTTCGACCTCGTGCACGTCGACGTGCCCAACGAGGCGGCGCGGCGTCGCTGGTCGGTCGAGCGCACGGCGCACGCCTTGAGGCACGCCGCATTCCGACTCGTCGCGCGTCGGCGTCTGGCGACGCGCGTAGCGCTGGGGCACACGCTCGACGATCAGGCGGAAACCGTGCTGTTGCGCCTGCTTCGCGGGGCCGGCACCCGCGGCCTGGCGGGCATGTGGCCGTCGCGCGGGCTCCTGATTCGGCCGCTCATCGAAGTGAGGCGGGCCGACGTGGAACATTACGCGGGTGAACGGGGTCTCACGTGGAGAGAGGACGCGTCCAACCGCGACCTCGACATCCCCCGCAACCGCGTGCGTCATGTCGTCCTTCCCGCGCTGATGCAGGTGAGCGGGCTGCGATTGCCGGAACGGCTGGCGCGACAGGCTGATGCGTGGCGGGACGACGAGCAGTGGCTCGCGGCCAGCGTGGCGGCCGAGTTGCCGTCGGTGCTGATGCCCGACCCGGACGGTGGCTGGAGCGTTGACCTGCGCCGCCTGGCGCTCGTGCCGCCCATGCTGCGGCGCCGGGTGCGGATGGCCGCGCTGGAGCAGATGCTGCCGCACGGACAGGTGTCGCTGGCGCTCGTTGACGCCCTCGCCCGGCTCGAACGGCTGCGCGATGGCAGCACGGCGCGTCTGCGCACGCTGACCGTGACGCGACGGGGCGCGCTGCTGCAGGTGGCGAGCGCCGGGGCGCCGGGACAAGCTTGGCGACCGGGGCAGGGACCTGGGCCGTCCCGTTGGTCGGCCATCCCGCCGCGGGTGCTCGAACTGCCGGGTGTGGCTGAAGTGGACGAGGCGCAATTGCGCATCGAGGCGTCGGTTCTCCGACGCGAGGCATGGCGGCCGGAGGCTGAACCGATACCGGCCGGGGCGATGTCGGTGGCGCTCGACGCCGACCGTGTGGGCACCGCGCTCGTGATTCGGGGGCGGCGGCCCGGTGACCGGATGCGGCCGAGAGGCGCGCCGGGTAGTCAGAAGATTCAGGATTTGATGGTGAACCGGAAAGTTCCACGCGGGGACCGCGATCGTGTGCCCGTCATCACGTCGTCCGACGGGCAGATTGCATGGGTGGTTGGCCTGGCAGTCGGCGAGGAATTTGCAATCCAGCCACATACAGCCGCCGTGCTACTCTTGCAAGCTACGCGGTCAGGAGGAAAGGCTTGAACTCGACGCTCAGGAGCCTGCTGTTCTGGATGGTGCTCGTCATCGTCGGGGTCTTGATCTGGAATTTTTCAACCACGTTCCAGGCCCGCGAAGAAGTCATCCCATTCAGTGAGTTCGTCCAGCAGCTCGACACGAACAAGATCGACACGGTCACCATCACGGGCCAGGAGATCGTCGCCACCTACAAGTCCGGCGGCGAGAAGGTCCGGACCTATGCGCCGAGCCAGTACGAAGGGCTCGGCAACAAGCTGGTGGGCAACAAGGTCGTGGTCAACGCCAAGGAGCCGACGGGCAGCCCGTGGGGGATGTTCCTCTACACGTGGGCGCCCATCCTCCTGATGATTGGCTTCTGGATCTTCTTCATGCGGCAGATGCAGAGCGGGGGCAACAAGGCCCTCTCGTTCGGCAAGAGCCGTGCGAAGCTGTCGTCCGGATCCCAGAAGAAGGTGACGTTCAAGGACGTCGCCGGCGTGGACGAAGCCAAGGAAGAGCTGCAGGAGATCATCGATTTCCTGAAGGAGCCGCAGAAGTTCCAGAAGCTCGGCGGGCGCATCCCGAAGGGCGTGCTCCTCATCGGGCAGCCTGGCACGGGCAAGACCCTGCTGGCGCGCGCGGTGGCCGGCGAGGCCAACGTGCCGTTCTTCTCGATCTCCGGCTCGGACTTCGTCGAGATGTTCGTCGGCGTCGGCGCCAGCCGCGTCCGCGACCTCTTCGAACAGGGTAAGAAGAACGCACCCTGCATCATCTTCATCGACGAGATCGACGCCGTCGGCCGGCACCGTGGAGCGGGTCTGGGCGGCGGGCACGACGAGCGCGAGCAGACGCTCAACCAGCTGCTCGTCGAGATGGACGGCTTCGAGAGCAACGAGGGCGTCATCCTCGTGGCGGCCACCAACCGTCCCGACGTGCTCGACCCGGCGCTGCTGCGCCCGGGCCGCTTCGATCGCCGTGTCGTGGTGGACCTGCCCGACGTGCGCGGCCGTGAGCAGATCCTCGCGGTGCACACGAAGAAGATCCCGATGGGCGACGACGTGAAGTTGAACGTCATCGCGCGGGGCACGCCGCGGTTCGCTGGCGCCGACCTCGCGAACCTCGTCAACGAATCCGCCCTGATCGCCGCTCGTCAGAACCGCAAGGTCGTGACGATGCACGACTTCGAGATGGCCAAGGACAAGGTCATCATGGGCGTCGAGCGCAAGTCGCGGATCATCAGCGACGACGAGAAGCGGCACACGGCCTACCACGAGGCCGGTCACGCGCTCGTGGCGGCCATGCTGCCCAACGCCGTGCCGCTGCACAAGGTGACGATCATCCCGCGCGGCATGGCCCTCGGCGTGACCTCGTTCCTGCCGCAGAGCGAGCAGGTGGACTTCTCGAAGGAAGAGGCCGACTCGCAGATTGCGGTCGCCATGGCCGGGCGGATCGCCGACGAGATCTTCTGCAACACGAAGACGGCCGGCGCCCGCAACGACATCGAGCAGGCGACGGGTCTGGCGCGTCGCATGGTGTGCGAGTGGGGCATGAGCGAGCTCGGGCCGCTCAGCTTCGGCAAGAAGGAAGAACAGATCTTCCTCGGCCGCGAGATCGCGCAGCACCGCGACTACTCCGAGTCCACGGCCATCCGCATCGACGAGGAAGTGCAGTCGATCGTCATGACCGGCTACGACGTCGCGCGCGGCATCATCGAGCAGCACCGGGAGGCCATGCAGCGCATCGCCGACGAGCTTCTGGTCCGCGAGGTGCTCGATGCCGACCAGGTGCGGCGCATCATCGCCGGGCAGCCGCTCGACGCGCCCGAGCCGGTAACGCCGGCAGGCACCCCGGCCCCGGAAACCGTCGCCGAGGAACGCCGCCCGCGCCCGTCCATCGTGCCGGCGATCTCGGTACCACAGAAGCCGCTGGCACAGGAGTGATCGAGAGATTGGAAATTTGAAATTCGAGATTTCCAATTACGCGAGCAGTGAAAAAGGGCTCCGGTCTCCGGCGCCCTTTTTCATTTCCAGCCCTCGAAGCATTCCCGTGCTGGTGACAACTCCGAGATTCTGCAATTCTTCAATTGCATGCGCGTCACCCGCCGCCGGTACACCCTGGCGCTCCCGCACGGCCGCACGCTCGAGCTGGGCAGGCGGACGTTGGTGATGGGCATCCTCAACGTCACGCCCGACAGCTTCTCGGACGGCGGACGCCACGCTGACCCGCATCGGGCAATCGACGCGGCCCACGCCATGGTGGAGGCCGGCGCCGACATCATCGACGTCGGCGGCGAGTCCACCCGACCCGGCGCGCCGCCCGTTGATGCAGACGACGAACGCGCGCGTGTGCTGCCCGTGGTCGCGGCCCTGATCCGGCATCTCGCCGTGCCCGTCTCTGTGGACACGACGAAGTCCGCGGTCGCCGCGGCGGCGATCGACGCGGGCGCGTCGCTGGTCAACGACATAAGCGGCCTGCGTTTCGACCCCGGGTTGGCCGGCGTGGCGCGACGGGGCGGCGCTGCGCTGATCCTCATGCACATGCGCGGCGTGCCGGCCGACATGTACCGCCATGCGAACTACGGCGACGTGGTCGCGGAGGTTGCCGCCGAGCTCGAGTGGAGCGTCGCCGCGGCGCTCGACGCCGGCGTGCCGAGCAACGCCCTCGTGGTCGACCCCGGGCTGGGGTTTGCCAAGCACGCCGCACAGAGCTGGGCCGTCCTTGCCCACCTGGATCACCCCGCGTTGCGGGCGATGGACCTGCCGATGCTCGTCGGCGCATCGCGCAAGTCGTTCCTGCAGGCGGCGATCGGGGACCGTCCGGCGGAGGAGCGCGACCCGGCCAGTCACGCGGCCGCGGTGGTCGCCGTGCTTGCCGGAGCGCACGTCCTGCGCGTGCACGACGTCGCGGGGAGTGTGCAGGCCGTACGCGTGGCAGATATGATCAGCGCCGCAGCCCAGCCAGGCGATTCCTGACGGGACGCTGCTGCCGACCCGATGGACTCGCTGCTCTCCTGGATCAATCGCACGCCACTGACATGGTGGGACGTCGTCGACGTCCTCGTCGTGGCGTTGATCATCTACGAGTCGCTCAAGCTGATTCGTGGCACGCGCGCCATGCAGATGGCGTTCGGGTCGGCGCTGCTCGTCGGGCTGTATTTCTTCTCGATTGCGGCGCCGCTCCAGACGGTCAACTGGCTGATCCGGAACCTGATCGGCTACGTCGTGTTCGCGGCCATCGTGTTGTTCCAGAACGACATCCGGCGGGCGCTGGCGCACTTCGGGCGAACGCCTTTCGTGCGCGCCTTCTCGCGCGCCGAGAACGATGACGAGACGATCGAGGAGGTGGTGACGGCGGCGGTACAGCTGGCCGACAGGCGCACGGGCGCCCTGATCGTCATCGAGCGCCAGATCGGGCTGCGCAACTACATCGAGAGCGGCATCCCCCTCGACGCAATGGTCACGCACGACCTGCTCGTCTCGGTCTTCCAGACGAGCGGGCCGCTCCATGACGGCGCGGTCATCATCCAGGAGAACCGCATTGCCGCCGCGTCCTGCTTCCTGCCCCTCACCGTCAACCCGACGCTCAGTACCGAGCTCGGCACGCGGCACCGGGCCGCCATCGGCCTCACCGAGGAGAACGACGCGGTGACGGTGGTGGTGTCGGAGGAAACCGGCCGCATCTCCATCGCGACGGAAGGGCAGATGTCGCGCGGGTTCACTGCCGAGACGCTGCGAGCGCGGCTGACGCAGCTCGTGCTCCAGCGCAAGACGGGCCGCCGGACGCGGCCGCGCCCCTGACGCCATGACCGTGCAGCTGTTTGCCAACCTGCCGCTGAAGATGTTCTCGCTGCTGCTGGCGGGTGTGTTGTGGCTGGCCGTGTCGGGGCAGAGCACGGTGGAGCGCAACATTCGCGTGCCGCTCGAGTATCAGAGCGTGCCCCCAGGCATGGAGATCGTCGGCGAGCCGCCAGACGAGGTGGACGTCCGGCTGCGCGGGTCATCGGGCAACCTCGCCCGCGTCGTGCAGGGCGACGTCGTTGCCGCCCTCGATCTCACGAGTGCCCGCCCGGGCACGCGCATCTTCAACCTGCAGCCGCGGGCGGTGCGGGTGCCGTTCGGCGTACAGGTCGTGCAGGTGACGCCGCCCACCATCTCGCTCGACCTGGAGTATTCCGGGCAGAAGGTCGTGCCGGTGTCGCCGGTCGTCGAGGGCGACCCGGCGCCGGGGTTCGTCGTCGGCCGCATCACGACGTCGCCGGCGACGGTCGAGGTCGTGGGTCCGCTCGGACGCCTCGCGAACCTGCGGGAGGCCACGACCGAGCCCGTCCGTGTGGACCGGGCGCGGGAGCGGGTCGAGGATCGCGTCACGATCGGTGTCGAGGATCCGTCGGTTCGCCTGCGTGAACCGATGACGGCGCTCGTGACCGTGGAAGTCATGCCGGAGGTCGTCGAGCAGACGCTGACCGGCGTTCCCGTACGTTCGGCCAACCTGCCGAATGGCCGCACGGCGCGTGTGTCGCCGGCGCAGGTGGCGGTGACCCTTCGCGGCTCGAAGGCACTGCTGGAGAGCCTGGGCGCCGACGGCCTGCAGGCCGATGTGGACCTCGGGGACCTGGGGCGCGGGCGTCACAGCGTGCCCGTCAGGGTCCCCAACCGGGAAGGACTGGTCGTGGAGCGCATCGCCCCGGCCAGCGTCACGGTGACGATAAGGTGAGTCCCTCTCGGCCTTCGTCGTCCGGCCTTCGGCCTGGCGGCGGTCGCGACGTTGCAGGGCAGACGGTCAGCAGGGGCTGTAATGGGTCGTTCGTTCAGGTAGGCTGGCAGGCCGCAGGCCGCAGGCTGATTCTTCTATGAAACTGTTCGGAACCGATGGTGTGCGTGGAGTGGCCGGAGAGGCGCCGCTCGACGAGACGACGATCATGCGCCTTGGCGCGGCCCTCGTGCGGGTACTGCCGCATCAGGGGCCGGTACGATTGCTCACGGGGCGCGACACGCGTGAGTCGGGCTTCTGGATCGAGCGCGCCCTGGCTCGCGGCGTGCGCGCGATGGGGGGCGACGTGCTCTCCGCCGGCGTCGTGCCGACGCCTGCCGTTGCCGTGATCACCCGCGAGCAGGACTTCGACGCCGGCATCGTGATCTCTGCGTCGCACAACCCGTACGAAGACAACGGCATCAAGGTGTTCTCCGGCCACGGGCAGAAGTTCGACGAGGCGCTGGAGTCGCAGGTGGAGGCCCTCGTCGCCGACCCGCACTTCATGGTGCCCGCCGATGCGGCTGCGGAGATCGAAGCCCACGAGGTCGTCGAGGCGTACATGCGGCATGCGCAGGCCGCGCTGCCGTTTGCCGGCAACGTGTCGGGGCTCCGCATCGGCCTCGATTGCGCCAACGGCGCGACGACGACCGTGGCCCCGCGGTTGTTCCGGTCACTCGGGCTGGACGTGCACGTCATCGGCAACGAGCCGGACGGCCGCAACATCAACCTGCATTGCGGCTCCACGCATCTCGACGCGCTCACGGCACTGGTGCGCGAACAACGGCTGGCGCTCGGCATCGCCTTCGACGGCGACGGCGACCGCTGCCTGATGGTCGACGAGGACGGCGACGTCGTCGACGGCGACGCCATCATCCTGATGCTCGCGCTGCACCTGCACCGCACCGGCGGGCTTGCGAAGAACACCGTGGTCGCCACCGTGATGAGCAACCTCGGGCTGGAGCGGGCCCTCGCGGCGCAGGACATCCGCCTCGTGCGCACCGCCGTCGGCGACAAGCACGTGATGGAGGCGATTCGCGACAACGGCTATGCGCTCGGCGGCGAGCAGTCGGGCCACGTCATCGTGTCGGAACATCTCTTCACCGGCGACGGCATCGTCACGGCGCTGCGCGTGCTGCGCGTGATGGCCGAGACCGGGCGCAGCCTTCGCGATCTGGCGTCGGAACTGGTGACCTACCCGCAGGTCCTCGTCAACGTCCGCGTCGGCCGTCGTGCGCCCGTGGCGGAGGTGCCCGCCCTCGCCGCGGCGATCGACGGCGTCGAGCGCCGTCTGGGCGACGATGGACGTCTGCTCGTGCGCTACTCGGGCACCGAGCCGCTGCTGCGCATCATGCTCGAAGGACGCGACCAGCGCGAGATCGAGACCTGGGCGCACGAGATCGCCGACGCCGCCAGGGGCGCGTTGGGAGCCGGATAGGGAAATTGCGATATCGCCGCCCATGGCCAAGCTTTCCGTGAACGTGAACAAGGTCGCCACGCTGCGCAACAGCCGCGGCGGTGCGATTCCGTCGGTGGTCGACGCCGCGCGCGTGTGCATCGAAGCCGGCGCGCCCGGCATCACCGTGCACCCGCGTGCCGACGGGCGGCACATCACCTTCCAGGACGTGCACGACCTGAAGGACCTGCTCGAGCCCTGGACGGCTGTCGAGTTCAACATCGAAGGCGACCCCCGCCCCGACCTGCTCAACCTCGTGGAGTCGGTGCGTCCCCACCAGTGCACGCTGGTGCCGGTGCGCCCCGGCGAGATCACGAGCGAGGCCGGATGGCCGCCCGATGCCGACGAGAAGGATCTGCGCGACGTGATTGCACGGCTGCGGGGGCACGGCATCCGGGTGTCGCTGTTCGTGAACCCCGACGTCAGCGCCGTCCGCTTCGCGCACAGAGTTGGCGCCGACCGCGTCGAGCTCTACACGGAGCCGTACGCGCGGGGCTTCAACACGTCGGGCGTCTCGCTCGTCGACGCACTCGCTCCCTACGTGGCGGCCGCGACGGCGGCTGCGGACCTCGGCATCGGCGTCAATGCGGGACACGATCTCGACCTCGAGAACCTCCCCGACTTCGTGCAGGCCATGCCGCGGCTCGACGAGGTGTCGATCGGGCACGCCCTCATCAGCTACGCCCTCTACGTCGGCTTGCGCCAGGCGGTGCTCGAGTACCGCGAGGCCGCCGGCGAGGGATGAGCGTCAGTCTTCAGGTAGCCTGTACCCTGCGGTCCGCAGCCTTATCTTCATGAAGCCAGAATCCATCGTCGTCGGTATCGCGGGTGCGTTGTTCGGTCTTCTCTGTGGCTGGATGCTTGGCGCGCAGCAGGCCGCACCCGTGCCGGCCCCGGCCGCGCAGGTGGCGAGCGCCCCGAGCC
>JAEZCY010000141.1 GCA_023429845.1 Acidobacteriota bacterium
GGGGCCCCGCCCCCCCCGCCGCCGAACTGCTCGACGGGCTACTCGCGGAGCGCCACGGCAGGATGGGTGCGCGCGGCACGCCAAGCGGGTATGGCGCCGGCGATGCCACCGGTCACCAGGAGGACGGCCGCGCCGCCGGCGAGCGTGACGGGGTCGTTCGGCTCCAGCCCGTGAAGCAGGACGCGCACCGCCTCCCCGGCCCACAGCGACAAGCCGACGCCCAGCACGATGCCCGCGGCGACGAGCGCCGCGACACGGGCCAGCACCAGGCGCAGCACCCGCGGCGGTGTGGCGCCCAATGCCAGTCGGACGCCGATTTCGCTGCGTCGCCGGCTGACCGTGTAGGCCGTCACGCCGTACAGGCCGACGACCGCGAGCAGCAGTGCCAGCCCGCCGAACAGGCCGGCCACGGCGGCCACCAGTCGTTCCTGTGTCAAGGCGGTCCTCACAAACGCCTGATGAGCGAAGACACTCGCCGTCGTGCGCGCGTCTGCCGCCTCGAGGGCCTGCCGCACCGGACCCACGAGCGTGTCGGCGTCGCCGGCACGCGCTCGCGCGCCGATGGTGATCGAGTCCCTGATCAACCCGTTGACCTGCCAGAGCGGGATGAACGCCGTTGGCTCGACGTCACGACGAGGATGGCTGACCGTGTCGGCAACCACCCCTATGATCTCGCGGTAGTGCCCGTACGTATCGGGTCGTCCGTGCACTCCGGAGCGCACACGCCGCCCGACGGCCGGTCCCCCGCCAAGGAAGCGTCGAACGAACGCATCGTTCACGATCATCACAGCAGGCGCCGCGGCCGTGTCGGCGACCGAGAAGTCTCGCCCGTCGTGCATCTCGACGCCGTAGGTGGTGAAGAAGCCATCGGTGACGCCGTTCATCGACGTCAGCCGATGCCGCGCATCTCCGCCAACGTCGGTGCCGTCCACGTCCACGACGGCGGAGCTCCACCCGGCACCGGAGACGGGCGCAATGAAGGCCAGCGACGCCTCGGCGACGCCCGGCACCGCTGCGACGATGTGTCGCAGACGCTCGAAGAGTTCGGCCTGCTCGTCGGTCGGGAGGGTGTCGGGCTGCATCGAGACGGCCGCCACGACGACACGTTCGCTCGCGAGCCCCAGTGGTCGGTTCGCGAGCTTCGTGAACGTGCCGACGAGCAGCCCCGCGAGCACGACGAGGACGAGCGACGCAGCGATCTGGCCCAGTACGAGTGCCTGCCCGAGCCCGTGCGATCGGTCGCCCATGACCGTTCGGGCCCGCTCCTTGATGGCGTCGGCTGGCTCCAGCTGCGTGGCACGCAGCGCGGGCAGCACCGCGAAGAGTGGCGTGACGACGGCCGCCACCGCGGCGGCAAACAGAGCGATGCGCCAGTCGAGTGCCACATCAAGCATCGCTGGTGCTGCCGTGGCGGAGAGCTGCGAGACGATCAGCCGTGCCGTCCATATCGCGAACATCAGTCCCGCCACGGCGCCCATGGCAGACAGGATGGCGCTCTCGATGAGCAGCTGCTGCACGAGCCGTCGCCGTGGACCGCCCAGGGCGACGCGCACGGCCATCTCCGCGCGGCGGGCAGCCGTCCGCGCGAGCAGGAGGTTGGCGACGTTCGCGCACGTGATCAGGAGCACCACGACCGAGGCGCCCATCAGCACCCACAGCGCGTCGCGGTAACGGCCGCGAAGGACTGATCGTCCCTGCTCTGCGCTCACGACGCCCAGCGGTTCGCGCAGGTATTCCGGGTCCGGGGTGCGCGTCGCCTCGCGAATGGCTGGCTGCATGGCGCGCAGCGCGGCAGCCACCTGTGCCTCGGTTTGATCGGCTCGTCGTCGAATCAGGATGTTGATCCACCAAAAGCGGCGCTCGTCGAGCCTCGATTGAGAACCGCGTACGAGGGTTTCCGTGCCGAACGGAATGGCGATGCTGAACGACCGGCCCACCTCCGGCCCGAGAAACCCACGCGGAGTGACGCCGACGACGGTGTACGGCACGCGCTCCACGATGACCGTGCGGCCCAGTACAGAAGGGTCGCGTCCGAAGGCCCGCGCCCAGTACGCATCGCTGATTACGGCGACAGGCCCCTGCGAACCGCCGCCGCGTCGATCGTCGTCCTCGCCGATGGTGCGGCCGAGTGCGGGCGCAACACCCAGCAGCTCGAAGAACCCGCCACTCACGTAGAGCGTGGTCTCCCGCCGATTCGTGCCAGCGGCGTGCGTGACCATGTCGTCGTCGGTCCAGGCGCCGGCGCCGTCGAACTCGTCGGCGCGTGCTTTCACCTGTTCGAAGATGGGGTACGTCCAGGCGCCGCCGTCGAGCATCAGCAGGCGATCCGCGTGAGCCACGGGCAATGCGCGGAGCAGCAAGTGGTCGACGATGGAGAAGATCGCGCTGTTGGCGCCGATGCCGAGCGCCAGCGACAGGATGGCTGTTGTTGCAAACACTGGATTGCGCCGCAGCATCCGCAGCCCGACCCGTAGGTCCCGCGCGAGTCCATCCAGCCAGCCCAGCATGCGCTGCTCCCGAACCGCCTCCTGCACGGCCGTGACACTGCCAGTACGAGCGAGTACGCGACGACGTGCCTCTGCGGCATCCAGACCAGCAGCCATCTGCTCGTCCACCTGCAACGCGGCGAGGCTCTCCAGTTCTTCGCGCAGATCGGCGTCGTCCTGATCCCGCCCGAAGAGTCCGGCCACGCGGCGAGCCGCCACCCGAAGGCGCTTCATGCCTCACCGCCTTCGCCGAGGAAGCGAGCCATGATCGCGGTCGTCTGTGACCACTCCCGTGACGCGCGTGCCATCTCGGCCCGGCCACTGCGCGTCAGCGTGTAGAACTTTGCGCGGCGGCCGTTGTCGGAGACACCCCACTCGGAGGCGACCGACCCTTCCTGCTCGAGCTTGAGCAACGCAGGATGCAGCGTGCCGTAGTTGACCGACAGCTGGTCGTCGCTGATCTGCTCGATGCGCCGGGCGATGCCGTAGCCGTGCTGCGGCCCGAGCGTGTCGAGGGTCCGCAGGATCATCAAGGCGAGAGTGCCCTGCCAGACGTCGGTCTTGCTGCCCATCGTGTCTCCTATGGCGTTCCCATACTACGCGTGCTCGTATGGGTACGCAATAGGAGTGGTCGGGGTCCCGACAGCTCCGCGACTGGGGTGTGGAGCCTGCCCGCCGGGCAAGGCCCGGCGGCTACGAACCTCAGCGTGAACCCCGGGCGGCTGCAAACCTGAGCGTGAACGCCGGGCGGCGACCAACGCTCGGGCGCAACGCCGCAGGCCGTTACGTAGGCGTCGAGCCCGGGTCCACGAACGCGCCGCCGAACCTTCCGTGACGATCGGAGGAAGCCGCCTACGTACCTGGGTACGCGGCGCCGCACGCGGAGACGCTACCGCTACCGCTTCCGCTGGAGGTCCCGCAGCGGTCGCCAGCCGATCAGCTTCACCTGCCGCTGCTCGAGGAGCTGCTTCACTGACGCATCGTCCGTGAACAGGTGGTACTCCGTGTCGCGCTCCTCCCAGCTGTTGGTGATGTGCTGCATCTCCTCGCCGGCAACGGCCGGGTGGATGTACAGCTCGGTCACGCCAGGCTTCAGCTCGGAGATCATGCGCTTCCAGTAGACGTCCACAGCTTCGCCGGGCTTCTTCTGCTGGTGAATCAGGTAGTCGGGATACACGGTGCCGTCGGTATCGAGTTCGCCGCGAAGGTGGCCGCCGCCCATCCTGGCGAGCAGGTCCTGGTTACCCATGCGAATCGGCAGGTCGAACTCCTTCGCGAGCTGGCGGTACACCTGGTGATAGCGCATGTCGTACTGCAGCGCCCCCATGTGCGAATCCAGGTGCGTGATGTCGATGCCCGACGCCTGTGCCTTCCTGACCTGCGCGCGTGCCTCGGCGAGCGCCTCTTCGGGCGTGGCGTTCTTGTAGACGCCCTCGAGGTCGGGCCAGAGGTATCCCTGCGGCGTGACGAGTCCGGGCACGAGGTGCTTGCTCGCGACCGGGCCCCACTTGTAGACCTTCCACTCGCTCGTGTGCGTGAGGTGGAGGCCGAAGTCGGCCCTCGGATTGGCGCGCGCGTACGTCGCGATCTCCTCGAACCACGGGCAGGGCACCATGATCGACCCCGCCGTGATCAGACCCTTTTCCATCCCGTTACGCGTCGCCACGTTTGCCGCATGACTCATGCCTACGTCGTCCGCGTTGACGATGAGCAGGATGTCGGTCGGCTGGTAGCCGAGCCGTTCGGCGAGTGACGACGGCGCCGCAGGCGGCTTGCCCTGCGCTTGCGCGCCGGGACGCGTCGTAGTGAGGAACAGGATGGCGAGCAGAGCTCCCACGAGCAGCAGCAGCGTTCGACGCATGCCACACAATCTAGCTCAGCACCCCTGGAGCCGGTAGGGACCCTCGCCGAGGCGTCCATCTCCGCGGGCTCCGGGCACGGTCATGGACGCGTCGTCGACGCCGCCAGACTCCGGCACCAGTGTGTTCTCACAGCGTCTTCAGGTACTCGAGCAGTGCGAGCTTGTCGCGCTCGGGCAGGGTGGTTCCGTATGCATGCCCCTGGTTGCCATTGCCACGCAGCGACGTGTCGTACTGCACGCCTTCGCGTTCCGCATCGGCGCCTCGGCTCACGAAGCCGACGCGCTCCCAGTCGTACACGTCGTACGCTCGGTAGAACCTGTCTGGGCGTTCCTCCGGGAAGAGGAGCGCGCGAAGATCCGGCACCGACCCGTTGTGCAGGTACGGGGCCCGCAGCCACAGACCGTCGAGCGGCATGTTGGCGTAGCCCGCGGTCTTGCGGAAGTGGGCGAACCGCCACGGCCTGCCCTCGCCGATGGTGTTCATGCCTTTGGCCAGGTTGGCCGTGAAGGAGTCGAGCCGGCCGCGATCGGTCCCCACATCCTCGATCGGAGTCACCTGGCCCACCTTCGCGCCGTCGATGGCGTGGCACGTGGCGCACACCGACGCATACACGGTCGCTCCCTGCGCGGCGCGCGCCTCGTCGATCCGCGTGGCCGGGTAGCGAGGCGCAGGGAAGTCGAGCGCCCACTCCTCGATGCGCTGCATCGACGCAAGGTCGAGCGTCTTCGGTGTGGCGCCGGCGCCGATCGCCGCGCTCTTGTTGCGCTCCTCGACGCGGTCGTTGTTGCCGTCCCAGTGGAGCCACAGCCCCTGCCGCGGCCGCTGGTTCCAGAGCGACGGCAGGTCCACGGTGCCCACCGCGTGATCGATCGGCTGCTTCAGCAGCACCTTGTACGGATTGAAGGTATCGACACGCCCCGGCCCGAACGCCGGACGACTGGCAAACCAGGCATTGTCGCGAGCCCGCTCGCGGATGCCGTCGCGTGCCGCGCGCACCACGAACAGCCTGTACGCCACGCGCGAGAAGAACCCGAAGTCGGGGTTCGCCTCTCGGATGGCGGCGATCATGCGTCCCGTCTCGAAGGCCGGGCTTCCGGCGCACGCCGTGAGAAAGTTCGCATAGGCCTGCAGGTCCATCTGGTTTGCAGGCATGCCGACGACGATCCGGCGCGGCGCGTCGATGGTGTCGCGCACCGTGCCGACGTGACAGGTGGCGCAGTTCAGCCCGACGCGGTCGCCGCCACCCGGTCGATACGACGTGCCGATGGGCCGCCCGTGATCGCGTGCTTCGCTGATGAAGCCGATCCGTTGGTAGCCGGTGCCTGGCCGCTCGGGCAGGTGTTCCTCGCACACGTCGGGCAACACGCGCCAGATCCAGTACGGAATGCCGGAGTTTTCCTCGGCGCCGATCGACCCGTACTTGAAGTGCTCGACGATGTCGGGAAAAGAGGCGCCGTCCGGTCGCGCGGGTCCGGCAGCGCGCAGGCACACGGTGGCGGCCAGGAGGGTCGCCGCGATGACGATCGCGCGGCGCGGCTCACCGGCCTGACCTGGACGCGCCGGGCTGTTCGGTCGCATGGCGTTCAGACGAAGGGCGCCGGTTCGAACACGGACATGATCGTGGCGACCATCGCCTCATGCGACGGGAACCGCGATACGTCGTAGCAGCCGAGCGGATTCTCCACAGCGTTCACCAGACACCTGTTGCAGTAGGTGCACGGCACCGCCGGCCGGCCGATGCCGTTGGCGAACTGCTGCACGAGATCGTTGTTGGCGATGAGCGGACGGGCGATGGTCACGGCATCGCAGAACTGCTGCCGGATTGCCTCCCGGATGATCTCGGCGGTCTGGAACCCGCCCGTACACAGCACGGGCACGTTGACCACGGCCTTGATCGCCTTGGCGGCCGGCAGGTTGATGCCCTCGATGCGGTCGCCTCGCGCCTCCTTCCATCGACGCTCGAACAGCCGCTGCGTGGGCTCGAACCGGAACAGCAGGTAGTTGCGCAGCGCGTGGCTGCCGCTCGACAGCAGCTGGTCGTACGTCTTGACCAGTTCGTCTACCGGGAAGTCGCCGGGCGGGTTCCGCGGATGCGGGAAGTACGAGCCGCTCGACACGTGGATGGCGTCCACGCCGGCCTCGTCGAGCCAACGGCATACCTGCACGGTGTCGGCCACCGTGTTGCCTGGCGCCTCGTCGTCGTCGATGGCGTCGTTGTGGTCTTCGGCGCTGATCTTCACCTGCAGGTGGAAGTCCGCTCCAACCTCGGCGCGGATTGCCGCGACGACCTCGAGCAGGAACCTGGCGCGCTGCGCCAGCGGCCCGCCGTACTCGTCGGTGCGATCGTTGATGGCGGAGCTCAGGAACTGCGTGAACAGGTACCCGTTGGCGGCGTGCAGTTCCACGCCGTCCAGGCCGGCCTGGCGCGCCCGCCGCGCGCCCGCTGCGAAGGCGCTCACGGTCTCGGCGATTTCCGCATGTGTCATGGCACGGCAGGGGAAGCCGTGCAGTGGCTCGTCACGTTCAGTGGCGCTCAGCGCCTCCGCATACTCGATCCCGGGGACGTCCCGCTGGCGTCCAGCGTGCGACAGCTGAAGGATGAAGCGACAGTCGTGCGCGTGCACCGCGTGCCCGAGCGCGCGCCAGAACGGGATGCACTCGTCGCGGTGGATGGTGGCGTAGTTCGGCACGATACGGCCGCGGATGGTGACGGGCACGAACGACGAGACGATGGCACCCACGCCGCCGCGGGCGAACTTGGTCTCCCAGTTGATCCGGGCCTGGTTCCCGGAGCCGTCGTAGTTGTCGAAACGCCCTGACACGTTGGACCGGAAGATCCGGTTCTTCACCGTCAGGTTTCGAAACGTCAGCGGTTCGAAGATCGGGTCGGCCATCGTTACATCCGCTTCAGGTAGGCAATCAGCGCACGCTTGTCCTGGTCGGGCAGTTGCGCGCCGAACGTGTGGCCGCGGTCGAGCACGAAGTCGGGCGCGACGTTGTTGTCGATGAAGTTGCGATACAGCTGCTCGTCCGAGAGCAGGTTCAGCACCAGTCGCGAGCGCGCGATTGCCGGGAGCCGTCGCGGATCGACGCCCGCGATCAGATCCACCGGCGTTCCCGCGGGAATCTGGACCGGCCTGTTGCGACCGGCGATGCTCAACTCGCTCGGCACACTCGTGACGATGATCGACTGCACGCCCAGGCGCTTCTCCGGCCAGAGCAGCTTCTCCACCGCATCCTCGAATGCGGCCATGCGTCCCGACACCGTCGGGTCCTTCACGTACGTGCCGAGCGCGTTGTTGTGCAGGTAGGGTGCGGTGGCCCACATGGACACCAGCGACGGCGTACGGTAGTAGCCGCCAGATCGAATCGTGAGCTTCAGCGGCTTGTCCGGTTTCAGCGGGTTGTAGAGTTCGCCGATCTCGCCGGCGGCGGGCAGTTGCTTGTAGGTGTCGGACGAGAACTCTTCCCAGACCTGATCCTTCTGCGCGTTGGTGGCCATCGCGCGGGCGACGTTGGTGCCGAGCTGCTTGACCGGGTAGCGGCGGTCGTCGGAGAGGTAGTTGTCGGTAAGGAAGTCCGGCGAGGCGACCGCCTCCTCGAACCATGTTCGTCGAAGGCCCGGGTCGGCAAGCGGAGAGGGTGGCTGCTTGCTCGAGTGACACTCGGCGCATTCGCGAGCGAAGACGCGCGCACCCTGCTGCACGTCGTTCTCGGGTTCGGTGAGGTACCGTGCGCCGCCCGGCGCGTCGGCGAGGCGCATGGGGCCGACCGTCTTCAGGAACGCCTCGGCCGCCTCCATGCGCGCCTCCGTTGCTCGCCAGTCGGCGCACGTCGCGCGCGCCTCCGCCATGCGGAATGGCCGCTGCGGTTCGAGGCCCCTTACCGGGTCGTGCAGCTGCAGCCACTGGTCGGCGCACATGCCGATGTTCACGTACACCCGCAGCGATGCTCCGGCGACTCCCACCGAGTCAGCGCCGTCCTTGAGGATGTGATGCACCGCGCGCTCGCTGCCATCGGGCATCTTCTCGAGTGCGGTCGGGCGATGGCCGAGCAGGAAGATCGCGTTGATGTTGCTCGGGTTGTGCATGTGGTCGGTCGCGAACCGTGACGTGTCGGACGTGCCCGGCGGCTGCCGGTTGCCGAGATGCCAGCGGAAGTCGCGCGGTGTCATCTTCAGGTTGAAGAGCCGGCCTTCCTCCCAGTACTGGTTGCCGATGGCCCCGGCAAGTTCGCTCCATCGCGGGCGCTCGGGATCGGCTGGCGGGTTCAGTGGGTTGAACCCGACGTGGCAGAACCCGCACGCCATGCCGATGAGGTAGGGGGGCTGCATCCCCGCCGGGTGGGTGCGGTACTTCGCCGCGTCCCAGTTGGCCGGATCGAACTGCGGGTTCTGGAAGCGGCGGAGGCCGACGATGCCGGCCGGCGTGCCGAACTCGGGCGGCAGCTCGTCCTTCGCGCAATCGTCGAGCCAGAGGCCGTACTGATCGGCTGCCGCCGCCGGCTCGCACCCCGGCTGCGTGATCGCGCCGAGCTCGCGGAAGCGCCGGCCATGGCGGCGTGAGTCGACGTAGTTCAGCAGGTCGACGTTGCCTTCCGTAAGCTCTGCCATACGTACCCAGAACTTCTCGTTGCCGCCCGTCCAGAAGTACCAGGTGTCGCGGCCCTTGCGCTCCAGGTCGCTCAGGCGCCCGCCGTATCCGTAGTCGTCATCAGTGCCGTACTGAGGCTGTACCTGGGCCGATGAGGGCTGATCCGACGACCGAGTTGCCGACACGGCCGCAAAGCCCGCCCAGCTCAGGGACAGGAGCGTGAGCGTCGCCGTCGTTCGAAACGAGCGCAGCATCTCGGTTCCTCCTCGCGCGTCCCGAGGCCCGCGCACGTGCTCGCGCGGGCCGTCGGTTGCCTTGTGTGTGTGCGTCGTATCGAGAAACGGCGGAGCCACGCGAAGCGCACACGGATGTTCGTCACCTTCACGCCGAGCGTTGTCGCAAGTGATCTGACCAACTCGCGCCGCCGTTCCGGGTCGGCGCCGGAGCAACAGATGGCAAAGCGCTCGTCTGCACGATCCGCTCGTCGGCCTGCCTCGCAGTCGAAAGGGCGCGGCGCCGTCGCACGCTCGCTGGCTGGCGCGGGTGGCGCCTCGCTGCCCCAGGGCACGGCTGCGCCCGGCGAACCGTATCTGGCGTCGTGTCACGCGTTGCTCGTCTACGCGGCGCCAGCGGAACGCGACGATGCGCGCGCGCTGTCGATCGCGGAGCAGGCGGTGCGCGAGTCGATCGGCGAAGGCCACGTCGTCGCAGCGCTTGGTGTGGCGGCCCGCGACTACCGCGTCACGCGCGTCGATGGCGCCGGCTTCGATCCCGGGCGGGCATGGGCATTGACCCGAACGCTGCGCGCGCATCGCGACGTCGCAGACGCGGAGCCGGCGATCGAGCAGCCTGGCCTCGAGCCGCCACCGGGCGTGATCGAGGACCGCCCCGCCGTGGTGGCGCGGGACTTCCGCACCGAGGCGCCGCTGGCCTGTGCCGCAACCAAGCCGGAGTGGAGTCTCGAACTCTGCCGGGTGCGCGAAGCATGGGCGCTGACGCCGCCGACGCCGGACGGGCGCTCGAAGGGCGAGGGCATCGTCATCGGTCATCCCGATACGGGCTACACGCGCCATGCGGAGATATGGGACACCCCGCCGCGCGTTCGCGTCGCCGACAGCTACGACTTCGTGTTGCGCCAACCCGATGCGATCGACCCGCTCGAAGAGGGCAATCCCGGCCACGGCACGACAACGGCCAGCGTGATCATGAGCGGCACGGGCGGTGCCGGCACGACATTCGTCTCGGGGATCGCCCCGGCAGCGACCCTGGTGCCGCTGCGAGTGACGCCGCGCGTCGTCCTGCTCGGCTTCGACAGACTTGCGGAAGCGATACGTTACGCGGCAGACAAGGGCTGCCACGTGATCTCGATGAGCCTCGGCGGGCCCACGCCCTCAGGCACGCTCGAGCGGGCGGTGCGGTACGCGGTGAGCGAGGGCGTCGTGGTGCTGGCCGCAGCAGGCAACGTGTGGCCCTGGGTCGTGTACCCCGCTCGGCTCGATCAGGTGATCGCCTGCGCGGCGTGCAACTGCCAGCGCGGCGTCTGGAAGAGGTCGGCCAGCGGCGAGACGGTCGACGTGACCGCGCCCGGCGAGACGGTATGGGTCGCGCGTCCCGGTCGCGACGACGGTGCCTCCGACGACATCGTGGACGTCGGGTCCGGCACGTCATACGCCGTGGCCACGACGGCTGGCGCCTGTGCGTTGTGGCTCGCCCATCATGGTCGTGACGCGCTCATCGCACGGTACGGGCGAGGGCAGATTGCGGCGGTGTTCAAGGAAGTGCTGATGACCCAGGGGGTCGAGACGCCGCGTGGCTGGCGTACCGACAAGCATGGCGCGGGAATCCTGAACGTCGAGAAGCTTCTTCTGGCGCCGCTGCCTGCTACGCCTCCGGCCTCGGGCCTGCGTATGCGGGCCGCGACGATGGGGCGCCGCGAGAACGACGTCGATCGCTTCCTGCCCTACTTTCCCGATGCCGAGCCGGCCGAGGTGCGCCGTGGGCTCGCTCGTGTCCTGCAGGCGTCCGATCGCGACCTGCCCGACGTGCTGCTCGACCTCGGCGACGAGCTCCTTTTCCATGTGGCAACCAACCCCAGCGTGCGCGCCCGCGTGCTGAGGGGCGGCGGGCCCAAGAAGCGGGGGCAGCCCCTTGCGTCGCGCATGGTGGCGCGCGCGCCGACAACGCGCCTGTCGCGCGAGGGTTCCCGTGCATTGCTGGCGCGCATGCAGTCATGAGGTGCGGGCGTGGCGAGCGTCCAGCAGTCCGGACGACGTGGCACGGCCTCGGACGCGGTCCGGGAGTGCGGCCCGCCGGGCGTGGCCGTGTCGCCAGGCGCGGGCGGACCCTGCGACGGAGTCCGTGCCATGACGATGCCCGCCCGATTCGCGATCGCGGTGGAGCCGCGCGCCGGTGGCGGCTGGTCCAGTGAGGTCCGCGACCACGAGCAGCGCGTGCTGCCAGGCTCACCCCGCACGATTGGCATCCTGGGCCTGCCGCACGACGATGAGTTGCTGACGTTCCCCGCGTGCGCGCCGCCGCTCGCGGCGGGCGTTGCCGACGCGGCAGACATCCAGGCGCTCGACGCGTCGCGCCTCGGTATCTGGTACGCGAACATGGCATCGGGGCGCGCCTCGGACGCCATGCCGCGCCGCTTCGGGCGCTACCTGTTCGAGCTCGTACTCGGTTCTGCGGTCTGGGGCGAGATCGTCACCCGCGCCGCAGGTGCGCCGATCGACCTGCGCATCGCGTGCAAGCCTGACGACTGGGCCATCATGCGCCTGCCGTGGGAGATGATGCACGACGGGCAGCATTTCCTCGCCGCGCGGCCGGGGCCGCTGGTGCTGATGAGCCGCGAGATCCACGCCCCCGGCGCGCCGGCAACACCGCGGATCTTCACGCCCCGCGTCCTGTTCGTCATCGGGGCGCTCGAGGGCGACACGGAGGTCTGCGCAGGGGCGGAGTACCTGGGGCTGCTCCGGCGTCTGCAGACCCTGGATCTCACGCTCGACTGCCAGGTGCTTCGTGCGGCCACCGCGGAGAGCCTGCAGGCGGCGGTCACCGAGTTCCATCCCTCGGTGGTGCACTTCATCTGCCATGGCGGCTTTGCTGGCCCCCATGGTGCGCTACGCCTCCTGGCGTCGGACCCGTCGCTTCCGTTCCAGGACTACACGGCGCCGCAGCTCCTAGGGCTGCTCGCGACGCGCGACGCAGCGGGCACCGTGACCTATCCGCCGGTGCTCGTGCTGAACGCGTGCTTCAGTGCGACGCCGGCGCGCCCGGGCCAGGACGAAGCGGAGCCGCTGGCGAACGTCGAAGTGTTCGGACACGGATCGGGCGTGCTGCCGACCGCGCCTGGCGCCGTGCCGCTCGGCGCCGAACTCGTCGCTGGCGACGGGTTGAACGGAGGACCGGCCCTCGTTGTCGGCATGGGCGGACGCGTTGCCGACCTCGCCTGTCGCCTCTTCACACGACAGTTCTACCAGTCACTGTTGCGCGGCGATCCCACGTGGTCGGCGGCAGCAGGCCGGCGCGGAGCATTCCTGCACGGCTTCGACCCGCGCGACACGGTGGACTGGGCCACGCCGGTGGTGTTCGTCGAGGCGTCGGCCACGCTGGCCGTGGACCAGCAGCAGCTTGCGCTTGCGCGGCGCCGCGCGCTCGTCGCGCACCAGATGCGCAGTCATGACGACCCCGCCGCGTTCTGTGGCCGCCTCGACTTCTTCGATCAGTGGCGCGAGATCACGCGTGCGTCGTCGGGCACCGCGCGCCGCATCCTCGGCATCGCGATGACCGAAACCGACAGGGAGAAGCGGGTCGGCGGATCACGCCTGCTCGAGGAGCTCGCCGTCGCGGCCATCCATGCAGGGCACGTGCCCTGCCTGCGCGTGCACCAGGAGGGCTCACCCGAGAGGCCGTCCGATCTCTCCGGCATCGCCCGCGAGATCGTAGGCGTGGCAGTTGGCGTGCGTTCGACGTACGGGCTGGAACCTCTCTCCTGGCGTCCTCAGGTCGCCGAACTCCAACGCCGCAGGACGGGGCTCGACGCCGACCTGCAACCGGCAGTCGAGGCGGCGCTCGACATCGGCGAAACCGACGCGTTCCGCACGGCGCTGCAGCTGGACCTGTGGCGCATCCGCGATGAAATCGTTGCCCAGGTGCCGCCTCTTGCCGGCACCGCCGACAAGCCGCTCGTCGTCGTCCTCCTCGACGAGGTCCAGCGGTACGCCGGCGGCGTCGGCCGGTTCATCGCCGACTTGCTGCGTGCCGGCGGGCTCGGTTCCGACCGCGATCCGATCCCGGTCGCCTTCACCTACCGCAAGGATCACAACTACGCAGAGCCGTTCGAGCAGGTCCGCAAGGCGCTCGACGCCGTCTCGAACTGGGCCTGCCGGGCCGAGCTCGAGCCGCTGTCCGAGGCGAGGACCGACCGGTCGATCTATCTGCACCTGCTGCTGCATCGGACGCCACCGCTGGTGCCTGCCGCGGACCTGCCGACGGCTGACCTCGACGGCTGGTTCGAGATCATTCACGACTCGACAGCAGCAGGTTACCCGTCTCACCTCAAGAGCACGTCGATCCCGCTGAAGATTGCCCTCCGTGCCTGTCAGAAAGCCAAGGTGATCGTCGAGGCCGACGACGAGCAGGTGCTCGAGGCCATGGAGGGTGCGAACCGATGACGCCCGAACCCTCCTCGCCGCGGACGCGGGCCACCGAGCTGCTCCGCGCAGCAGAGGAGGAGCTCGCCCTCGAGGCGCTGCACGCCGCCTCGTCGTCTCCGGCGATCGCCCGGTGGCTCTGTCTCGTCCCCACCTGGACGCCCAGGCTCGCGGAACGGTGCGGCTTGCCGGGATGGTCGGACCGCAGCGACCCCATGCAACTGGCTGCCTGGCGCGACGAGGGGATGGTCGAGAGCACGCTGACGGCACTGGCGATCGACGAGGCGGGGCAGTACGTGCCGACGCAGCGGCTCTTCTGGATGCCGCGCGACGCCCGTGCCGCGTGGCTGTCGCTCATCCTCGAGGAAGACGGCCGCGACAACGTCGCCGCGCTCATGCGTGATGTCGCGCGCCGGGTGCTCGAGCAGCCCCGGGATCACCATCTGCCGGCCGCGACGCTGCGCTGGGCGACGCTGGTGGCGGCAAGCGCGCCGCCTGCCCTCTCGCTCGGCTCCACGTTCGACACTGCACTCGATTCGGCGCTCTCGGCTGGCAGGCCGGACGAAGCCTGGTTGTGGATCGAGGCGCTGCAGCGTGTCGCCGACGTGCTTCCCGGCGAGACCACGACACTGCACCAGCGCGCGGTGCGGCGTCTGGCGCTCTTCGATCGCGAACGGAACGACCGCGCGTTCCTGCGCGACTACCTGCCGCGCGCCACGCAGTTCGCTGACTGGCATGAGCTCCTGACCGGTCCCGACGCGTTGTGGGGTCTGCATTACCTGGGAGGTGGGGGCGTCGGCAAGACCATGCTGATGCGCGCGCTCACATCGGGCACGAAGGAGCATCGTCCGCCAGGCTTCGACGCGCCCCCTGCGGTCTCGGCGCGCATCGACTTCGATCACATCGACCCGGCGTACCCGGCGCGAAAGCCCGGGCTGCTCTTCGCGCAACTGGCCGAAGAGCTGCGCCTGAAGGACGGAAGCGGCCACGCGGCGGCCCATTTTGCCCGCGTGTTCCAGGCCATCGCGTTCCTCCACGAGACCGAGATCGCGCAGGACGCGCAGGAGACGGCCATCGGCGAACTGGTCGAGGTGTTCGCGTGGGCCTGCGAGGCGCTCAGCGCAGGCTCCGGCTGCCGCGTGGTTCTCCTGCTGGACACGTGCGAGGAACTGGCGAGGCTCGGCCCGCACGGTCGTCTCCCCGACAGCGTGCAGCGGACGTTCGCGCTGCTCGAGCGCCTGCACGCGAGGCTTCCCTCGCTCCGTGTGGTGCTCTGCGGCCGCCGGCCGCTGGCCGGCCGCTACGCAGACTCCGCGATCGTCTCGCCCGACCTGCCGGAGCGTCCATGGCTGCGGCTCCACCGGATGTTCCCGTTCTCCGAACAGGAAGCGAGAGCCTACCTGTCGAGGGCGGGCGTTCCCGACGTCCTGGTGCCGCCCGTTCTCGCGCGCAGCACTGCAGCCGCGTCGTCGGCGTCGCTCGGGCTGCCGGCGCAACGCGAGGCGCCGCGGTACAGCCCGTTCAGCCTGTCGATGTACGCCACGTGGGTGACACGGGCGCCAGGCGCAGTGTCGGCCGAGACGATCCTCCACGACCCGGTGGATCACTTCGTCCGCATCCGCATCCTCGACCGCATCCACAACCCCGATGTGCGTCGCCTGCTGCCTCATGTGGCGTTGCTCGGGCGCTTCGACGAGGCCACTCTCCGCGCCTGCGGCGAGATGCGGGCCGAGGCGGGCGATGCCGTCTGTCGCGAGATTGCCTCGCAGGAGTGGATTGCGCGTCTTGCCGGTGGCTACTACGCCGTCGAGGGCGAGCTGCGAGCCCGGCTGCTGCGCTACTTCCGGCAGGAAGCGCCCCAGGAACTCCATGCCGCGCGTCGTCGGCTGCTCGCGCACGCGGCGACGACGCTGGCGCGCACACCTGACGGCGAGCGGTTCGACGACTCGCTCGCGCAGGCGTTCGTGCAACTGCAGGCACACGACCGCGCCGGCGTCCTCGGCGCCTGGCGCCTTCTCGACGACCGGATCGTGAACACCGGCGATGTCGACTGGGGCGAGCGCGTGCTGGGCCGCCTGCTCGCCGCCGATCCCGCGGATGACGTGGCGTTCGACCGCGGCGCGCTGGGCGCGTTCATGACGACGTACGCGGAATGCCTGCTGCGCCGCACGGGCGGCACGGCGGGCACCGACGCGTGGGGCCAGGCCTGGGACTTCGCTCAGGCTCTGGACCCGGGGGATGTTCGTGATGCCGTGCTCGTGCGTGCGGCAAGCGGCGCGCTCGCCCAGTCGCTCACCGTGCCAGGCGCCGGGGCCGAGTTCGACACCTGGGCCGTGCGGCTGTCCAACCTGCTCGCCGAACGGCGAGGTGCGGTGACGCAACCCGCGCTCGTCGCACCCGTCATCGCCGCTCTGCTGTCCTGCGCGGACGGCATCGAGCGGCGTGGCGAGCTCGACGCGGCTCCGCCGGCGCTCGAGCGCATCGCCGGCATCGTGGCCGACGTGCGTCGCGCCCCCGAACGTGCGCTTGCACTGACGTGCGTCGCCCGCTTTGCGGCCCGCCGGCAGGATGCCGACGTGGCCCGACTGCGCTTCGCGGCTGCGCTGGAAACGGTGGCAGGCGAGCACGGGCAGTCCGTCGTGCCGTGCCTGCACTGGCCCGCCACGCTCGACGCGTCGTCGTGGGTGGCGCTGGAGGCCATCCGGGGGCTTGTCGGGCTCGAGCCGAAGGAGGACACGCTCGCCCGTCTCGATCGGCTGCCGCCTGTTTCGCAGCCCGCCGTGGCGATCCGGCTCGCATCGCTCCGCCTGACGCTGCTCGGCGCGATCGGCGTGCCCGCACTGGGCGACTCCGCGCCCGCCGTGCGCAGTGTGAGTGCGGCCGGTCATGAGCATGCCGGGCCGGTGAACGCGGCGCAGCTGGCGGTGCTCCCTGCCGCCGTCGTGCACGCCCGCGACCTCGTCGAATGCGGTCGGCCGTCGGAGGGCGTCCAGCACCTTCGGGAGTTCGCGTCGGTAGCCGCAAGCAGGCGCTCCACCGCCCTCGTCCGAGCCGTCGAGGGCGTGTACGTCGACGCGATCACGCGCATGCGGCTCGGCGAGTTCGGGTTCCTCGCCCGTCATCTTGCCGGCGGCGCGGGCATCCTGCCCCTGGCGGAACGGGAGCGCATGCGGGCGTTCCTGCCGGACATCTCCGTTGCCAGCGTCTCCGAGGAGCCGCGGACCCGCGCCGACCGGCACGCTATCTGGCGTGCGCGTCGGGCCTTCGACGACAAGACGCGCGTGGCGCTCGCCAGGTGGGGGCATCGGTTCCTGACGGCGCCCGTGGCCGCTGAGGGGCTCGGGGAGTTCGCGAGAGCATCCGTGGCGCTGGATCTCGTCGAATGCAGTGAACTCGGCGCGAAGGTGGAGCCCGCGTCGCACGACCTCGCTCCAGAGTCGCCGGAGCATTGGTGGAACCGGCATCCGGCGTTGCCCGAGC
>JAEZCY010000327.1 GCA_023429845.1 Acidobacteriota bacterium
TGGTGCCGAGGGCCAGAATCGAACTGGCGACACTACGATTTTCAGTCGTATGCTCTACCAACTGAGCTACCTCGGCACGAAGTAGCGGGGCAGGAACAGCCCGCGAAGCATAGCACACCCAGCGCGAGTGGAGCAGCCGCGCCCACGCGCATCGATGTGCGAGTCGGCGCGGCCATGAGAGCGTTGGCAGGGCCGGCTGTAGTGACCGGCCACTTCCTGGTGTGTGAGGCAGGGCGTGGCCCGTCGCAAGACGGGCCCTACCAACAGCGGGTGTCTGGCAGACGTGCCAGACGATGCATCAGCCGGCGACGGGCTCCGGCGTCGCCGGTGCCAGCCCGAGCTCCTTGCGCAGGCGTTCGTCGATCGCCTGGTAGATGGCCGGGTTGTCGCGGAGGAACTGCTTGACGTTCTCGCGGCCCTGACCGAGCCGATCGCCGCTGTACGAGAACCACGTGCCGCTCTTGTCGACGATCTTGCGCTCGACGGCCAGGTCCAGCAGGTCGCCTTCCTTCGAGATGCCCTCGCCGTACATGACGTCGAACTCCGCCTCGCGGAATGGCGGCGCGACCTTGTTCTTCACGACCTTGACGCGGGTGCGGCCGCCGGTGACCTGGTCGCCGTCCTTGATCGCGCCGATGCGGCGGATGTCGATGCGCACCGACGAATAGAACTTGAGGGCCCGGCCACCCGTGGTGGTCTCCGGATTGCCGAACATGACGCCGATCTTCTCGCGCAACTGGTTGATGAAGATCAGGCACGTCTTGCTCTTGGCCACCGCGCCGGTCAGCTTGCGCAGCGCCTGCGACATCAGGCGCGCCTGCAGACCCATCTGCTGATCGCCCATCTCGCCCTCGATTTCGGCGCGCGGCACCAACGCCGCCACCGAGTCCACGACGATCACGTCGACGCTGCCGGACCGCACCAGCACCTCCACGATCTCGAGCGCCTGCTCACCGTTGTCGGGCTGCGACACGAGCAGGTCTTCCAGGTTGACACCCAACTTCTGCGCGTACACCGCATCGAGCGCGTGCTCGGCATCGACGAACGCCGCCATGCCGCCAAGCTTCTGCGCCTGCGCAATCACCTGCAACGCCAGCGTGGTCTTGCCCGACGACTCGGGTCCAAAAATCTCGACCACCCGCCCCCTCGGCACACCGCCGACGCCGAGCGCGAAGTCCAGACTGATGGCGCCAGTCGAAATGCTCGGGATCGCCACCGCATCCTTCTGGCCCAACCGCATGATCGAGCCCTTGCCGAACTGCTTCTCGATCTGGCCGACGGCCATCTCGATGGCACGGACGCGTTCCTTCAAGTCATCAACGGGCATCACACAGCTCCTTGCGGTCGGGGTGGCTCTCCGGTGCCTCGCCAGCGAAGGCGAGGCGGTGACGTGAGCCTGAGAGATTCTAAGGTCGTGCCAGGCGAATGTCAAGCGAAAGAGGCTTCGGGCCTGACTTCTAACCTCCCATTGACGTGTGAGTTACGCGCGTCTGACACTTTCGCCCCGGCGGGTCGCCGCGGCAGGAACTGCCATGGGCGGTTGCCGCCCCCCGGCAGGATTGCTAATGTCTGGCCCATGCCGAGCCCCCTGGGCCACGCCCTGGCCGGTGTGGCCGTCGGCGTGCTCGCCGCGGGCGCCCGCGCCCTCGTCCGGTCCCTCGACCCGCCCGCTGCCAAGCGCCCCATCGACACGGCGATGCTGGCGATGCTGCCTTTCGCCGCGCTCGGCATGCTGCCAGACGTCGATCTGCTGTTTGGCGTGCACTCGATGTACACGCACAGCCTCGGGGCCGTCGCGCTCATCCTGTGCGTGGCCCGACTCGTGACGGGCCGCTGGCGGTGGGCAGTCGCCGCAAGCCTCGCGTACGGCTCGCACCTGCTGCTCGACTGGCTCGGCCACGACACGACGCCCCCGATCGGCATCATGGCACTCTGGCCGCTCACATCCGGCTACTACCAGTCGGATCTGCACCTGTTCCTGCCGATCTCGCGGCGCTACTGGATCGCCGGCTTCGTCGCCCACAACCTCACGGCCGTTGCGCGGGAAGTACTGTGGCTGGGACCGACCGCGTTCCTGGCCTACTGGCGACTGATGGTCGTGGCGCGACAGCGTCACTGAGCCGGCGCCGGCTCACGCGTACTGGTAGAAGCCCCGGCCAGACTTCCGGCCCAGGTGACCCGCCGCCACCAGCCGGCGAAGCAGGGGACAGGCGCGATACTTCGGATCCCCAAGCCCTCCGTGCAGCACGTCGAGGATCGCCAGGCAGACGTCCAGCCCGATGAAGTCGGCCAGCGTGAGCGGACCCATCGGGTGGTTCATGCCGAGCTTCATCACCGAATCGATCGCCTCGGCCGTGCCGACGCCTTCCATCAGCGCGAACACCGCTTCGTTGATCATCGGCATCAGGATGCGATTGGCGATGAACCCCGGGTAGTCGCTCGCCGTGACGCCGGTCTTCCCGAGCCGCCGGCACAGCTCCTCGGCCACGTCCATCGCCTCGTCCGCCGTGGACTGCCCGCGAATCAGCTCCACGAGCGGCATCAGCGGCACGGGATTCATGAAGTGCATCCCGAGCACCTGCCCGGGGCGTTGCGTTGCCGCGGCGATGTCGGTGATCGAGATGGACGACGTGTTGGTCGCGAGCACCACGCCAGGACGCACGAGCGCGTCGAGCTTGGCAAACAGTTGCCGCTTCGCATCGCGCTCCTCGGCGATGGCTTCCACCACGTAGTCGACGTCGGCGAGGTAGTCGATCGATCCGTGGCACGCGAGCCGGGCGACGGTCGCGTCGCGGTCCTCGGCGGTGATCACGGCCTTCTCCACGAACTTGCCGAGGCTCCGGCCGATCGTCGCCCTCGCGCGCTCGAGCGCAGCGGCCGAGACGTCGATGAGGCGCACGTCGAACCCGTGCTGCGCAAACGTCTGCGCAATCCCGTTGCCCATGGTGCCGGCGCCAATCACGCCAATTGTCTGAACCATCGCGTTGCCTGATCGCTGATTTCTATCGGTACCCAGGATCGATCGGGTGCTGGTCGCGTGCGCATCCAGTCAGCGCGCACGGCAGGCAGGAGCCCGGGCTGCAAGCCCTGCGACATGCCTCATGGCCGCTCGATGGCCAGGGCCACACCGTTGCCGCCGCCGAGACACAGCGCCGCGACGCCGCGGCGGAGATCACGACGCTCGAGCGCGTGCAGCAACGTGGTCAGGATGCGCGCGCCGCTGGCGCCGATCGGATGGCCCAGGGCCACCGCGCCGCCATGGACGTTCACCTTGTCCTGCGGGATGCCGAGTTCGCCGGTCACCGCCACCGCCTGCACCGCGAATGCCTCGTTGATCTCGAACAGATCCACATCGTCCAGCGTCCATCCTGCCTTGTCCAGCAAGGTCCGGATCGCCGGCACCGGCGTCATCATGACCCACCGGGGCTCGAGGCCGCTCGTCGCCTGCGCGACGATGCGGGCGCGCACCGGAAGCTGCCGGGCGGCCGCGAGGTCGGCTGCTGCCACCACCAGGGCAGCGGCGCCGTCGTTGACGCCGGGTGCGTTGCCGGCCGTCACCGTGCCCTGCGGGTCGAATGCCGGCTTCAGCCTGGCGAGCGCCTCGACCGTGGTGTCCTCGCGAACCGACTCGTCGCGATCGAACACCACCGGGTCGCCCTTCTTCTGCGGAATCGACACCGGGACGATCTCGGCGGCGAAAGCGCCGTCCCGCCAGGCCGCGGCGGCTTTCCGATGACTGGCGACGGCGTAGGCATCCTGCGCGTCGCGCGAGACGCCGTACCGTGTCGCGACCGCTTCGCCGGTCATGCCCATGTGCCAGTGATCACAGGCGCACCAGAGCCCGTCGTGGACCATGCTGTCGATCACCTCGCCGTGCCCCATGCGAAAGCCCTCACGGGCCCGAGGCAGGAGATACGGCGCCTGACTCATGGATTCCATGCCGCCAGCCACCACGATGTCGCGGTCGCCGGCGGCGATCCCCTGCACGGCGATCATCACTGCGCGCAGGCCGGACCCGCACACCATGTTCACGTTCAGCGCCGGCACCTCGGCTGGCAGGCCTGCCTTCAACGCCGCCTGCCTCGCTGGGTGCTGCCCCTGCCCGGCCGCGATGACGTTGCCGAGGATGCACTCCTGGATGTCCGAGGGAGCGAGGCCGGCGCGGGCGACGGCCTCGCGCACGACGAGTGCGCCGAGGTCGACGGCGCGGAGATCCTTCAACGCGCCGAGGAACCGCCCCGTGGGCGTGCGTACGGCCGACAGGATGACGGAGGCACGAGTGGGCATACGGGAAGCCTACAGCCTGCGGCCTGCAGCCTGCAGCACCTGCTATCCTCGTCGCGTGGTTCCGACCGAGCGCTTCACCGGCGCCGTGACCAGGCTGATCGCGTCCCAGCCGCACAGCGCCGGCAAGGTTGAGGCAGCCTGGCATCTGGCCGTCGGGGGCGCCATGGCACGGCTGAGTACGCCCGAGCGGGACGTGGCCGGCGTCGTGTATGTCAGGGCCCGCGACGCGGGCGTTGCCGAACAGCTCGACCTCCACCGGCGGGTCATCGAAGCCCGCCTGCGGGACGTGCTCGGGCCCAGCGGCCGGACCTTCGAGGTTCGCGTCGCCAGATAACCGCTCCGAATGACTCTCATCCTCGCCTCCGCGTCTCCGCGGCGGGCCGCGCTCCTTCAGGCCGCCGGCTACCCGTTCGAGGTTCGCGTGGCGGACGTCGACGAAACCCCCGCCAGCGGCGAATCAGCCGACGCGCTGGTCCGCCGCCTGGCGGAAGCGAAGGCGCGGGCAGTCGCGAGCACGCCCGACGAGATCGTGCTCGCGGCGGATACGACCGTTGCGTGCGACGGCCACATCCTCAACAAGCCCGACGATGACGGCGACGCGGCGCGCATGCTGCGGCTGCTCTCCGGCCGGGCCCACGACGTGTTCACCGGTGTCGCGCTTCGCCGTGGCGGCGAGGCGCACGCATTCGTCGAACGCACGGTGGTGTGGTTCGCGCCCCTGTCGGACGCAGACATCGCGTGGTACGTCGCCTCCGGTGAACCGCTGGGCAAGGCCGGCGGCTACGGGATTCAGGGGATGGCGTCGCGCTTCGTCACGCGGGTCGAGGGCTCGTATTCCAGCGTGGTCGGGCTGCCGGTCGCGCAAGTGGCGTCGCGGCTGGCTTTATTCGCGCGTTCGGCGTCATAATCCGCGGGAGGAGCGACGGTGATCTCCCTCGGCTTCTCCCAGACACCATGAGCGGATCCAAGTCGGTAAAGCTAGCAATCTCGACCCTCGTGCTCGGGTTGGCCTTCAGCGCCATGCTGTATTCCAGCCTCAGCGAGGACACGCAGTACTACAAGCACGTCGACGAGGTGATGACCGCGCCGGGGGAGTGGTACGGCAAGCGCTTGCAGCTGCACGGGCATGCCTCCGACATCCGTCGCAAGAAGGACTCGCTCGACTACCGGTTCGATGTGGCCCACAACGGCCAGATCGTGCAGGCCAGCTACACCGGCATCGTCCCCGACACCTTCAAGGACGGCTCGGAAGTCGTGATCAAGGGCACACTCGGTCCGGAGGGGTTCGTCGTGGAGCCGAACGGCGTCATGGCCAAATGCCCGTCCAAGTACGAGCCCGGGTCGGCCGGCAACCCGACCGGGGCGACGCACCCGGGCGCCCTCGCGTCGCCGACGTCGGCCGCCTACTAGCGTTCCGCCATGCCAGCACTCGGCACGTTCCTGCTTCTCGCGGCGTTCGTCGTGGCCGCATACGCCGCCATGGCGTCCATTGCGGGCGCGCGGCGCCAGTCGACGCGGCTCACCGAGAGCGGCATCGGCGCCTTCTACCTGGTCACCGCGCTCATGGTGGTGGCGTCGGCGTTGATCATGTACGCCTTCGTCACCGACACCTACGCGATCAAGTACGTCGACCGCTATTCGGACGCCGCTCAGCCGCTGCTCTTCAAGATCACGGCGTACTGGGGCGGACTCGATGGCTCGATCATGTTCTGGGTGCTCCTGCTGTCGGGGTTCGGTGCCATCGCGGTGCGCAACTCCCGCGAGTCGCACCGCGAACTGATTCCCTACGTCGTTGCCGTCATCGCCATGGTGGAGATGTTCTTCCTCTTCCTGATGGTGGTGCACAACAACCCGTTCGAGACGTACCTCGCCGATATCCCGCCAGACGGCCAGGGTCTCAACCCGTTGTTGCAGAACGCCTACATGGTCATCCACCCGCCGTCGCTGTACATCGGCTTCGTGGGCATGACGATTCCGTTCGCCTTCGGCATGGCTGCGCTGGCCACGGGCCATGTGGACGACTCGTGGCTCCGCGCCGTACGCCGCTGGACGATGGTGAGCTGGCTGTTCCTGTCGCTCGGCCTGACGCTGGGGATGATCTGGGCCTACGAGGAACTCGGTTGGGGAGGCTATTGGGCGTGGGACCCCGTCGAGAACGCGGGGCTCCTGCCCTGGTTCACCGCAACGGCGTTCCTCCATTCGGGCATGGTGCAGGAGCGTCGGGGCATGCTGCGCGTCTGGAACATGACGCTGGTGATCACGACGTTCTTCCTGACCATCTTCGGCACGTTCATGACGCGCTCCGGAGTCGTGCAATCGGTGCACGCCTTTGGCGAGGACCGCGAGCTCGCCTGGATGTTCACGGTGTTCATGGCCGTGCTGTTGGTCGTGAGCTTCGGGATGCTGATGTGGCGGTTGCCGCTCCTGCGCGCCCGTCACCAGCTCGACTCGTGGGTGTCTCGCGAGGCCGCCTTCATCGCCAACAACTGGATTCTGCTGTTCTCGGCGGTCTTCGTCCTGTTCGCGACGATGTTTCCGACGCTGAGCGAGGCGGTGATGGGCGAGCGGCTCACGGTGGGCCCGCCGTTCTTCAACAAATGGATGCTGCCCATCGGGCTCGCGTTGCTCGCGTTGACCGGGATCGGCCCGCTCCTCGCGTGGCGCAAGTCCACGGTGGAGAACCTCCGTCACCAGTTCCTCTGGCCCGTCGTCGCGGCGCTCGTCGTCGGGGTTGGTGTGGTGCTCGGTGGGGTGCGGGTGTGGTCATCGGGCATCTGCTTCGCGCTGTCCGCCTTCGTAGCGGGTACGCTGACGCAAGAGTTCATCCGGGGCGCGCGCGTGCGCCAGCAGTATTCGGGCTCGGACCTGCTCACGTCCGCCATCGGCCTGGTGGCCCGCAACCAGCGGCGATACGGCGGCTACATCGTCCACCTCGGCATCGTGCTGATGGCGCTGGGGTTCGCGGGTGAGGGGTTCAAGCAGGAGGAGCAGCTGCTGCTCAAGCCCGGGCAGTCGGTCACGGTGAACGGCTTCACCGTGCAGCACGACGGGCTGCGGCTGACGCAGGACGCGCAGAAGCAGATGGTGACCGCGCGCATGACGGCCTCGCGTGATGGCAAGGACCTCGGGGCGGTGGAGCCCGCCAAGTGGTTCTATACCAAGCGGCCCGACGAGCCGACCACCGAGGTGGCCATCCAGCGGTCGTTCTTCTACGACCTCTACGTCGTGCTCGCCGGCTTCGACGTCGAGGAGCAGTCGGCCACGTTCCACGTCGTCGTGAATCCGTTGGTCAACTGGATCTGGGCCGGCTTCGGACTCCTTGCCATCGGCACCATCCTGGCGCTCCTGCCGGAGCGGGCGTTCGCGGCGGCGGGGGTAAAGCTGCCGGCCGGCGTCACCTCCGGTGCGACCACGTCCACCACGGCGCTCCTGCTGGTGATGTTCGTGCTGGCCCCGGGGCTCGTGCACGCGCAGGACACCGGCACCATCGTGCCGCGTACGGCGCTCGAGCGCGAACTCGAGAACGAGATTCTCTGCACCTGCGGGTGTCGGCTGCCCGCCGGCACGTGCGGCATGTTCAATTGCCAGGGCAAGGAGGCCCAGCTCGGGCGATTGAAACAGCTGATCGCCGACGGGCACGACCGCGAGACGATCCTGGCGACCTTCGTCAAGGAGCATGGCGGCGCCGACATCCTGACGCAGCCGCCCAACAAGGGGTTCAATCGCCTCATCTGGGCGCTGCCAATCGGGCTCGGCATCTTCGGGGCCGCCGTGGCTGGCCTCGCGGTGATGAAGTGGTCGCGGAAGCCCGACGCCGACGCCGCCCCGCAGCTAGCGGTCCAGGGAGATCCGTACCAGGCAAAGCTGGACGAGGAACTGCGTGACCTCGACTGACGTCCGCGGCGGTCGCGTCCTGCAGTTCTTCATCGTGCTCGGATTGGTCGGCGCCACCGTTGCCGTGCTGCGCGAGCCCCGCTTCACACGTCCCGAGCACCTGGTGCTCCTCAGCCTCGGCATTCTCGGCGCCGCATTCGCGGCGGCCGCCATGCACCGTACGTTGCTGCCACTGGTGATGCCCGAGCGGGTCGTCGGCGACGCGCGCCGCTCGGCGCGCGAGATGCAGGCGCTCGAGCGCGAGAAGGCGCTCGTGCTCCGCAGCATCAAGGAACTCGAGTTCGACAAGGCGATGGGCAAGGTGGACGAGGCGGATTTCGAGGAGATGGCCGGCCGGTTGCGCCAGCGTGCCGTGGGGCTGATGCAGCGCATCGAGGCCGGGGAATCAGGGCTGCGTGACCGCATCACGCAGGATCTGGCGAGCTTGCGTGGCAGTCGATCGGCGAAAGGCGAGACGGCAAGACGGTGTACCTCGTGCGAGACGCTCAACGACGCCGACGCGCGCTTCTGCAAGTCGTGTGGAGGCGCGCTGTGATGCGTGCGGTCGTCGCGATCACCGGGGCGCTCGCCGCGCTTCTCCTGCTGGCTGCTCCGGGCCGCGCCCAGCCGGACCTGCGCCAGATGAACGGCATCGTGCTCCCGAGCGCGGATCTTCCAGACGGCGCCATCTCGGTTCGCGTCGTCCGGCAGACCCTGGCCAACAACCTGCCGGGCATTCAGGTCACGCTCACGGGGCCCGGCGTGAGCCAGTCGGCCGCGACCGACGAATCCGGCCGCGCCATCTTCACTGGCGTGCCGGCCGGCACGACGATCGTCGCCGCCGTGACGGTGGATGGCGAGACCGTGCGGTCGCAGGCGTTCGAGGCGCCGGCCAGTGCCGGCGTACGACTGCTGCTCGCGACAGGCCTCGGGGCGGCCGACGGGGCGGCGCCACCCACTGGCGCGAGCCCTGCTGCCCCTGCCGATCCCGCGACGCCTGTCGGGCCGGCAGCGCCTGGCACGCTCGTGCTCGGCAATCAGTGGCGGACGATCGTGGACTTCAACAACGAACGGCTCGAAGTCGTCCACATCTTCGAGTTCGTCAACGCAGCCAGTCACGCCGTGTCGGTGGAGGCACCGTTGACGATCACGATGCCCGACGGCGCGCTGCAGTTGACGCTGCTCGAGGGCTCCACGTCGCAGGCGCGTGTCTTCGAGCGCGAGCTGGTGGTGGCGGGACCGTTCGCGCCTGGCCGCACGATGGCGCAGGTGGCGTACGCACTGCCGATCGCCGGCGCGCGGCGCGAGATCGCCCTGACGCTGCCCGTGGCCAGCATGGCGACGAACGTAATCGTGCGGCGCCTCGGTGACACGCACCTGGTGGAGCCGGTCCTGCCGCAGTCGCGTGAGGCACAGGCGGAAGGGCGCACGTACTTCACGGGCACGGGCCCCGGTCAGCCGGCAGGCTCGGCGATGCGGCTGGTGCTGGACGGCATCCCCCATCATCCGTTGTGGCCACGCTACACGGCGCTGACGGTCGCCGGCATCATCGTCGGCATAGGGCTGTGGATCATCTTCCTCGTCCCGGTGGACACCGCCACGCGGGTGCGCACACTCGAGGCGCAGCGAGTGGCGCTGCTGTCGCGACTACAGCAGCTGGAGCAGGGAAGTGCGTCATCGAGCGACGCGGCGCGTGCGGAACGCGAGCGCCTGTTCCGCGATCTCGAGGGTGTCTACGCGCTCATCGACGTCGAACGCATGCGCGGGGTGGGCGCCGCCCGAGAGGCAGAACGCCGCGCCTCGTGACGCCGCTGCTGGTCGTCTCCCGTGTGGCGCGGCAGTTCGGCCGGCGTCGTGTCCTGCGTGACATCTCGTTCGACGGCCACGCGGGCGAGGTGATCGGCCTGCTCGGCTCCAACGGGTCGGGCAAGACGACACTCCTCGGTGTCCTGTCCACCCTTGCCGAACCATCGCGCGGCGCCGTTCTCTATCCCGGCACCGCGCACCTCGACACGCCGCGCCGGGTCATCGGCGTCCTCGGTCACGAACCACAGCTCTACGGCGAACTGAGCGCTCGAGAGAACCTCGCACTGTTCGCGCGTCTGGCAGGCGTTCCCGACGTCGGTGAGGCGGTGACGCGCGCCCTCGAAGCGGCGCGTCTTGCCGACAGGGCGGACGAGGTCGTCGAGCGATTCTCGCGCGGCATGCGGCAGCGTCTCGCGTTCGAGCGCGTGCTGCTCGCGTCGCCCCGCATTCTCCTCCTCGACGAACCGTTCACCGGCCTGGACGACGAGAGCGCGCAGCGGATGGTGGCGCGTCTCGCGGCGTTGCGCGATCGAGGCGCGCTCGTCGTCCTGGCGACGCACGACCTGCTGCTTGCCGAGTCCCTCGTCGATCGCGCCTTCGTGCTGAACGGCGGCGTGTTGGTGCCGCTCGATCCATCCGTGCCGTTGACCGAAACCTACCGCGCCATGGTCGCGCACACGTCGTCTCCCACGCCCGGCCGTCCCTCTCCGCTGATGGCCGCCGCCGCACGGCGTGCCTTCCCGGATCGTGGCGAGGGGCGCCTTGGCGATGCGGCTCGGCATGCCGATGCGCCACTGGCCGAGGTCATCAGGGCGGCATGGGTGCTGCTTGCCAAGGATGTGCGCATCGAGTGGCGTTCGCGTGAGGGACTGCTCACCACGGCGTGCTTCGCGCTCGCGTGCGTGCTGGTGTTCTCGTTCGGCCTCGTACGCGACGGCCAGCCCGTAGCCGAAGCCGGCCCCGCGGTGCTGTGGGTGACGGTGGCGCTTGCCGGGACGCTGGCGATGGCCAGGAGTTTCGAGCGCGAACGCGCAGCTGGCACGCTGCTGGCGGTGCTTGCGTCCGCGGCGCCGCGCCCGTCGATCTACCTGGGGAAGTGGGCGGCACTGATGACGCTGCTGCTGGCCGTCGAAGTCATGCTGCTGCCGCTCGTGGCCCTGTTCTTCCAGATGCCGCTCCACCGCAACCCGCTCGTCGTCGTGGCGGTGCTCGTCGCCGGTACCGCCGGGTATGCCAGCATCGGGACGTTGTTTGCCGCGATGCTGGCCCGGACGCGCACGCGCGACGTGCTGCTGCCGCTGTTGCTGTACCCGATGAGCGTTCCGATCATCATCGGCGGCGTCCGCGGCACGTCGGCGGCTCTGGCCGACCCGTATGTCCCCGGCGTGGTCAGTCTGTGGCTGCCCCTCTTGATATGCTTTGATGCCGTGTTTGCGACGCTGGCCCTGTGGACGTTCGGCGCGCTGATGACCGAGGCTGCGCCTCGTGTGGCCAAGGAGGCTTGAGGATGCTCGCCCGCAGCGTGCCCATGCTGCTCGTAGTCGCGCTGGCGATGTTCGGCGTGGCGCCGTACTTCATCATGCAGGCGCCGCTCGAGTCGACGATGGGACTCGTGCAGAAGATCTTCTATTTCCACGTGCCCGTGGCCTGGATGATGTTCCTGGCGACGTTCACCTGCGGCATCGCCAGCGTGGGGTACCTGGTGAAGGGCCGGGCGCGCAGCGATCGGGTGGCCGAGGCGGCGGCCGAGCTTGCGGTGCTGTTCGGGCTGATCGTGCTGGTCACCGGTCCGATCTGGGCGCGGAAGGCGTGGGGCATCTGGTGGCAGTGGGATGCCCGCCTCACCTCCACGCTGGTGCTGTGGCTGTTGTTCTCGGCCTACCTGTTGCTGCGACGGTTCGGCGGCCCGGGAACGGAGAAGCTGGCGGCCGGCGTTGCCGTGTTCGGCATGGTCAACGTGCCGTTCATCTACTGGTCGGTCAACGTCTGGCGGACCATGCACCCCAAGACCACGGTCGTACCGACGCTCGGCGCGGAGATGCGCTTTCCGCTCTACTGGTGCGCGGTCGCGTTCCTGCTGCTCTACATGGCGCTGCTCCAGGTGCGGGTGCGGCTCGCCGAGCAGGAGGACGCCCTCGATCTCCTGCTTGCCGAGTCAGAAGGGTAAGACATGTCCAACGTGATGGCTTTGGTGCGCGCGGGAGTGGTGGCTGTCGCCGTGCTCGTGGCCGGCGGGGCGGGGGTGCAGGCGCAGGCCCCGGCGACGCAGGCGGCGCAGGAGGAGTACGTGCCGCTGTCGGAACTGCCCGAGTCGGAGCGGTTGCCGGCGGCGCCGTTCCTGACGGCGGCATACGCGATTGCCTGGCTGGCGATCGTGGTCTACGTGCTGATGCTGTGGCGGCGACTCGGGCGCGTCGAGCAGGACCTGCAGGCCGCGCGTCGCGCCGCAGAGCCCCGGTGAGTCGCGCGTGAGATGACCGCCGGGCATTTCATCTTCATCCCCGCGGTGCTGCTGGTGGGGATCGTCATCGGCTGGATCCTCGGCTCACGCGCCGCCATGGATGCGATGCGCGGACAGGCGAAGCGCGAAGCGGAGCGCCGCAACAGGTAGGGACGCCTCGCCGAGGCGTCCATCTCCGCCCCTCGTCGAGGCGTCCATCTCCGCCCCTCGTCGAGGCGTCCGTCTCCCTGGCTCCTGCAGCCGCCGCGTCCCGAGCCGCACGTCAGCCGGCGCGGCCGGCTGCTACCGACCGTCCGCCAACCGGCTGGCGAGCAGTTCCGGCAGCCCGACGGCCCGGATGCGCTCCTGGGCGGCGGCGACGTCGTAGGTGATGCGGTTCAGCGTCACCGTATTGGCGAACAGATCGACGAGCGCGTACGCCGCGCGCGGATCGCCATCGCGGGGCTGTCCCACCGACCCCGGATTGACCAGCCAACGGTCCTCGAGACGAATCGAGAGGGTCGTGCGCGTCCAGGTGTCGCCGCTCTCGACGACCGGATGGCCCTCGCCGGAGCCATACGCGCCCTGCACGTGCGTGTGGCCGAAGAGGCAGAGGGGCCGCCGACCGAGCGAGGCGGCATCGCGGATGTCGTCGATCCAGACCAGGTAGGCATCCTCGTCGGCGGGAGATCCGTGCCAGACCTCCATCACGTCGTCCACGAGCAGCGGGCCGGCCGGGAGGTCGCGCAGGTAGGAGAGCTGCGCCTCGGACAACTGGCGCGTGGTCCACTCGGCCGCGTGGCGTGCGTGCGAGTTGAAGGCGTGGAGGTCCATGAGGCCGCACACCGCCTTGTCGTGATTGCCGCGCACGACAACGTGCGGCGTCAGCGAGCGCACGCGATCGATGACCGCCGCGGGCTCGGCGCCGTAGCCGACGAGGTCACCGAGCACGAGCACCCGATCGTAGGCCTCCGGCGCGCAATCGTGGAGGACTGCCGTGAGCGCGGGCAGGTTGCTGTGGATATCGCTGATGACCAGGTAACGCACGCTGTGGCTCTAATAACGAACAGAAGCGGCGTCCTGAACGTTCACCAGCCAAGTCGATGCAGGAGCCGCTCGACCAGGGCCTCCACACGTCCGTGTGACTCGAGTCGCAGGTGGGCCTGCCGATACGCGGCACGCCGTTGCTCGAACAGCGCCTCGAAGGCCGCGCGGTCGGCTGCGAGGGGGCGGCGCCCATCGGAGGGGACCCGATCCACGATGCGTGAGAAGGGCACGTCGAGCCAGACCGCGACGCCATCGGCCAGGACGTCGGCGCGGTTCTCCGGCTGCACGAACGTGCCGCCGCCGGTCGCCACCACGACGCTGCGCACGGGCAGCAGCGACAGCAGCACCTCGCGTTCGACCTTGCGGAAATACGGCTCGCCGCGCTCGGCAAACAGCTGCGAGACGCTGCGACCCTCGCGACGTTCGATCTCGTCGTCGAGGTCCACGTGGCGCCAGCCGAGGCGTCGTCCGAGGGCGCGGGCCAGCGTGGTCTTGCCCGATCCCATGAACCCCACCAGATAGACCTTGTCTGTGTGGGTCGGGATCATTTCCTCAGGGCAGCGAGGACGTCGAAGAACCCGGGGTAGGAGACGTTGACGGCGTCGGCGCCGCGGATGACGGTCGGCTCGAGCGCGCCGAGCCCGGCCACGGCAAACGCCATCGCGAGACGATGGTCGTCGGCTGCATCGACCTCGCCGCCGAGGAGGCGCCGCGAACCTCGCACGTGGAATCCGTCGGGCAGTTCGTCTGCGTCGGCGCCCAGGGCGCGCAGCCCGTTCACGAGCGCCGTGATGCGGTCACTCTCCTTGGCGCGAAGTTCCTGCGCGCCGGTCACGCGGAGTTCGCCGCCGTGCGTGGCCAGCGCCGCGAGCACCGGCAGTTCATCGATCAGACCGGGCACGTCGGCGGGGCTGAGTTCGAGGCGACGGAGACCGCGGTGACGGACGCGCACCCGGCCCACCGGTTCCTCGGCGTCGGTGCGCTCCACGAGCAGGTCCACGTCGGCGCCCATGCGGCGCAGCACGTCGAAAATCCCCGTGCGGCTCGGGTTCAGGCCCACGTCGCGCAATTCGATGAAGGAACCGGGCAACGCGGCCGCGGCGCAGGCCCAGAAGGCGGCCGACGACGGATCGCCGGGGACGGCGAGGTCGCGGGCGGCGAGGGGCTGCTCGCCTTCGATGCGAATGACGTGACCGTGGACGTCCACCGTGGCGCCGAACGCCTTCAGCGCGCGCTCGGTGTGATCGCGGGTGCCCGCCGGCTCCTCGAACGTCGTGATGCCAGCCGTCTGCAGGCCCGCCAGGAGCACGGCCGTCTTGACCTGGGCACTCGGCGTGTCGGGACGGTACGTGATCGGACGCAGCGCCGTGCCGTCGATCGACAGCGGCGGCCGGCCATTGAACGACGTGACCACCGCCCCCATCTGCTGAAGGGGAGTGACCACCCGCATCATGGGCCGACGCCGGAGCGAGGCGTCGCCCGTGAGGATGCTCCTGAACGGGTGCGCCGCCAGCACGCCCGCCAGCATGCGAAGCGTCGAACCGGAGTTGCCGCAGTCGAGATCCGCAGCGGATGCTTGAAGTCCCCGCAGCCCGCGGCCGACTATCTGGACAGTCGGCACCTCGGCGCCAGTGGTTCTGTCGAACGCCGTGTGCCGCGAGACGACGGTTCCGAGTTGTTCGAGGCAGTGCAGCGTGCTCTGGCAGTCGTTGCCGGGCGCGTAATGCGTGATGCGCGTGACGCCCTCGGCGAGCGCCGCGACCATCGCGTACCGATGGGAAATCGACTTGTCACCGGGCACGCGCACGACGCCTTCGAGGGAGGTGGCGGGCGCGACGGTGACGGTCATCGTGAACTCGGCGGGCATGACGGGCTTCACTGTAGCATTCGCGGGCGGCGGAGCCGTCCGCGAGGGCGACCTGGAGCGTGTATGATGCACGCCAACCCGACCGCATGGCCGACCGTCCCGCGCTCTCCCTGGTGCTCAACAGCCACGTCGACGTGCTCGATTACGTGCAGGTGGTCTGCGACCGGCTGTGTGCCACGGCGCGCATGACCGAGGACGCCGTCCACTGGGTTGGCGTCGCCGTTCGCGAGTCGGTGGTCAACGCCATGCGGCACGGCAACAAGTTCGCCCCCGACAAGCACGTGCGTGTGGACTTCACCTTCGTGCCTGCCGACGCGCCCGAGTTCCTGCAGGTCACCGTGCAGGACGAAGGAGAAGGCTTCGAGCCGGAAGAGATTGCCGACCCGCTGGCGCCGGAGAATCTCCTGAAGGCGAGCGGTCGCGGTATCTTCTTCATGCGCAGCTTCATGGACGATGTCCAGCTGCGCCGACGACCCGAAGGCGGCATGGAGGTGTCCATGCGCAAGCGCCTGTCGGGTTCCTCCGCATGAACGCACCCGATCCGTTGTTCCTGGCCACGGCCGTCGAAGCCGTCCAGCAGGCAGGCGCCATCCAGATGGCGCATTTCGGCCGGCCCATGCGCATCGACAAGAAGGGCGACGGTCAGATCGACCTCGTCACGGAAGTCGATGTGGCCGTCGAGCGCATGTTCCGAGCTCTGGTCGCCGAGCGCTTTCCGGACCACGCCGTCCTCGGTGAAGAGCTTCAGCAGGACGACCTCCTGCGCGGCGACGTGCCCGGGTACTGCTGGGTGTTCGACCCGATCGACGGCACGACCAACTACGCGCACGGCCTGCCGATCTTCTGTGCGTCCCTTGGGCTCGAGCTCGACGGCGAGGTCATCGTCGCGGCCATTTACGACCCGACGCGACGCGAACTGTTCACGGCGGAGCGTGGCCAGGGCGCGCGGCTGAACGGGCAGCCGCTGTCGGTCACCCAGGCCGACACCGTCCTCGACAGCCTGCTGGTCACCGGGTTCCCGTACACGGTGCACGAGAGCGACACCGGCGCGGAACTGGTGGCGCTGTTCGGCCACTTTCTCGGGCGCAGTCGCGCGGTGCGCCGGCTCGGGTCCGCGGCGCTCGACCTGGCCTATGTGGCGGCGGGTCGCTTCGACGGGTTCTACGAGGCCACGCTCAAGCCCTGGGACTCCTGCGCAGGTGCTCTGCTCGTCGAGGAGGCGGGCGGGCGGATCACCGACTGGCGCGGCACGCGGTTCCAGTCGCGCATGCCCCAGGTGCTCGCCACCAACGGCCGCATCCACGACGAGATGCAGGCCATGCTCACCGAGTTCTACGCCCGGAGACTCCCACGCACCGAGTGACGCCGGCCGAGGACAGCTCCCAGGGCATGCTCCTTGCTTGAAGTCCGCTCAGCACAGGGACGGGCGGCACACGCATGGGGCGTGACCTTCGGGAAGCCAGTCCGTGGAGATACACGCCATGTGGCGACGTTTGCTGGTGGGCGGGGCGCTGGTGTTCGCGTGCAGCGGATCGGCGTACGCGCAGGACGCCGTGTTCGGCGTCAACATCGGAGGCTTCCTGGTCAAGGGTGAGGACTCGCGCGACCGCGACGACGTCCTGCGCCAGAACCTGAGTTTCCTCGAATTCGATCTCGCGGACTTCAACGGCGTGACTGCCGGCGGCGACTTCGCGATCAGCGTCGGGTCCTTCATCGAGGTGGGCGCGGGCGTCAACTTCTACCAGCGCACGGTCCCGACCGTGTACTCGGGGTTCGTCGACGCCGACGGCACCGAAATCGAGTCGGATCTGAAGCTGCGCAACATCCCGGTGACGTTCACCGCGAAGGTGTTCCCGCTGACGCGCGACGCCGGCGTCCAGCCCTACGTGGGCGGTGGCGTCCAGCTCAATCGCTGGCGCTACACCGAGGTGGGCGAGTTCCTGGACTTCAGCAACGGCGAGATCTTCCGCGACAGCTTCACTGACGATGGCCTGGAGATCGGCCCGGTCATCCTCGCGGGCGTCCGTTTCCCGGTGGGCGCCAACGCGCTGCTCGGCGGCGAGTGGCGCTATTCCACCGCCAAGGCCAGCCTGGATCCCGACCTCGGGTTCTTCGGCGAATCGGTGGATCTCGGCGGGAACACGTTCCTGTTCACGGTCAACTTCAAACTCCGCTAGCTGCAGAGATCGGGACGGCTCTCCGGCCGTCCCTTCTTCTACCGTCGCACGTAGAGCGCCACGCCTCCACCTTCACACGTGCGCGTGAACCCCTCGAGGAAGGCGGGGTCGGCCTGCGCCATGCGAAAGAGCTGATCGCCGCCCTCGGCTCGTTCCTCGACGAGCACGAACGCGGCGTGGCGCTGCGGGCTCCGCAGCGCCTCGTACCAGATCTCGCCGACGCCTTCGTGGATGTAGTCGGCGATGTCGAAGCCGTGGTGCGAGGTTTCCTGCATGTAGTGCGCGAGCGATCCCATGCTCACGAGGATTGGCTCGCCGTGCCAGCGCGCCTGGAGGCAGGCTGTCACATCCCGCCGCTCACGCTGGTTGGCGCGATCCCACTGGGCCTCGGCCACCATCGGTGAGGTCAGCCCGAGCGGACGCCTCTCGACGGCGAGCACCGCGAGCACCAGCAGCACCACGACACCCCGATAGGCTTTCGGCAGCAGCGCCACGAGCATGCCGATGCAGGCTGCCGCGGCCGTGATCAGCAGGATCATGTAACGGATCCTGAACGGATGGCCGCTGACGAAGGCGTAGAAGGGCAGCGCCGCGGAGCCGGCCAGCGCCAGCACGAACCACCACGCCTGTCGTTGCGGATGCACGAGCCCGTTCACCAGCACCAGCACCGCGCCGGCGGCGCCGGCCCAGGCAACGGGCCAGCCGCCTACACGACCCAGGCCCCAGCCCACCTGCACGAGGGCCTCCGCCGGGTTGCCGTGCGCGGGATTGTTCGCCTCGTAGAAGCCACCGGTCACCAGCCACTCACCGACCGTCGCCTTGCTGAGCACGAGGAACAGCAGCAGCGCGCCGAGCGGCCACACACCGACGCGCAGGGCAGCGGTCGCCGCGGCCCACGCCCCGCGGCCATTGCGCCAGACCGTAAGCCAGGCCACCAGTCCGGCTGCCGCCGTGATTGGCCAGGCCTCGTAGCGGGTCAGGCAGGCGAGCGCCAGGACCAGGCCGGCAGGCCACGCCGCTCCGGCGCCGCCCGTTGTCGTCCAGTGGTGGAGCAGCGCCACGCCGCTGACGGTGAGGCCGAGCAGGAGCGGCTCGGTCATCGGCGTGGCCTGCAGGTACAGGAGATCCGGTTGCCACACGAACACGGCGAGGGTGGCGATCGCCGCGGCGACCGACGCCGACAGCCTCGCGACGAGCCAGCACAGCGCGGCCGCGGCCATTGCGAAGGATGCCATCGAGATGGCCACGCCCGACGCGCCGCTGCGGTACCACGCGTCCACCTGCACCGGCACGGCGTTCAGCACGTGCGGCAGCGGCAGCCACACCGCGCCGATCTGGCGCCAGCCCGGCGTCAGGCTGTCCATGATGCGGCGCGCCACCACCAGGTGCGCCTTCGCATCGTAGTGGCTCAGCGTGAGGTCATGCGACGCGTAGTAATAGGTGGCGGCACTGCCGACGAGCAGCGCCACCACGGCGGCGAGCACGGGCACGAAGGCGGGTCGGGATGTGATGGACGGTCGGGCAGGCACGTGGGAGCTTGGCTATAATCGTCGGATGGCGCGATCGGCCGTCCTTGCCGATCAGGGGCCGACCATCCCGCCATAGTACCTCGGCCGCTGCGACAGCCTGCCGGCTGTGATGCAGTCGTGCTGCTGTCGTGCCGAGCCATCCACCGCATGTCGAAAGTCGTCGCTGCCGTCCAGTCGTTCGCGCTCGCGCTCGGCGCCCCCGGGCTCTTCCTGGTGGCGTTCCTCGACTCGTCGTTTCTCTCGCTGCCACAGGTCAACGACCTGCTGCTGGTCTGGATGGTGACGCGTGAGCCGTCGATGTGGTTCGTCTACGCGGCGGTGACGACGCTCGGTTCGATTGCCGGCTGCGTCGTCATGTACCTGCTCGCCCGAAAGGGCGGCGAACGCGTGCTGCGGAAGATGGTCAGCGCGGAGCGCGTCGAGCAGGGGCGCGCCACCTTCCAGCGCTGGGGGCTGCTCGCGGTGCTGGTGCCGTCCGTGCTGCCGCCGCCGGCGCCCTTCAAGGTGTTCGTGCTGCTGGCCGGCGTCGTGCAGATCCCGTTGTGGCAGTTCGTGACCGCGATCGGCATCGGTCGCGGTTTCCGCTACTTCGGCGAGGCGCTGCTCGCGCGCTGGTACGGGCAACAGGCAATGACGTTCCTCGACGAGCACCTGCGTCCGATTTCCCTCGCCGTGGCGGCGGTGCTCGTGGTCGGCGCCATCGCGTACGCGCTGCTCCGGCAGCGTCGGACACCACAAGCCGGTGCGGTATAATCCGGCGTTCGCCTGATGATCCCCGAGATCTCCCTCGTCATCCCCATCTACAACGAAGCGCCGAACATCGAGGCGCTCTACGTGGAGATCACGGCGGCGCTCGACCCGTGGGGCCGCACCTACGAGGTGCTGCTCGTCGATGACGGCAGCACGGATGGCAGCGGTGCACTGCTGGCGGCCTTGCCGGCGCGCGACCCGCGCTTCCGCATCATCCGCTTCCGGCGCAATTTCGGCCAGACGCCGGCGTTCTCGGCGGGCTTCGCGCATGCGCGTGGACGCGTCATCATCACGTCGGACGGTGACCTGCAGAACGACCCGAAGGACATCCCGATGCTCGTCGCCCGTCTCGAAGAGGGCTTCGACATCGTGTGCGGGTGGCGCCGCGACCGCAAGGACACGCTGATCACGCGTCGCATTCCGTCGATGATCGCCAACAAGCTGATCTCGCGGGCCACCGGCGTCGAACTGCACGACTACGGGTGCTCGCTCAAGGCATTCCGCAGCGAAGTCGTCAAGCCGCTCCGCCTGTACGGCGAGATGCACCGCTTCATCCCGGCGATTGCCAGCGAGTTCGGCGTCAAGGTGGACGAGGTCGAGGTGAACCATCGCGCCCGGCGGGCCGGCGCGTCCAAGTACGGGCTGTCGCGCACGATCCGCGTCATCCTGGACCTGCTCACCGTCAAGTTCCTGCTCAACTACGCGACGCGCCCGCTGCAGATCTTCGGCCTCGTCGGCGTGATCCTCGGCGGCCTGGGCGCCCTGATCATGGCGTACCTGGCCTTCGTGCGCCTCTTCATGCACCAGGGCATCGCCGACAGGCCGCTGCTGCTGCTCGGCGTCGTGCTCGTGTTCGCAGGGCTCCAGTTGCTCACCATGGGCCTGCTCGCCGAGCTGCAGGCGCGGACGTACCACGAGTCGCAGGACAAGCCGACCTATGCGATCCGCGACATCGTCGAGGCGCCGGCCGATCAGCCCGATGCGGCGCGCCTGGTGCCCCACGTCGCGACGGCGAGCCGGGGGATGCCACGGGGGTGAAGGCGCCGCGAGAACACGATGCGCGGATCACCGTGATCCAGCGCGAGCTGTTCGACGAGCAGAAGTCGAAGGCGCAGCGCTACGCCGAACTCGTGGTGGGCAAGCCAGGCCTGCTCGCGCTCCTGAAGTACGAAGTCGTCACGCTGCTCTGCTGGGGTGTTCCCGGCGCGCTCGGCCTGTTCCTGCGGTCGAAACTGTATCCGCTGCTGCTCGGGTCGTGCGGCCGCGGCGTGGCCTTCGGCACCGGCGTGGTGTTGCGCCACCCGCACAAGATCCACATCGCCGACAACGTCGTCGTCGACGACGGCTGCTGCCTCGATGCCAAGGGCAGCGACAACCAGGGCATTCGCATCGGGCGCGGCGTGTTCCTCGGTCGGAATGCGATCCTCAGCTGCAAGAACGGCGACATCGTCATCGAGGACGAGGCCAACATCGGCTTCAACACCGAGATCTTCTCGGCGTCGCGGGTGCGCGTCGGCCAGAAGGTGCTGATTGCCGCCTACACGTACCTGGTGGGGGGCGATCACCTCTACGATCGGGTGGACGTGCCGGTGCTCGACCAGGGACGGACCGCAGCCGGGATCGACGTCGGCGACCACGTCTGGCTGGGCGCGCACGTCGTCGTGACCGATGGTTCGACGGTTGGCCGCGATGCGATCATCGGCGCGGGCGCGGTGGTAGTCGGCGCCATCCCGGAGTTCGCGATTGCCGTCGGTACGCCGGCGAAAGTCGTGCGCGATCGGCGGGGCACCGCACTCCAGGGAGACGCGGAGCCGGATCGGTAGCACAACGATGCCTTCGACGTTCCCGCATTTCCGCCTTTCCGCATCGAGGATGCGAGCGTAAGACCCATGTGCGGCATCGTTGCCATCGCCCATCGTGACGCGAAGGCCCCCGTGTCGGAGGACGCGCTGCGAGGCATGGTGCGCCGGCTCGTGCATCGCGGACCCGAGGACGAGGGCGCGCTGGCGCGCTGTGGCGCCGGCCTGGCCATGCGCCGCCTGTCCTTCATGGACATTCCCGGCGGGCAGCAGCCCTTCAGCAACGAAGCCGGCGACATCCACGTCGTCGGCAACGGCGAGATCTACAACTTTCCCGAGTTGAGAACCGAGCTCGCGGCGCTCGGACACCAGTTCCGGTCGGGGTCGGACATCGAGGCCGTCGTCCACGCGTACGAGCAGTGGGGCACCGAGGCGTTCGCGAGGCTGCGCGGCATGTTCGCGGTCGCGCTGCACGACGAGCGCACCGGGACGCTGGTGGCTGCGCGCGACCGGGCGGGCGAGAAGCCCCTCTTCTACGCCGAGACGCCGACGGGGCTGTTCCTGGCGTCGGAGGTGAAGGCGCTGCTGGTGCGGCCGGAGATCTCGCGCGAGTTCGACCTGGAGGCGCTCGACCAGTACCTGACGTACGAGTACGTCATCGCGCCGCGGACGCTGTTCAGGCACATTCGAAAGCTTCCGGCTGCGCATTACCTGGTCTACCGCGCCGGCCGCGTCCAGACGGCGCGCTATTGGGACGTCGCACGCACGCCGGTGCGCGCCTGGGCGGACGAGGACGCCGCGGTCGCCGTCCGCGAGGGATTGGCCAGGGCCGTGGACAGCCAGATGATGTCGGACGTGCCGCTCGGCGTCTTCCTGTCAGGAGGCATCGACTCCAGCGCCATCGCCGCGTTCATGGCCGACGCGGCGCGGCGGCGCGGCGTGACGGTCACGAGCTTCAGCATGGGGTTCGCCGACCGCAGCTACGACGAGCTGCCGTATGCACGCCAGGTGGCGACCCGTTTCGGGCTGACCCACGTCGAGGACGTCGTCACACCCGACGTCGCCGGGCTCTTCGATCCGCTCGTCGCGCATCTCGACGAGCCGTTCGCCGACGTGTCGCTGTTTCCGACGTACCTGGTATCGCGGCTGGCGCGCCAACACGTGAAGGGCGTGCTGGCCGGCGACGGCGGCGACGAGCTGTTCGGCGGGTACGACGCCTATGCCGCACAGGCATTGGCCGCCCGCCTCTCACGGGTGACTCCGGACGTGGCGTGGCGCCTTGCCGATCGCGTCGGGGAACTGCTGCCGCCGTCGGAGCAGAAGAAGGGCGCGCTGAACAAGGTCAAGCGCTTCCTGAGCGGGATGACCGCCAATGGCCCCGCCATCGGACACTACCGCTGGATGACGTTCATGGACGCCCCGGCTCGCCGCCGCCTGTACACGGCCGCGATGCGTGACGCCGTCATCGGCGGTGACGTCCACCGCGAGGTGCGCGAGGCGCTTGGCGCGTACGAGGCCGGTGATGCGGTCAATCGCGAGTTGTATGCGGATCTACGGGTCTACCTCGCCGATGACATCCTCGTGAAGGTCGATCGCATGAGCATGGCGACGTCGCTCGAGACGCGCGCACCGTTTCTCGACGTGGACGTGATGGAACTGGCGTTCTCGATGCCCGGTCGCCTGAAGGTGCGCGGCAACGAGCGGAAGATCGTGCTGAAGCGCGCGCTGAAGGGGGTGCTCCCCGACACCATCCTGCACCGCAGGAAGGAAGGCTTCAGTATCCCGATGAAGAACTGGCTGCGCCGGGAACTGCAGCCCCTGATGCGCGATCTGCTCTCGCGTGAACGACTGGTGCGGCGCGGACTGTTCGAGCCGGCCGAGGTCGCGCGCCTGATCCGGGAGCACGTCGATGGCCGTGCCAACCACGCGCACCAGCTGTTTGCGTTGATGGTGTTCGAGCGGTGGGCCGATGCGCTCGATGCGCCCGTTCAGTTGCCGCGAAGCGACGCCGCGTCGTAGGTGCGCAGCAGGTCCTGCCGCTCACGTTGCGTCCGGCCGTCGGACCACCCGAGTTCGGCACCGGCGATTTCCGCCGCCGCCTCGACCGCATCATCGCCGGGATAGCCGCGACTACCCGCCTCGGTGCGCCTCAGAAGCGCGTCGCCCAGCGTCATGGCCATCTCCTCTCGCACCGCGTAGAGAACCTCCGCGCCCGTGACGTCGCAGGCCGCACCGAGCGGCTTCAAGAGGTCGCGCCCCGAAGACGTTGCGGATCGGCCCAGCGCCACGATGTCGCGCCATGCCGTGCCGGCGTTGTACACGAGACGCTCGATCAGCCGCGCCGGCACCTCGGGTGTCGCCTCCCGGGTCGCCTCACGCACGTAGGCGTCGAAGCGCTCGATCTGCCCGCCATCCAGTTGCGTCGTAGCCGTGGCGCACGCAGCGACGCTCGTGCCCAGCGCTCGCGCGATCACGTCCACCGCGTGCTCGGCGGAACGGCGCGCCGTGGTGTACCGCACGCCGACGAGCGAGTAGAGCTGGCGACAGCCATCCTCGCCGTGGTCCACGAACGGGCTCTCACGCATCAGCGTGACCCGCTGCGGCGACGCCTCGGTTGCCGGCAGCAGGCCCCGGTGCACGAGGCGGATATCGCCGGACGCGATGCGGGCTCTCGGAAACGCAGCGTTCAGGTCGGCGAGCAACTGCTCGACGAACTCACGGCGCGGCGCCAGCTGGTCGGCGGTCGCCGTCCACGGGTCGTGGCTCGTACCATCGATCGTCGCGCCGCGCCACGGCGCCAGGAAGAACAAGCGGCCTCGCGCGGTGCCGCCCACCGCATGCGTGCCGCCCAGGCCGGGGATCACCACGTTCATCGCGACCGACCAGCGTGGCACCGGCTTCCTGCGCCGGCCGCCCGTGGCGCGCCCGAGCCACTCGTCGGTCCAGCCGCCGGCGGCCAGCAGCACGGCGCGCGCGCGGATCGGGAACTCGTGCCCGTCCTCGAGCAATGAGCGCGCCATGACGCCCGCGATGCGCCCGTCCGAGACGATCGGCGCCAGGGCCTCGACGTGATTGGCCGCCTCGAGGCCGTGACGCACGGCGGTCCGGATGAAGGCGAGTTCCGCTCGCGAGCTGTTGGAGAACTGCGCGTCGTGCCACTCGATGCCACCGGTCACGCCGGTGGGGGCGATCCACGGCGCGACCCGGAGGCATTCCTCGCGCGACAGCAGACGACTGCCGGGCAGGTGCTTGCTGTCGTCGGGAATGCGATTGCGGTCGTAGGCGAGCAGATCGTTCAGGCGGAAATACGTGCCCAGGGCCAGCCGGCTGCGTGTGAGCGCGCGCGCGGTCGGCAGCACGAACGGCAGCGGGTGGACGAGGTGCGGCAGAATGCGCAGCAGTGCCCGGCGCTCGCGCAGGTACTCACGCATCTCGCCCAGGTGTCCACGCTGGAGCGACCGCACGCCGCCATGCACGGTCTTGGCGTTGTTGAAGGAGGTGCCGCCGCCGAAGTCGCCCTTGTCGATCAGCGCGACCGTCAACCCTCGTTGCGTGGCGTCCCAGGCTGCGGTGGCGCCATAGATACCGGCGCCGACGATCAGCAGGTCGAACTCGGGAGTCGTGAGCCGACTCGGGTCGCGTCGCACGTGACCGGTATTCTACGATAGCGAGATGCACCCGACCGCGGCACCGCCGCAGGGCCCGCCCACCTCCGCCGACGTGGCTCGCTACTGGAACACGCGCATCCACGATCTCGAGATGACCACGCATCCAGTGGGCACGCCCGAGTTCTTCGACGATCTGGATGCGTACCGCTTCGAGAAGCTGCACTACCTGCCACGACTCGTGGACTTCGGCGGCTTCACCGGCAAGCAGCTCCTGGAGATTGGCTGCGGCATCGGCACCGACCTCGTGCGGTTCGCCAAAGGCGGCGCGCGCGTGACCGGCGTCGATCTCGCACAGACCTCCATCGAGCTGGCCGAGCAGAATTTCGCGCTTCACGGGCTGCAACCCGAAGAGCTGTTGGTTGCCGACGGCGCAGCCCTGCCATTCGACCAGGCCTCGTTCGACGTCGTCTATGCCCACGGGGTGGTGCAATACGCCGCGGACGCGCCGGCGCTCGTGGCCGAAGCGCATCGCGTGCTGCGACCCGGCGGGCTGGCCATCTTCATGGTCTACAACCGCGTCTCGTGGCTCAACGCGATGTCGACCGTGATGAAGGTGGGCCTGGAGCACGGCGACGCGCCGGTGCTGCAGTTGTATTCCATCCCCGAATTCAAGGCGCTGCTGGCGCCGTTCCGCGACGTGGAGATCGTCCCCGAGCGATTCCCGGTCGCCTCGAGGCTGCACAAGGGATGGAAAGCCGTGCTGTTCAACTCGCTGTTCGTCGGAACGTTCAATGCACTGCCGCAGGCGTGGGTCCGTCCGTACGGCTGGCACCTGATGGCGTTCTGCCGGCGTTGAGGAAGGGCCTTGGGCCGTGGGCCCTGGGCCTTGGGCTCGCTGTCCTCACGGGGTGCTCGGGCAATGTGCAGTCGGCCGACTCCGGGAGCGCGTCTCCCCAACACGGGGAGACGGCGGCCCAGGAACAGGGGGCCGAGAGGCACGGCTTGGCGGCCACGGAGATGGACGGCTCGGCGACCCGTCCCTCTCACCCCCTGGGAGAGGCGAAGCTCGATGGACCCGCGCCACAGGTGACGCAACCGTATGAGGCGGTCACGACTGGGACGGTGGTCTTTCAGTCGGATGTCGCCGGCAGGCCCAGGATCTTCAGCATCGACGTCGGAACCGGCAGCGTCAGCCAGCTCACGTCCGGCAGCGATTGGCGTGACGAGTCGCCGCGCTGGTCGCCGGATGGCCAGTTGATTGCCTTCTCGTCCAATCGCGCCCACTACGGACCTCAACCGGAGTCGGGAACGCCCGACCTGGACATCTACGTGATGCGTGCCGACGGCACCGACGTGCGTCGCATCACGACCGATCCGGGCAACGACAACGATCCAAGCTGGACTCAGGACGGGCAGGCGCTCGTGTTCTCGTCGGATCGCGACTCGCGGGGCGACCTCTACCGGGTCCGCGTGGCCGATGGGCAGACGGAACGGCTGACGACGAACTTCGTGGGACGCGCGATCATGCCCGCAGTGTCACCCGACGGCACGCGAGTCGCGTTTGCGGCGCAGACCTTGCGCGTGGGCGCGTTCTGGAACTTCCAGGTCCACGTGCTCGACCTGGCGTCGGGCCGCACGGAACCGGTGCCGGTGAGCGGCGGGGCGTGCTGGCCGGCGTGGTCACCAGACGGTCAGGTGCTCTTCAACGTGCAGCTCGACTCGGAGCCGTCCACGATCCAGCGGCGGGAACTCGCCTCCGGCGCCGTGAGTGTCGCGCATGCGCATCCGTCGCTCTGGAGCTACTACCCGCGCGTGTCGCCGGACGGTCAGTGGCTGGCGATGTCGGTCAGCCCGGAGCACCACGCCGGCGAGGACTGGGACCTCGCCCTCGTGTCGACGAGCGATCCGAATCGACGGGTGACGCTGACGACGGGCCCGGGCAACGATCGATTGCCCGATTGGAAGCCGCGGTAACAGGACGCGTCGCGTGCGCCGGGCAGGGCCCGATGCCTGAGGATCGAGCGACGGGCGGTATGGAGGTACGTAGCCGCCGGGCCTTGCCCGGCGGTCCGTCGCAATCGTCAGTGGCTCAGGCTGACGTTGTGCGGTGTGGCCGTGCCCAGGTGCGTCGCGAGCGTGGCCGCGGTGATCGCCTTGCCGTCCGCCGTGCGCGGACGCACGAGTTGCACGGGTGTGGACCCGAGGCGCGCCATCAGCTCCGGAAGGTCGGTCACCCGGAGGACGCCGGGCACGATCATCATCGTGGCACGGTCGTGCACGTCGGCGAGCGCCACGTCACGGAAGCTGACAATCGACTCCTCGAGCACCAGCCCTGCCGGACGGGCGATCTGCGCGGCGAAAAGCGCGGCAGCGACGGTCTGGCCCGTCGCGCGGACGATGGGCGCACCACCCAGCCCGAGTTCATCCATCAACGCGAGACCCTGCAGGATGTCGCGCGCCTGCCAGGCCGGCACGCTCGTGCCTAGCAGCCACGCGCGCGCGGCGAACTGGTATTGCGGCGAGTAGCCGCTTTCGCCGACCAGCGGTCCCAGCGCGCCCGTGCCACGCACGTCGAGCGCCAGCACCGGATGACCCGCGGCGACGAGTCCGTCCACGGTGGCGCCCCTCAGCGTGGCGCCGCGGTCGTCCACGAGCAGCACCGGCGACTTACCAGCCGTTTCCGGACGTCGCAGCCAGCCCTGCAGCCGGACCCCGGTCTCGACTTCGATCAGCAGCCGCTCGCCGGCCGGTGCGGCTGCGTTCCCCGATCGCGCGAGGAGCCGCGGCTTGGCACGTGTTCCGACGTCGCCGAGCAGCCCCCGCAGCGCTGCATCGGTCACGGGTTCGCGGGCGCCAGTCAGCGCGCGCACCTCATCTGCGTGCAGCCCGCGGATCGTGCGGGATCCCACCGACGAGGCCAGTTGGCCGCTGGTGGTGACGTTCAACGCTGCGACCGGCTCCGTCGTGACCGGCGCCTCCGAGGCATTCTGGCCGGGCCGATCGAGCCAGACGCCGAGCGCGCGGTACGCACCCTCGCGCAACGGCTGCGACCAGCCATGCGTCGCGTCGTTCTCGACCCGCGCGAGCTTGTCGGGTTCACCGAGGGCGGCATAGAGAGGCCCGAGTTCGGCCGAGACCTTGCGTGATCCCGCGATGGGGAAGTAGTCCTGGATGGCGCTGCTCACGAGGAAACCGCGGGGGGCGGCGACGATGCCGAAGTCGGCGAAGTCGAACCCGCCGCTGATGAAGCCGGGCAGGATCTGCTCCGAGTCCTGCGGGCCCGGTGCATTCCACATGTCCGTCCACGACGTCATGTAGCAGGACACGACCGTGGCGGCGAGTCTCGGCTCGCTCACCGCGAGCAGTGCCGCCTGGGTGCCGCCGCCCGAGTTGCCGGCCACGGCGACCCGCGCGGGATCGACGTCGCCGCGCGTCAGCAGGTAGTCGAGCGCCCGTCGGCCGTCCTGCACCATGTAGGCGCCGATGTTGCGGCCTGACAGCAAGAGTTGCTGGCCCGTCATCATGTGCTCGCCGGTGCCGAAGCCCACGCGCGACTCGCCCTTGGCCGGGTCGAGGTATTCGATTCGTTCTCCCTGCCCTGGCGGGTCGTAGGCGAGGACGATGAAGCCGCGGCGGGCGAGGGACACCCACACATGCTGGTAGGTCGGCGACGCCTTGCCCTCGGCGGCATGACCCGCCGTACCGAGCACGGCGGGGAAGGGACCGGCGCCGTCCGGGACGTACACGAGCCCGGTGACCTTGAGGCCGGGCAGGCTCTCGAAGACGACGTGTTCGATGCGGTACCCGTCGCGACGGGTGGTCCGGGTGATGCTGGCGTTGAGCGGGGCATCGCTCGCAGGCAGCAGCCCCAGCATGCCGGTAATCGCCGCGCGCGCTTCCCGCTGGTACGCCCGGATGGCCTCTGGAGTGGTGATGCTGGCAATACGTGCCGTGCGCGCGTCGAGCGCGGCCTGCGCTTGCTGCTCGAGGTGCGTGTCGAACGCGACGCGTTCCGCGGACCGCGCCGGCGCTGCCGGTTGGGACAGGAGCGCGGCCGAGCCGGCAAGGAGCGTGAACGCGAGAGCGGCACCAACCTTGGTTCGCGTGCGCCGGCTCACGACGGAGGTGTGCAGCCGGGTGGCTGGCGTGCGGCGGAGACGGACGGCTCGGACGCGGAGATGGACGGCTCGGAGA
>JAEZCY010000206.1 GCA_023429845.1 Acidobacteriota bacterium
GGACGCATGCGGAGCGCGTTGCGCACGAGATCGCGGATGGTGATCGCACCCTCGCCCTCGATGTTGGGCGGACGCGACTCGAGTGAGACGACGTGTTCCTGCGGCAGCTGCAGTTCCGCGGCATCCTCGATCGTGACGATGCGCTCATCGTCGGGAATGAACGAGGACAGCACGTTGAGCAGCGTGGTCTTGCCCGACCCGGTGCCGCCCGAGATGACGACGTTCTGTCGCGCCTGCACCGCTGCGCCGAGGAAGGTGGCGATCTGCTCGGTCATCGAGCCGAACCCGATGAGATCGGGCACGCCGAGCAGCTTCCTGGAGAACTTGCGGATGGTGATGGCCGGCCCCCGCAGCGCGAGCGGCGGGATGATCGCGTTCACCCGGCTGCCATCGCGCAGCCGCGCATCGACCATCGGCACCTTCTCGTCGATGCGGCGCCCGAGCGGCGCGACGATGCGCTCGATGATGCCGCGCAGCTGCTCGTTGCTGAGAAACTGCACGTTGGCCAGCTGCAGGTGGCCGCGCCGCTCGACGTACACCTGGTCGATGCGGTTGACCATGATCTCGGTGACCGTCGGATCCTCGAGCAGGTCTTCGAGTGCGCCGAGCCCGAGCGACTCGTCGAGCAGCTCCTTCACGAGCTGCCGCCGCTCCTGACGCGTCGCCGAGGCTGCTTCCTCCTGCACGAGCGCGATGAGCTTGCCCTCCACGCGGACATGCATCTCCTGGCGCTTGACCGGATCGTGCAGGTAGCCGAGGTCGCCCTTGCGCAGGTCGATCTCCTCGATCAACCGACGAAGGATCCGCAGCTTGACGCCCCGCCTGATGTCGCTGGACGACTCCGGCGCATCGGCGCGCGTGTCGGCGCGCTGCCGGAACGCCCGCTGGATGAAACCGCGGGACAAATCGGCGAATACGGTGGAGAGCTCGTCCTCGGGGCGGAGCTCGATCAGCGTCCGCCCTTTCTCCTGCGCCCACTGCACGGTCCCCTGCTGCTCGCTCAGGTAGCCGAGCACGGGGGCGCCGAGCTCGGCCGCCGCGGCACCGGTGTACGCGTCGTTGGCGCGGTTGACCACCAGTGACACCGCTGCGGCGGGAAACTGCATGCCTCGCATCAGCGTCAGCACGTGGGCGGCGCGCATCACGCCCTGCGGCGACGGGTCCACGACCACGCACAGCTGGTCCACCCGGTCCACGAGGAATGCACCGACATCCCCCGTCGTCACGCCGAGATCGAGCACGAGGTAGTCGAAGCATTGGTCGAGCGTGTTGAACACCTGCTCGAGCACCGGCCGGGTAAGCGCAGGCGCCTGCACCACGTCGGACAGCAGGGCAAGGCACGGCACGCCCGAGGGCGCCGACGTCAGATACGACATCAGCAGGTCCGGCGTCATCCGTTCGAGCAGCGGCAGCAGGTCGCTGATGCTCTTGGGGCGCGGCAGGCCGAGTCGCTGGGCGCCGTCGCCCGGGCAGGGCGCCGACGCGTCCATGAACAACACGCCGCCGCGCACCTGCTGCAGGATGCCAACGGCGAGATTGGTCGCCACGAACGTCTTGCCGGCGCCACCCGAGCCCGAGGTGACGCCGATCACTTTCAGCTTCGCCATGGCATCAGGGCTGCGGCGTGCCGGTGGTCAGCGTCGGGCGGAACACCACCAGTATCTGCGTCTTCTTGGACTTGTAGTTGGACGATCCGAACAGCGACCCGAACACCGGCACGTACTGCATGCCGCCCCGGCCGCTGACGCCTGGCACGCGCCCCGCCGTATCGGTGCCCCGGCGCACCTTCCCCATCGCGGTGGTGCCGCCGGCAATCGCCGGCGCCGCGAGCAGGTCGTTGCCCGACACCGCGAACGGGATGCCTTCCGTCGTGCCGAACGAGTACCGCGAGCGACGCCACACGTCGGGGTCGTAGAGGTTGTAGTCCAGCGGGACGTTGGTCTCGACCTCGATGCCCGTGACCAGACCTCGCGCGCCCTCGCGTGGACGCACCGTGAGGCGGATGCCCGTGTCCTTCAGGTCCTTGTCGTCCTTGTTCTTCGGGTCCACGCTCGGTCCGCCGATGAAGATCTCCCCGTCGCCGCCAATCGGGGCCGTCACCTTGCCCTTGTAGAGGCTGCGTCCCGACGGCTCGACGCCCCTGCCGTACTCGCCGGTCTTGAACTGCGAGCTCGCCTCGAACAACTCCAGCTCGTACTCGACGACCGTGGGGCCTTCCGTCGGCGCCTCGGCGACAGCCGGCCCAGGCGAGGAGCCCGGCACGGTCGTCGTGCCACCGGCGGTGCGCGCCCCCGGACGCGCGGCCACCGTGACCGTGGACTGCACCCGCGCCACGCGGGCGATGCCGGTCAGTGCGTTCAGCTCATCCTGCGTCGCGACGGTGCCCGTGAGCAGCGCCTGGCCACCCAGTTTCGTGATGGAGACGTTCGGGTACTGCTGGAGGAGCGCCTTCAGGTCGCGCTCCATGGCTTCGGCCTCGCGCGTGGTCACCACGAGGGCGATCTCGTGACGCAGCACCTTCTTCTGATCCCAGATGTTGAGGGTGGTGCGCCCTTCGCGCTTGCCGCGGAGCATCAACTGCTTGCGACCGGCGACCGGCTCGTAGCCCGCGGTTGTCGGCGAGCCGAGCACGATGTCGCCCATGGCGTACCCGGGCGACCACGTCGTGACCTCGTTGACGTAGATCGTCAGCTCTTCCGTCGTCGGCTGTGCGGCAACGGCGGTCGCAGCGGCGAGGAGCAGCGGCAGCGGCAGCAGCAGGCGTGAGGCGATCGTCCGAACCATACGGGGGAGGGTAAGCATGGGGGTCTCCGTTGCGCCTCAGAAGAGACCGCGACCCACGTCACGGAAGGCCTGGGCCGCGCGCGCCGGCTTCGGCTTCAGCGGCACCGGCACCTTGAGGAGGCCGAGCGGGTCGAGGAACGGCAGCTCCACGGCGGTGTCGTCGAGGCTGGAACGGAGCGACAGCGTGAGATCGCCCACCTGCTGCGCGAGCACGAGCTCCTGCACCCGCTGCGGGTCCACGAGCAGCGTCACGGTGCGCAGGGCTCGCGTGCTCTGCGTGCCGCCGCCCTGCCCCGACGTCTCCTCCTGGATGCGCTCGCGCCGCAGTTCCTTGTTCACGGCCACCACGAACACGTTCTGCATCATCGTGCGCACCTCGGTGCGCTCGTCGGCGTAGGTGATGCGGCCGTTCTGGTTCGACACCGGACGGCCGAACTCGAAGGTGCCGACGATGTCCACGAAGTTGCCGGGACGAATCAGCCCGCCGACACCGGTGTCGTCGGTGACGGTGATGGCCACCGCCCGGCGTCCGCGAGGCACCTCGAAGCTGAGAGCTTCGGCGCCGGCGTCCGCCAGCATGCCGCCCACCACCTGCGCGCCGGCCGCGATGGGCACGACGGCCACGCGCCCTGCCACCTCCTCGGTCGTGGCAAACGTCTGGGGCTGCCGGTACTTCCGCGGCACCGACAGGCGCTGGATGAGCCGTTCGTCGATCGCGGCGCCGGCGGCAATGGGCTCGCGCGCGACGATGACGTTCTGCATGTCGACCTCCTCGTACAACTGCCGCTCGAGGCCACGGACGTACACGTAGACCAGGAACACGGCGAGCAGGCCGAGGACGATGGAGAGGAGCAGCTTGGCGCGACCGGACATATTCAGGGGATTCCGAAAGACACAACTACGACGGAGCGTGGATCGAACAGCGGCGACTCAGTCATCCCACGGGCAGTTCCCCCACAGGCAGTCCCAGGCGCAGCCCGCGACGTCGTCGGTGCATTCCTCGATCGCGTTGAGGGCCTGTCCCATCTCCTGGACCGATTGCAGTTCGTCCTTCAGCGTGGTCAGGTCGAGCGCGGCGTTGGACGCGTTGTAGGCGAACCATCCGAAGTAGTCGCCCTCGCCGAGTGAGGTCAGGCTGTCGCCAGCGATCGTCCACGGGCTCCCCGCATCGAGGCCGCCGCCGGCCTTGGTGCGCTTGCAGGGCGGGCTCGCGCCGTCGCAGCTCTGATCGGGGTCGCCGTGCTGCTCGACCCAGTGGCTGTAGATGCGGAACTCGGGAATGGCCTCGTCGATGTCCTTCTGAAACAGCCCGAGCTTCGGCGGCCGGAGCTGGTCGAAGCTGTGGTTCTCGCCCCAGATGATCTTGACCGTCTCGCGGTTGTACTCGACGCCGTCGTTGTTGTAGTCGTAGGCCGACTGCAGCAGCCGACTGTGGACCTGCCCGAGCGTGCGGTTGACGGTGCGGTTCACGAGGTAGATCTGAAAGGCGCCGGCGACGAACACCACGCCGATGAAGGCGATGAGCATCGTCTCGATCGTCGCCTGCCCGCGGCGTCCCCGACCGCGCAACTCAGTAGCGGACCTTGCGCCACTTGTCGAAGTCGGGGTCATACACGCCTCCGTTGAGAATCGCGTCGAACGACAGGCCCCAGCTCGCAGCCGTGAGCGGCACCATCTTCACGCGGTAGTCGGAATCGCCGGATTCAATCGTGCCGCCGGCGGGCTTGGCGGCTGCGGCCGCGCGCATCCTCGGAATGGCATCCTCCCCGAACAGTCCGAAGGGATTGAACAGCGGCCGCGTCTGCGGCGCCTCGACCACCCACACGAACACGTCGGTGCCTGACTTCTCCCACCACTTCGTGTAGCTGTACGTCTTGACGCAGGGGAAGATGCCGCACCAGCCGCCGTAGGTGATGCTGGTGTCGAGCGGTTCGAGGTCGGTGAGGCAGGGCAGCGGGAGTTTCGTGAACGGAAACGGCTGCGTCCAGCACGCCGTCGGCCGCGACTTGATGAACGGCAGCTCGTTGCTGGCCTCGTCCTCGTCGTTGCCGCCGAAGGCGAAGGGCCGATAGCCCTCGTACCACCGCAACTGCTCCCCGGGGAAGAGATCCTGCGTGTTGTACCAGGTGACGCGCGCCGCTTCGTCGTAGGGCTTCTTGGCGTAGCCGATCTGGATGGCAGCGTCCACGCCGTTGATGATCGCGGTGCCGACCTCCCAGATGGTCTGCACCACGCCGTCGAGCGCGAGCGGCCCGGCGACGTACAGCCCGGGGTCGATCAACGGCCTGATGTCGTGACGCCACTGGTTGACGTCGGCGAGCGCGTTGAGCCCGATCGCCATGTTCGTGGCGCCGGTCCAGGCACCGGCATCTGCGGCGATCTGCAGGGCCATGCGTCGGTTCACCGCCTGGCCGATGTTCACCACCATGCCTACGAACATCGTCATGACGACGAGAAAGCACAGGAAGAAGGGCGTCGTCTGACCGCGCTCGCTAGTCATTGTCGCCTCCGCCCGGCGGGTCGTCCTGCATCGTCGCGGGGGCGAAGCCGGTGATGAGCATCCCCTGCGGTTCGACGTACTCGTAGATGGGCACCCCGAACGGCACGCGCGTTTCTACACGGAACCCCGACCAGCCGTCGACGTTCTCCTGCGTCACTTTCACGGGCGGATCGTCGCCCTCGCCGATCCACCAGTTGATGTTCGCCATCACGTCCTGCGCGGCGCTGTCCGGATCGTTGCCGACCTCGGCGGCGCGCGCCGCGGCAAACGCCGCGTAGTTCACCATGTAGCGGGTGACGGTGAACATGGTGAGGTGCATGAGCCCGAAGACGAGCAGCAGCATGAAGGCCATCATCATCATGGTCTCCAGCGTCGCCTGCCCCCGCCGCCCGACTCGCGCTGCCTCCGGCCCGCTCATCTCCGTGTCGCGACGTGCGTCCTACTTCTTGCCGCCGCCGCCTTCCTGCACGGTGTTGAACTTGGAGTTGTTGCTGCTGTCCACCGCGGCCGCGGCGTTGCCCGACCAGTTCTCGGCCGCCGGCTTCACCTTGTCCCAGAAGAAGACGATGAAGGCGATGAGCACCACCGCCGCCATGATGCCGACGATCATCAGGTACTCGGTCGGCGTCTGACCGGCCTCGCCACGAAGGCGGGCGGCGCGAGTGGTCGTCGTGTCGTTGCGGCGGATGATCTGCTTGTCCATGTGTTCCTCCAGCCCCTCGGCTACTGCTCCACGCACTCCAAATCCTCTTCCTGGTCCGGATCCAGCTCCACGAACTCGGGACACGGCTGCGGCTCGCCTGCCGCCGATGCCGGACTCGAGAGGTTCACGATGATGTGGTCGGCCAGTTGCAGCGTCACCACCCGGACGGTCGGGATGATGATGCCGCTCAGCACGATCAACATGGCGGTGACCAGACCCGCGATCATCAGGTACTCGGTGGTCGTCTGCCCGCGACGGCCACACGCACGACGACGCGTCATCACAACCCCGGCGTCCGGACGGCATGAGCCAGCGCGCGCACCATCCCGACGAGCACGGGCTGGAACATGGCCGTGAGCAGGATCGCGACCGCCGTCAGGATGCCCGCCAGCATCAACCACTCCACGGCGATCTGCCCCCGGCGACCGTTTCGCATTGCTTGCGTTCCCTGCTGCAGACGCTCGTGAGCCCTCAAGCTCACAAACGCCACCTTTGTGCCTTGCGAACGCATCTTACTCGCGAAGCCCGACAATGACCCAATCGCGCCCGCGCCTGGCAACGTCGAACACGAAGGTCCGACGGATCGTCAGCGGCTGCCCCGCCGCGTACGCGCCGGTGGTGCCGGGCTGCGTGAGGTGACAGGTCGCGACCGCCGCGCCGCCGCCGGCTGTGCCGACCTCGCAGGACGCCAGCGTCAGCGGCGCCGAGAACGCGCTCGTGACGCGGCGAAGGTGCACGTCGTCCACCTCGGGCCAGACCCGACGGATGCCGGACGCATGTGAGGTGTTGCGCGCCGCCACGTAGCCACGCACGAGCGCCAGCACCTCTTCACGCGGCCCGGGCGCCGAGGCCGTCGGCTCCCGACGAGACGGCTCGTCGCGGACGACGGGCAGGGCGTCGGCGTCGGCATCACGGACGCTGCGCTCCCGGCCCGGACCGGTGGACGGCACAGTGGGGGACGCCGCCGGGTGTTGCGTCCGGGTCGGGCGGGGCGCGGCCTCCTGGAGCG
>JAEZCY010000226.1 GCA_023429845.1 Acidobacteriota bacterium
GAGTTGAGTCTCACCGACGTGCAGGTGGGGTGGATTCTCGGCGCCGCGTTCTGGGGCTTCGGGCTGTCGATTCTGTTCGGCGGGCCGCTCTGCGACATCCTCGGGATGGGCACCATCATGCGGCTGGCTGCCGCCGGCCACATCGTCGGTGCCCTGCTCACGGTGTTCTCCACCAACTTCACGGTGTTCTTCCTGTCGACGGTGGTGGTCGGCATCGCCAACGGCTTCGTCGAAGCGGCGATCAACCCGCTCATCGCGACGATTTATCCACAGAACAAGACTTCCAAGCTGACGACGCTGCATGCCTGGTTCCCGGGCGGCATCGTCATCGGCGGCGTGCTCGCGTTCGCGATGACCCAGGCCGGATTCGGCTGGAAGGCCAAGACGCTGACGCTGCTGATTCCCTCGGTGATCTACCTGGTGATGTTCTTGGGGCAGATGTTCCCGGCCACCGAGCGCGAGGCGGCTGGCGTGCCGTTCGGTGACATGTTCAAGGACCTGACGCGCCCGCTGTTCCTCCTGGTGTGGTTCTGCATGATCCTCACGGCCGGCACCGAACTCGGCGCCGGCAGCTGGATTCCCACCATCTTCAACCGCGTCACCCAGAGCGCCACGCAGGCCGGCATCCTGCAGGTCGTGTGGATCAACATGGTGATGTACCTGATGCGGCAGTTCGGGCACAACGTCTCGCACAAGATCGCGCCCACCGCGCTCATCGCGGTGACCGCCGTCATCGCCGCCTTCGGGTTGTACATGTTCAGCCACGCCGCGACGGTCACCTCGGCGTTCCTGTGGGCCGGGGTGTTTGCCGTCGGCATCGCCTTCTGGTGGCCGACGATGATCGGCATCACGTCGGAGCGCTTCCCACGCTCGGGCGCGCTGGGGATGGCCGTGATCGGCGCCACCGGCAGCTTCGCGACGGCCCTCTCGGGCCCGATCATGGGCTGGCTCAGCGCCACCTACGGCACCGATCAGGTGCTGCCCATCTGGTCGGCGCTGCCGCTGTTGCTGGTCGTCATCTTCGGCGCCATCTACATGGCCGACAAGGCCAAGGGCGGGTACAGGGCGGAACGAATTTCGTAATGCGGGAATGCGGAATGCTGGAACGGCGTTGGCCGCGTCGAGTCATGCGCGGGGTGTGAGACCAGTAGAAGCGCTGACCTCGTAATGCGGGAATGCGGAATGCGGGAATGTCGATGGCGCGACGAGACATGCGCAGAGTGTCAGACCAGTAGGAGCGCTGACCGCGTAATGCGGGAATGCGGAATGCGGGGATGTCGATGCCGGTGACAGGGCGGCAGCTCGTCAGGAGCTTGCTGAAGAATCCGTGATGGCGCCTGGCGCGTGTTCCGTAACGGTTCGAAACGTGACCTGTCCAGCCGCGCGCGCCTCAGCGTGGCGACCGCGGCGGCCCCTGGGCTGCACCGTCGGCGGGCGCGTTACGCCTGCGTGGCCGCCATCGCGATGAGCCTCGGCAGTCGCCGCGGGTTGAAGGCCGCACACGCGAAGACGAAGAGGCTGTCGACCTTGTCGAGCCCGCGGAGCTTCACCTTGCGCAGACCGGCCAGCGGCTCCATCCAGCCGAAGACCCGTTCGACGCGGGGCCGACAGGCCTGGCTGGTCGCCTAGGGCCGGCATGCCGGGTCGTGCGGCGATCGATCGCGCTGCCGCCCGTCCGCTTCACGTTCTGGCTCACGTGCGGGGTGACCCGAGCTGCCGCGTGACGTCGACGAAATCGCGCGTGTCGAACAGCTTGTCGGCGCCGAGCGTGCGTGGGCGCAACGGACGCGCATGCTTCTGGAGCATCAGCAGCGCGGCGTCTCGTTCGGCGTGGCCGTCAGCCGTCGTGGCCATGCCGTCGACGATCAAGCCGTGGCGATTCTCCATCAGCACGTGCCCGAGGTACGCCAGGCGCGCCTCGCTCTGGAACGACTTGCGATACAGGCGCGCATCCGGGGTCGGTCTTCGAGGCGTGGGTGTCGTTGGTGCGCGTCTGGCCATGGAAGTTTCGGCCGTCGCCGTCGGGCGCTCGTCCTTCGGCTGGAAGCTCTTGTGACTCGCTCACGCTTCGATCAACGTGCCGTCGACCGTGAAGTCCTCATCGGACATCCACGCGGCAGCACGGTCGACCACCCGCGCCAAGAACTGACGCGCGACGTCCCGATTCAGCAGGCGATCGCGGTTCTTGGTGAACACGGTGGGCACCCAGATCGGCTCGTCCATCTCGAGGCCCACGAACCACCGGAACAGGCGTGTAATCGAGCTGCTCCATCAGGAGGCGCTCGCTGCGGACCGAGTAGAACAGCTGCAGCAACTGCGCCCGCAGCACCCGCTCAGGCGGGATCGACGGCCGCCCGACCCGGGCGTAGAAGGCCATCGTAGTCGCGCGACATGTCGCGCAGGATCTCGTCGACCAGCGTGCGAATCGGACGCAACGCATGGTCGGCCGGGACGCGATCCTCGGCCGAGACGTAGCTTGACATCGCCGTGGGCTGACGGTCGTCTCCGCGCATGCCCGCCATCGTCGTGCTCGGGAACCGCGTTGTCGATCCATCAAGCGGCATTTTTCAGCAAGCTCTTACCGGTCGGCATTGCAGCCGCCAGCCGGTGCCCAGCATTGCCCTCGGCATTCCGCATCCCGGCTCTTGCCTTCGGCATTCTCGCATTCCCCGCATTCCCGCATTACAGCCCTCGGCCCCGCGGCGGCAGCGCGTCAACCGTCGGCATTGCAGCCGCCAGTCGGTGCCCAGCATTGCCCTCGGCATTCCGCATCCCGGCTCTTGCCTTCGGCATTTCCGCATTCCCCGCATTCCCGCATTACGATTCGCGGCACCGAGCCCCATCCGCATCCCCGGACTTGCCCTCGGCATTCCCGCATTCCCGCATTCGCAGTCCTGCGCCTTCGGCATTCCCGCATTCCCCGCATTTCCGCATTACAGTTCGCGCCAAAGCGCGGCGACCTGGCAGGGCCGCTCCTCATCACACCCGCAGGAACAGCTTCCGCTTGAACATCCAGTAAAGCACCAGCCAGTAGATGCCCAGCACGACCGCGCCCTGGACGAGCGGTTCGAGGCCCGTGCCAAGCACGGCGAAGATCCCCTGTCCGAGGTGCGTCTTGAAGGCCGAGACGATGAACGCGTCGCCGAGGTGGGCGATCATGTACGCCGCGATCGAGTTGAGGCCCACGACAACGAGCCAGAAGGCCCACCGGCGATAGCCCTTGACGTCGATCACCCATGAGAACGCGGCGAGCAGCAGATAGCACAGGCCGCCGCTGAAGAGCGTCCAGCTCGGCGTCCAGATGCGCTTGACGACCGGGTTGATGCCCGCCAGGTGCAGCAGCGCGCCGCCCGCGATCAACGCGACGCCGGTGACGATCAGCCACCGGAGCGGCACCCTCGGGGACGCGGCCCGCAGCGCTCGTCCCGCGATGAGGCCGAGGATCATCGTGCCCAGTGTCGGGATGAAGCTGAGCGTGAGGTATCCGCCGCGGTTGGCCACGAACGTCGACTCGCGCGGGAACAGGTTGAGGAACCACGTGTCGAACGCGTGTCCGAGGTTCGCGTTCTTGTTCCAGTGTGCGGCGAGTCCCGAGTAGTGGTGTTGCCAGTCGGCCGGGACGCCGACCGCCGCGAAATCGTAGCCGGAACCGGCCACCGGGTACAGCGCCCACGCGAGCCAGTACCCGCCGAGGATCGCCGCGAGGGCGACCCAGAGCGTGCGCGTCGAACGCGGGGCCAGCAGGAAGAGGAACGGGTAGCCCAGCCCGATCTGGGTCAGCGTGTCTTCGAAGGTGAAGTTGGTCTGGTCGCGACCGAGCGACCGCAGGAAGATGCCGAGCGCGATCAGCACGAGCGAACGCCACAGCGCATGCGCGAAGGACTTGCCGAATCCCTCGGCCGCCACGCGCCGCGCGAACGAATACGGCAGCGCCACCCCGACGAGCAGCGAGAACGACGGCTGGATGAGGTCGTGCAGCGATGCCCCGGCCCAGGCGACGTGCGACTGGTGGTAGGCCAGCGTGCCCAGGATCCAGTTCCCGGGGTATGCGGCGGCGACCCGCGCCAGCTGCAGCACCTCGGCCATCATCAGGAACAACACGACGCCGCGATAGGCGTCCACCGCGACGTTGCGTACGGAGGGCGCTGGCACGGGGACACCGGAAGGCTGCGGCGTGGGCGTGACGGTGCCGACGACGGCTGGTGGGGGGGCTGCCTGCTGCGAGCGGGAGGGAGCGTCGAGCATGGGGACAGCTTAGCGCCGTGAAGGGCTCTCTGTGTACATGTCGCCGCGATTCTGGATTCGGGATGCGGCAACCAGGAATCGGGAGCGGGTAGGGGCGCCTCGCCGAGGCGCCCATCTCCGGGACAGGGGAGAGGGCGCTCTCGTGCACGGCGCCCCACGGAGGGGGCGGTCAGGCCCGAAGAGCAGGCCTTACCTGCGCGACTGCACGTCGGCAAGCTTCCCGTTCTTCACGAGCGTCGTCGTCCCCACCGTCACCGTGGTGTCGGGGAAGAACAACCAGCGCACGCCGCCGCCGCGCACGGCGCCGCCGACTTCGAAGTTGTCGCCGAGGCTCAGTCGCACGACCGCGTCGCCGTAGCCGTAGTAGGGGAGCGCGGTCTGGCCGGCCGGCACCACGAGCTTCGGGTTGAAGCCGAGCCCGAACTCGCGGAAGTGCTTCGCGCCGGGCGCCGACGCCAGGAACGTGTCCAGTGCTTCCTGGCCCTTCTGTGCCGTGGCCTTCACGACCACGCCGTCCTTGAACTCGAGCCGTGCCTGCTCGACCACCGCCGTGCCGAAGCGCGCCCTCGGGATGACGAGCGTGCCCTGCACCGACGACTCGATCGGCGCGACGCGCAGGACGCCCGCCGGCAGTTCGATCTCGCGATCGACGCGGACGCGCGCCTCCTTCATGCGCTCGGCCGACGCATCGCCGTCCTGGAGGTTGAAGGGACGATCCGTGCCGATGCGGAAGCGGATGTCGGTCCCCGCCGGTGTGGTCACGCGCGTCTCACCCGAGCGGAGCAGGTTGGCGGCGCGCCGCTGGCGGGCGCCGAGCGCCGCGTAGTCGATGTCGAGCGCGTCGAGGTAGATCGGATCGTAGGCCGCCGCGACGTGCGGTACGGGGAGTCCGTCCACATCACGCGTGCCGCCGTTCCAGTGGAAGTGGATCTGCCGGCCGCGGCCCTCGTCCAGCCACTTGGCAAGCAGCGCCCGCTCCGCCGGCACCGTGTTGGCATCGTCGCCTGCCGGCAGCCAGACGTAGATGTCGGTCTTCGCGAGTCGCTCGGCAAGGCCGGCCTGCGGCGCATAGGGCAGCGATTCCACCTTCGCGCCCTTGGCCTCGAGCTGCCGGCGCACGACGGGCTCGAGCGCGCCGTAGTTCTTCGGGTCGTAGCGCAGGATCACCGTCTCGCCCTGCTTCACCTGCAGGGACGTCACGATGCGCGCGGCGACCTGCTCCCAGGGCAGGTCCTGCGCGATGGACAGGGCCGGCGCGCCGGTGACGAGCACGGCCGCGAGGATGGCGGTAAGGATGTGGTTCTTCATGTGTCTGTCTCCGATCAGAAATTCACCTTGACGCCCAGCCGCACCAGTCGCGCATCGAGGTTGCGCGAGATGCGGCCGAGCGCCGGGCCGACCTGTTCAACCTCGGTGAGCGAGGCGTTCTCGTTGAGCACGTTGTAGATCTCGAGGAGCGGCTCGACGGTCAGGCCGCGGACCGCGAACCGGCGGCCGAAGCGCAGGTCGAGCAGCGACTGGTCGTCCTTGCGCACGGCGCCGGCTGGCAGCAGGTTGACGTTCTGGCTCGCCTGCCGCAGTTCCGGCACGACCGTGCGGGTCACCGTGTAGACACGGTTGAGCGGCTGGCCGCCATAGTAGGCAAAGTGCGCGGACGCCTGGAGCTCCCACGGCAGTGAGTAGATGCCGGAGAGGTTGACCATCACGCGCGAGTCGAGCGGGTCGTAGCCCGACGCGTTGATCTGGTCGTTCGGGTTACGGCTCGCCGAGGTGTGCACCTTGTTGCGGCCGAGCGTGACGCCGCCGAAGAGCGCCAGTCCGTTGGCGAAGCGACGGTTGACCGTGACCTCGACGCCGTCGTAGGTCTGCCTGAGCAGGTCGGAGTTGAGGAGGACGTTATCCACCCGGCCGATGCTGGCCGCCGACTGGTTGTAGATGGTGAACGACGAGCCGTCGAGCGGGTTGGTGATGGCCAGCGGCGCGTAGTCGTCGGCCGACACTGCCACGTTCACCACCTCGGTCAGGTCGTTGTAGTCGCGGCGGAACCAGCTCACCGCCACCGCGAGGTCGTTGGCGAACTGGTGCTCGACGCTCGCCGCGAACTCCCACTGCGTCGGGCGCTTCAGGTTCGGGTCGATGCGCACCGTGGCGCCGCGGTCGAGGCCGCCCTGGCTCGGTCCGATCTCGTCGAGCTGCGGAATCAGGTCGTTGTTGCGGTCCGTCCATGTGCGGTTCTCGGAGTTCTGCCGCAGCGGGTTGAACTGGGTGATGAGCGCCGAGCCCTGGCGCTGCGCGTACTGGCTGGCGCTCGCCTTCAGCACCGTGCGTCCGCGGCCCGTGAGGTCATAGGTCGCCGACAGGCGCGGCACGATCGAGTTCCAGACGACGAGGTTCGACTGCGCGGGGTACTCCCGCGCGCCGACGAACTGGCCGGCCCGGGCCGACTGCGCGTTGATGCTGCCCGTGTGACGCTCGAAGCGCACGCCGGGGTTGATCGTGAGCCGCGGGGCGATCGCCCAGGAGTCCTGGAGGAAGACGCCGAACTCGCGCTGGTCCATGTCGGTCGAGACGGGCGTGTTGTACACGGTGACCGAGTCCGGGACGCCGTTGCGGTAGCGCGCGATGAAGTCGCCGTGTCCCTGCGAGTCGAAGATCTGGCCGTAGGGCGCCTGCTGGAACTCGATGCCGGTCTTGATCTGGTGCTCGCCGCGCCAGCGGGGCAGCCAGGACAGGACGGCGCTGTACGTGCGGCGCTCCTGGTTGGCGTTGAGCATCGCCGGCGGCGGTGCGCCCGTCAGCGTGGACAGCGCGATGTCGCCCCGCGGGAACGCGTCGGGCGCCAGGTCCGGCTGGTACTCGAGCGACCAGGGGATGTGGTAGCGCGAGATGCCGGCGTCGAGCAGCACGTTCGACCCGAACGTCGAGGTCCACTTGGCGTTGATGACCGGCCCCCACAGCGGCGAGTAGTAGCTCGCCTCCGGCGTCAGGAACTGGTAGCCGGTGGCCTGGCGGCGATGCTCGCGGAGCTTGTAGTTGTAGTCGTAGAAGATCGACACGCGGTTGCTGCGGTTGGCCTGCCACGTGGCCTTCGCGCTCAGGTTCCAGATGTAGTTCTCGTCAAGGGCCTGCGACCCGTCGGGATTGAACGTCTGCGCCTCGAAGCGATCGACCTGGAAGCGGCGGCCGCTCGCGAAGAACCACAGCCGGTCGCGCAGAATCGGCCCGCCGATGCCGCCGTTCACGTCGTGGAACACGTCCATCGCGCTCGGCGCCGTCAGGCCGCGCTCGCGCTGCGCATCGCTGACGTTGTTGCCCTGGAGCGAGCCGTTCGTGTATGTCGCGAACAGGTTGCCGCGGAACTGGTTGCCGCCGTCCTTGGTGATCATGTTGACGCTCACGCCGCCGGCACCGATCTCGGCGGGCAGCGCACGCGTCTGCACGACGATCTCTTCGTACGCGCCCTGGTTCGGATACTGCCCCGAGACGCCGCCCGAGCCGGTGTTCGACGTCATGTCGAGGCCGTCGGTCTTCCACACCAGATCGCGCGTCTGCGACCCGTGCACCGACACGTTGGCCGTCTGCCCGGTCTCCGATCCGCCGACGTCGGGCCGTGCCGTCACCGCGCCGGGCACGAGGAGCACCGCGACGTTGGGCACGCGGCCGACCGGGATGCCCTCGATGAGGTCCTGGTTGAGCGGACGTTCGGACGTGCCGGATCGCGTGTCGATGACCGGCGCCCCACCGCGCACGGTGATGGAATCCTCGAGCGAGCCGACCGAGAGCTGCGCATCGACCGTCCTCGTGACCGCCGTCTCGAGGATGACGTCCTCGCGCCGCAGCGACTGGAAGCCCTCGAGCGAGACGGTGACGGTGTACACACCGGGCCGCAGGTCCACGACGCGATAGCGGCCGTCGATGGCGGTGGTCGTCGTGCGGACGCCCTCGATGAGGGCCGGGCTCGCGATCTCCACCGTGGCACCGGGCAGTGCGCCGCCGGAGGCGTCCACGACGGTGCCGACCAGCGCCGCCGTCGACTGCCCGGACGCGGCGAGCGGCAGGAACGTCAGGGCGGCAACGAGGGGAACGACCGTGCGCCACACCGCGCGTGGCACTGCGGGAAATGGCGGGAACGCCGCCGCTCTCTGTGGAACAGCCATGGGACACACCTTTCGGGCAGACGACTCCCCGCGGGACGCAGGGACGGCGTCTCGGGGCACGTGCAGCCGCACGTCGCCCGTCTTCGTCGTTTGTCAGTGAATGAAGGGTGACCTCACGCCAGGGCAGCGCGCGTGGGATACACGCGGCGGCACGGCAGGCGGGAGGCTAGCGACAGGTACAGCAGGGACAGGCGCACATCGTCATGCGGCGCATCACGGGCGTGATGCTGGGGGACGCGATGTTCCCGGTGCCGGCGGAGCGAAGTGGAGTGCGCATGTGATTGGGGTCGGCGGCTGACCATTCGGCACGCCCGACCTCCTCAGGATAAGCGAACGCTTGCGCGACGCAACAGCGCAACGTGACATAGCAGCCGCCGGCACAGGTCAGCGGCCTTCGGAGGTCCGGGATGACAAGGGAAGCACGCCCACCAAGGCCGAGTCGCACCCTTCGTCGCGAAGCGTGCCTGGCCATGGTGGTGTGAGGGTGTGTCGGCGCCGCGCCGGGGCGCAGGAACAGGAGCGATGCATGGATGGCCTTGAGCGGTTCAGCGAGGCGCAGGACGACGAGCGTGGCGGGCAGGAGGTCGCGCTCGAGGAACTGAGGCAGGGGCGCAAGCGCGGACACTGGATCTGGTACGTGTTTCCGCAACTGGCAGGGCTCGGCGTCTCCGAGACGTCGCGGCGGTTCGGCATTCGTGGCCCGGATGAAGCCCGTGCTTACCTCCGGGACGCGACCCTGCACGACCGCCTCTCGTCGGCGGTGCAGGTCGTCGTGGACCAGGTGCGTCGCGCGCCGCCACCGCGGCTCGAGCATCTCCTGGGGAGCCGGATCGGCGCGCAGAAGCTCGTGTCATCACTCACGCTCTTCGAGCACGTGGCCGCGGAGCTGCACGCGCGCGACGGCGACGAGGCACACGCGCGGCTGGCAGCGCAGGCCCGCGAAGTGCTGGCGGTAGCCGAGTCGCAGGGCTACGAGCGCTGTGCGTTCACGCTGCGGCAGCTCGGCATCGGTCCGTCGACCTGAAGGTAGATGGCCGACGTTCAGCGCTCGGCGCTCGGCGCTCGGCGTTCGACGTTTCCCGTTCCCCGTTCCGATCTACCCTACCCGCCATGCGCAGCCATACGGTGTCCATGCTCGGCTCGGGGCTCATCGGCGACTTCTATACGCAGACCTTGCATGCGCAGCGCGGTCGCGATCGCGTCGGGGTCATCTACTCGCGATCGGCCGAACGCGCCGCCGCGTTCGGCGATCGCTGGGGCATTCCGCATCGCCTCACCGACATGCGCGCGGCGGTGGAGCATCCCGACACCGACGTGGTCGTGGTGGCGCTGCCGAATCATCTGCACGAGGAGGCAATCAGCCTCGCTGCTCGCGCCGGCAAGGCGGTGCTCTGCACCAAGCCCCTGGGGCGCACGGCCGAGGAGGCCTGGCGCATGCTGCAGGCGGTCGAGCAGGCGGGGGTGTTCGCCGGCTATCTCGAGGACCTGTGTTACACGCCGAAGACGCTGAAGGCGATCGCGTCGGTGGAGGCGGGCGCCGTGGGGCAGGTGACGTGGGTGCGGGCTCGGGAGGCGCATCCGGGTCCGCATGCGGCGTGGTTCTGGGACGGACGCCTGACGGGTGGCGGCGCGATCATCGATCTCGGCTGCCACTGCATCGAGATCATCAGGAACTTCGTCGGCAAGGGGAACCGGCCGGTCGAGGTGATGTGCTGGTCCGACACGCTGGTGCATCCCATCGACGCCGAGGACAACGCGGTGGCGCTCGTGCGCTTCGCCTCTGGCGCCATCGGGCAGTTCGAGGTGAGCTGGACGTTCAGGGGCGGCATGGACCTTCGTGACGAGGTCGCGGGAACGCACGGCACGATCTGGCTGAACCACTTCCTCAGGACCGGCTACGAGATGTTCACGGCGGCGCCGCGCCAGGACTACGTGGCCGAGAAGGCCGAGACGGCGGACGGCTGGCTCTTCCCCGTGGGTGACGAGGCAGCCGAACTCGGGTACGTCGACATGTTCACCGACATGTTCGACGCCATGGACGAGGGCCGCGCGCCGCGCGAGACGTTCTACGACGGCGTGGTGGTCAACGCGATCATGGATGCCGCGTACCGGTCCGCCCGTACGCGTCAGTGGGAACCCATCGCCCTCACGGAGTGGAGAGGCGGTGACCTGCCGCGGATACACGTGGAGCCCGAGGTGTACGAGGGCAAGCTCGTGATCAAGCGGGAACTGCTGCCCGACGGCCGCGCCAAGCTGATCCTGCGCGACCCGGCCACCGGCAACTTCTCAGAACACGTCAGGTAGGGCCGGCTGTCCCAGCCGGCCGTCTGCACGGTTAGCCGGCCGTCTGCACGGTCAGCCGGCCGTCTGCCCGCCCGTCCTACCCGGCCCAGCTACGCGAGCGGCGCCTGTGCCATGCCCGACCCGACGTCGGCGACGTCGAACGTGCCGGTGATGTCGGCCCGCGTGCCCGAGGCAATCACGTTCGCCTTCAGAAGCGAGCCGGGCACCGGGCCATCCTGCGCGAGGCGGTGCATCCAGAGCGCTGCCACGCCCGCGACGTGGGGCGTGGCCATGCTCGTGCCGCTCATCGCCACCAACCCGCCCGAGTGACGGGCCGACTGGATGCCCACGCCCGGGCCCGACACCAGCACGTTGGTGTTGCTGAAGGACGCCACGGCGAACTTGCTGCCGCTCTGCCCCAGGGCAGCCACCGAGACGAGCCCCTCCGAGACAGCAGGCGGACTGCACGCGATTTCGAAGTCGGCGTTCTCGTCGCGACGGCTCTCGTTGCCTGCCGCCGCGACGACAAGCGTGGTCTCGCCGAACGCCTCGCGCGCCCGCACGAGCGACGCGAGCCGTTCGAACAGCAGCACGTTCTGCCGGTAGCCCTCGAGCGCAATCGTCGTCGCGAGATCGGTCGGCAGCCCCCGCTGCGTGATGAGGAAGTCCACGAAGCCGGGGAAGTCGATGCCGAGCGACATCGAGACGACATTGGCGCCTTCCTCCACCGCCCAGTTGATCGCCTGGACGATCGCGTCGCTGCCGCCGCCGTTGTCACCGAGCACCTTGCCGATGAGGGCCTTCTTGACGCCGCGGGCCACGCCGATGCGCATGCCGTCCACGTCGCGGCCGAAGATCGTTCCGGCGCAGTGCGTGCCATGACCGTGGGTGTCGCCGTTGCCCTCGCCCGTGAAGTCCTGTTCGACGATCGTCACGCCGGCAAACGCCGGATGCTGGCCGGCGATGCCCGTGTCGAGCACGGCGACCACCACGTCGGTTCCGTCGAACGGCGACTGGTCCGCCCGCACGGCCGTGATGCCCCCGGCCGTGCCGGCCGCGGCGGCTTCGGCATCTTCCGGCCGCGGCACGGGCGTGATCAGCCGCATGGGGATCACGGGAGCAACCGCCCGGACGTCCTTGCGGGCCGCCACCGCACGGCTGACACGCCTGTCGAGTTCGTCCACTTCGACCTCGAGACCAACCGCGGTGCTCGTGCCTCCGGCCGGCCCGGCCATCGGTCCACGCGGACGCGACGATTCACGCAGGATGACGTACTTCTCCTTCATGGAACCTCCTGGGGGCGTTGTGCGCCCGGCAACGGGGCCGCGCGGAACGTGCTGTGGTCTGTGCTCGGATCAACGCTGTGCCGCGGGCGATCGCACACGCCAGGCGACGCAGTCGCCGGCCGGTGCACAAACCGCCGCGCGTCCAGGTTGAGTTCCGCGCCCGAGTAGATAGGCTATGAAGGTCCGAGTGCCTGGGGCAGCGCCACCGACGACGCCTGCATCCGCTTCAACGACGATCTGGTGGTGGAACTCGAATGATGCAGGAGATGGCGACGCAGGTCCCCGGTTTCATCTGCTTCGACCACGTGGCGATCGCCGTCCGACCTGGCGAGCTCGAGGCCCACGTGCAGGCCTACGAAGCCCTCGGCTTCACCGAGGTGCACCGCGAGGACGTGCTCGGCACCGATCAGGTGCGCGAGGTGCTGCTGCAGGTCGGCAACGGGCCGAACCTCGTGCAGCTGCTCGAGCCGCTGACCGGGGAGTCGCCGGTGGCCCGACAGATCGAGAAGAACGGCGGTCGTGGCGGCCTCGCGCACGTCGCGCTCCGCGTCGGCGACATCCAGGCGGCCTTCGACGATCTGAAGGCCAAGGGCTTTCGCGTCATCGATGCCGCGCCGAGACAGGGCTCGCGCGGCACGATCGTGTTCTTCGTCCATCCGAAGACGACGGCGGCGGCGGCTTTCGGGTACCTCCTCGAAGTGGTGCAGGAGGCAGGCCATGTCTGACGCGGCGGGCAGTGCGCCGCTCGGGTTGCAGGCGCTGTTCCCGGCCGTCGCCACGGCCGAATGGGAGGCGCTCGCGCGGCAGGACCTCGAGGGCGCCGACTACGAGAGGCGACTGGTATGGCGCACCGAGGACGGTCTTGCCGTGCAGCCGTTCTACCGCAGCGCGGATCTGTCCGGACTCGAGGCGCAGACGCACGTGGTGCGAGGCGCCCCGCCATTCGTGCGAGGCAACGCGCGCCCGTGGCAGATGACCGAGGCGCCGGCCTGGCCAAGCGACGCCATCCGCGCCGACCTGTTGCGCGATGCCGGGGCCACGCCGGTCCAGGAGCTGGCGTGGGCGATCGCCGAGGGTGTGGATCGGCTCGTCGCGGCCGGCTCTCCCGGGCTGGCGGCCGACAGGGGCATGGCGGTCGTGTTCGCGGTCGGCTCGACCTACTTCGTGGAGATCTCGAAGCTGCGCGCCTGGCGTTTGCTCTGGAGCGCCGCGGCGGGCGTGCTGCAGCCTCAGGCGGCAGACGCGCCGGCACCAGTGCTGCACGTGCGCACGTCGCGCGCCAACAAGAGCGCGCACGACCCGTACACGAACCTGCTGCGGGTCACGACGGAAGCCATGGCCGCCGTGATCGGCGGCGCCGACACCGTGCTCGTGGAGCCTCACGGCTTCGATCCGCACCTGGCCATCAACGTCCAGCGCATCCTTGCCGAGGAAGCGCACATGGACGCCGTCGCCGATCCGGGCGGCGGGTCGTACTACATCGAGCACCTGACCGACGCTCTGGCTCGCGAGGCGTGGGGGCTGTTCCAGCAGATCGAATCGGCCGGCGGGCATGCAGCCGCCGTCGCGGCGGGGATGCTCGAGGAACAGGTGCAGGCCACGCGCGAGGCCCGCGAGCGGGGGGCTCCCGTCCCGCCGGCCCCACCGCCTGGGGCTGGCGCCATGAGCCGGCCGGACTATTCGTCGATCCCTTACCGGTTGCCGGCTCCCGGCGACGGGCCGTCGAACCCGGACGGCCGCGGCGCCGACCCCCGCAAGGAGCCGCCCGCGCCGTGGGTGACTCCCGAGCAGATCCCGGTGAAGGCGTACTACACGGCTGACGACCTCGACGGGCTCGAGCACCTGGAGTACGGCGCCGGCCTGCCGCCCTTCCTCCGTGGTCCGTACGCGACGATGTACGCGCTGCAACCGTGGACGATCCGGCAGTACGCGGGGTTCTCGACGGCAGAGGAGTCCAACGCGTTCTACCGCCGCAATCTGGCGGCGGGCCAGAAGGGCCTGTCGGTCGCCTTCGACCTCGCGACCCATCGCGGCTACGACTCGGACAACGCGCGAGTCGTCGGCGACGTGGGGAAGGCCGGTGTGGCGATCGACACGGTCGAGGACATGAAGATCCTGTTCGACCGGATTCCGCTGGATCGCATGTCGGTGTCGATGACCATGAACGGGGCCGTCCTCCCCATCATGGCGTTCTACATCGTCGCGGCCGAGGAGCAGGGCGTCGCGCCCGAGCAACTCGCGGGCACGATTCAGAACGACATCCTCAAGGAGTTCATGGTCCGCAACACCTACATCTACCCGCCCGCGGCGTCGATGCGGATCACTGGCGAGATCTTCCGCTACTGCGCCGAGCGGATGCCCAGGTTCAACTGCATCTCGATCAGCGGCTACCACATGCAGGAGGCGGGAGCCACCGCCGACATCGAGCTGGGGTACACGCTCGCCAACGGACTCGAGTACGTGCGCGCCGGCATCGCGGCCGGCCTGGACATCGACAGCTTCGCGCCGCGCCTCAGCTTCTTCTGGGGCATCGGCATGAACCATTTCATGGAGATTGCCAAGCTGCGCGCCGCGCGCGTGCTCTGGGCGAGGCTGGTGAAGAGCTTCGACCCGAAGAACCCCAAGTCGATGGCGCTGCGCACGCACTCGCAGACGTCGGGATGGAGTCTCACGGCGCAGGACGTGTTCAACAACGTGCCGCGCACGTGCGTGGAAGCTCTCGCGGCCGTGCTGGGGCACACGCAGTCGCTGCACACCAACGCGCTCGACGAGGCGATTGCGCTGCCGAGCGACTTCTCGGCACGCATCGCCCGCAACACGCAGATCTATCTGCAGGAAGAAACCGGCATCACGAACGTCGTCGATCCGTGGGGCGGCAGCTACTACGTGGAGCGGTTGACCCACGACCTGATGCACAAGGCCTGGCATCACATCCAGGAGGTCGAGAGCCTCGGGGGCATGGCGAAGGCGATCGACACCGGGCTGCCCAAGATGCGCATCGAGGAAGCCGCGGCGCGCCGGCAGGCCCGCATCGACTCGGGACGTGAGGTGATCGTCGGGGTGAACAAGTACCGGCTGGAGCATGAGCCGCCGCTGGACGTGCTCGAGGTGGACAACGCCGCGGTGCGCGAGACCCAGGTGCGACGCCTCTCGGAGGTGAAGGCGACCCGAGATGCGGCGGCCGTGACGAGATCGCTCGAGGCGCTGACGCGAGCGGCAGAGAGCCGCGAGGGCAACCTGCTCGCGCTGGCGGTGGAGGCAGCCCGCGCCCGCGCCACGCTGGGCGAGATCTCCGGCGCACTCGAGCCTGTGTTCGGGCGCTATCAGGCGGTCGGCCGTACCATCTCGGGTGTGTACTCCTCGGAGAGCGAACAGGATCCCGAGTTCCAGACGGCGCGCCGTATGGCGGAGCGGTTCGCGACCGACGAGGGACGCCGGCCCCGCATCCTCGTGGCCAAGCTGGGGCAGGACGGGCACGATCGCGGCTCGAAGGTCATTGCGACGGCATTTGCCGACCTCGGCTTCGACGTGGACGTGGGTCCGCTGTTCCAGACGCCGGACGAAGCGGCGCGGATGGCGGTGGACAACGACGTTCACGTGCTCGGGATCTCGAGCCTGGCGGGCGGTCACAAGACGCTCGTGCCGGCCGTCGTGGCAGAACTCGATCGTCTCGGACGCAAGGACGTGCTCGTCGTCGTCGGCGGCGTGATTCCCCCGCAGGACCACGAGTTCCTGCAGGCGGCGGGCGTGACCGAGGTGTTCGGCCCCGGCAGCATCATCGCCGTGTGCGCCCAGCGCGTCCTCGAGGCGCTCGGGGTGCCCCGCGCGGCATGACACGGCGCCGCCTGCCGGCCGAGGCCTACGTCTCCGGGGTGCTGCGTGGCGATCGCGCGGTGCTCGCCCGCGCGATCACGCTCGTGGAGAGCGATCGGCCCGACGACGAGGACGTGGCGGCGGCGGTGCTCGACGAGGTGCTGCCGCACGCGGGCCGCGGACGTCGCGTCGGCATCACGGGGGTCCCCGGCGTCGGCAAGAGCACGTTCATCGACGCGCTGGGCATGCACCTGATACGGGAGCACGGCGAGCGCGTGGCCGTCCTGAGCGTCGATCCGTCGAGCCCGATTTCCGGCGGCAGCATCCTCGGCGACAAGACGCGGATGGAACGGCTGGCGCTGGAGGCGCGGGCCTACATCCGTCCCACGCCGACGCGGGGCGTCCTGGGCGGCGTGGCGCGACGCACGCGGGAGACGATTCTGCTGTGCGAGGCCGCGGGCTTCGGCACCGTCCTCGTCGAGACCGTCGGCGTGGGGCAGTCCGAGACGGCGGTCCGGTCGATGACGGACTTCTTCCTCCTGCTCCTGCTGCCCGGTGCCGGCGATGAACTGCAGGGCATCAAGCGGGGCATCGTCGAGATGGTGGACGCCATCGCGATCAACAAGGCGGACGGCGAGATGCAGCCGCAGGCGGCGCGGGCCCGCGCCGAGTACGCGGCCGCGCTGCGCCTGTTTCCGGCAGCCGCCGACGGCTGGACCGCCCCGGTCGTCACCTGCTCCGCGCTGACCGGCGAGGGCATTCCCGCGATCTGGGAGGCGGTGGTGACGCACCATGCGCACATGGATGCGACCGGCCGTTTCGCGCAGCAGCGCCGACAACAGGCGCTGACCTGGATGCGCGAACTCGTTGGCGCCGGTCTGGACGCGGCGTTCCGGCGCGATCCCGTCATCGCCAGCAGTCTCCCTGCCCTGGAGGTCGCGGTCAGCGAGGGACGCACCACCGCGTTTGCCGCCGCCCGCGAACTCCTTGCGCTGTTGCGTCGCTGACGTCTCTGCGTCCGTCGGTCGTCCTTCGTCCATCATCGGTCTCTTGTTGTAGGCTGTAACCGCAGGCGGCGCTGCCTGCATCCTCGTCGTCGCCGGATCGCGTCCGGCGCGAACCCGGAGTTGCCAATCCATGAGTGAATTGAAGATCGGGATCGTCGGGCTCGGCTGGGTCGCCGGCGCCCACATCGAGACGTTCAAGCACGTGACGGGCGCCCGCGTGGTGGCCGTGAGTTCACGGCGCGAGCTCGATCCGACGGAGCTGAAGGCTCAGTACGGCATCCCGTTGAAGGTGTACAACGACTACCAGCAGATGCTCGCCGATCCCGGGATCGACGCCATCGACATCTGCACGCCGCATCCGTTCCACGCCGAGCAGGCGATTGCCGCCGCCAATGCCGGCAAGCACCTGATCATCGAGAAGCCGATCGCGCTGAACTGGGAAGACGCCAAGCGCGTCCGCGACGCCATTCGCGCCAACGGCGTCAAGGCGATGGTCTGTTTCGAGGTGCGATTCAGCGCGCAGTTCACGCTCGCGCGATCGGTGCTCGAACAGGGACTGCTCGGCGATCTGCACTACGGCGAAGTGGACTACTACCACGGCTTAGGGCCCTGGTACGGCCAGTATCCCTGGAACATCAAGAAGGACATGGGCGGCTCGAGCCTGCTCACGGCGGGCTGTCACGCGCTCGACTGCCTGCTCATGCTCATGGGCTCGGAAGTGGTCGAGGTGAGCAGCTACGGCGCGCAGTCCAAGAGCGAGTACTTCACGCCCTACGAGTACCCCACGTCCACGGTGTCGATCGTCAAGTTCGCCAACGGCACGGTCGGCAAGTGCGCGTCGATCATCGACTGCCTCCAGCCGTACTACTTCCACTCGCACCTGGTCGGAAGCCAGGGCACGCTGCTCGACACCAAGCTGCACACGTCGAAGCTGCCGGGCATGGTCAAGACGAAGTGGAGTGAACTGGCGACGCTGCCGATCGACTCCGGCGACGTGGCGGACCACCCGTACCAGCCGCAGTTCCAGGCGTTCGTGGACGCCACGGCCGCGGGTACGACCATGCCGCTGACCGACTTCGACACCGCGCTCGAAAGCCACCGCGTCACCTATGCCGCCGACCTTTCGGTGGAGCGCGGCCGGCCCGTCCTGCTGTCGGAGCTCTCGTAACACCATGCCACGCGTGCTCGCGCTCATGGCGCATCCCGATGACATCGAGATCACCTGCGCGGGCACGCTGCTGCTGCTGAAGGCGGCGGGGTGGGACGTCCACCTCGCCACCATGACGGCCGGCGACCTCGGATCGTCCACGCTGTCCGCGCCGGTCATCTCCCGGATCCGCCGCAAGGAAGCGGCCGCCGCTGCCGCCGTTCTCGGCGCCGGCTACACCTGCCTCGGCTTCAAGGACCTGACCATCGCCCACGCCGAGCGCCCCAAGCGCATCGTCGCGGGGTTGTTGCGCACCGTGCGCCCCGACGTGCTGATCACGCATCCGCCGCGCGACTACATGGCCGACCACGAGGAGACGTCGCGTCTCGCTCGCGAGGCCGCCTTCGCGTCCACGATGCCGAACTGGACGACCCTGCCACCGATCGGCACGCGTGCGGGCCGCAAGGCGCCGCCGCCGTGCGAGCACATCCCCACGCTGCTCTACGCCGACCCGATCGACCTGATCGACAGCGCCGGCCGGCATGTGCCCGCGCAGTTCGTGGTGGACGTCACGAGCACGATCGAGCGGAAGGCCGAGGCACTGGCGGCCCACGCGTCGCAGCGCGAGTGGCTGCGCGAACAGCACGGCGAGGACGAGTACCTGTTGTGGATGCGCCGCACCGGCGCACGTCGCGCGCAGGATTTCGGCAGGCGGAAGGTCGCGTTCGCCGAGGGCTTCGTCCAGTACCTCGGCCATGGCTTCCCGAAGCGCGACGTCCTCACGCCCGCCCTTGGATCGCGCACCGTGAAGGTCCTCTGACGCGGCGGCGCGTCAGTCCGTCGCTGGCCGTCTGGCGGCAACAGCCGCGACCCACTTGCCCTCGACCTCCCCTTCGACGCTGCGCAGCACCTCCAGCGGCCTGACCAGTTCGGCGAGTTCACCCGCTTTCAGCAGGTAATCGGGGTTGGTCGGTCGTCCGTGCGCGGCCTGCTCCTCGAGGAACGTCTCGTATACCAGCAGACCACCCCGCGCCAGCGCCTGACGCAGCTGCGGGAACAACGGACGATGCAGGAAGCGCGTGACGAGGACGAGGTCGTACGCGTCGCCGCCGAGATCCGTATCGGGCGCTTCGAGGTCCACCACGCGCGTGGCGAGCGCGAGCCCGAGGCGATCGGCCTGGTCCTGCAGCCGCTCGAGTGCCGCCGCATCCCTGTCCACCGCGGTGACATGGAGCCCCATCGACGCCAGCAGCAGGGCGTGGCGTCCGCGGCCGCACGCGACGTCGAGCGCGCGCCCCGTGCGCGGCAAGAGGTCGGCGCATTCGAAGAGCCAGGGCGACGCACCGGCGACCGGCTGAGGCGAGAAGGCGCGCGGGCCTTCCCAGCCCGCCATGCCCGTCGCGAGTTCGTACACCGTGGTGAATCCGGCCTGGACCAGCAGGCGCGAGGCCGTCCGGCTCCGCACCGCGTGTTCGCAGGTCACGAGCACCGGCGCCCGGGGGTCGGCGAGCACCGCCGGCGCTGCGCCGATGACCTGCACGGGGAGCAGCGTCGCCCCGGGGATGTGCCCCAGCCCCGTGAACTCCGGTGGGGTGCGGACGTCCAGGACAGTGACGCCAGCAGCGACGAGACGAGCGGCCTCGACAGGATCGACACGGCGGACCGCGGCATCGCACGCGGGGTCGAGTTGCATGCGCCATCGTAGCGGCTTGCGGCCCGGTACAATGCCCGGGTGCCGACGACCCGCATCTTCCTCGTGCGCCATGGCGCGACGCAGCTGACCGCCGAGAACCGCTTCTCCGGCGCCGTCGGCGTGGATCTCTCCGACGAGGGACGCTGGCAGGCGGCCCAGCTCGGCGAGCGCCTGCGCCACGAGGGAATCACGGCGCTGTATACCAGTCCCCTGTCGCGCACGATGGAAACGGCGCGCATCATCGGCGCGGCCGTCTCGCTGGAGCCGGAGCCGCGTGAGGGGCTGCGCGAGATCAGCCACGGGCGGTGGGAGGGACTGACGCGCGCCGAAGTGGAAGACCGCTTCGGTGACGAGTACGCCTCGTGGGAAGAGGACCCGTTCACCTTCGCGCCGGAGGGCGGCGAGTCGGGCGTCGCCGTGCTGGCGCGTGCGCTGCCGGTGCTGCGCGAGATCGTCACCCGCCACGCCGGGGAACGCGTGCTCGTCGTATCGCACAAGGCCACCATCCGAATCCTCATCAGCAGCGTACTGGGCTTCGACGCCCGCGGCTATCGGGACCGGCTCGACCAGGCGCCCGCGTGCCTCAACGTGCTCGACTTCCGCGACGCGGTGCGCGCCCGCCTGATGGTGTTCAACGACACCTCCCACTACGCCCTCCGTCCGCGCGTCGCCCAGAACAGCCTGTCGCGGTGGTGGGACGCCATTCTGCCGTCGCGCTCCTGATCGCGCCGCGACACTGACGCCGCGCGCAGCGCCCGTTTCCGGCTGCCGGCCTGCGCCGCGTCATCACCGCACCAGCTCGGCAAGCCCGCGTGATGAGGTCGGTGGCAGCGCCGGCGGTACGATCTGTGCAATCGTCGGCCCTGCCATGCCATCCAGCAGCACAGCCACGCGACCACACCGCGCGGACCGCACCCGGACGCGCCGCCGCGAGCAGACGGTCCCTGCCTACGCGCCCCAACTCGCCTCGCTCGTGGCCAGTGCTCCGGAGACGGATGAGTGGTTGCACGAGGTGAAGTTCGACGGGTTCCGGATGGGGATCTCGGTCAGCGACGGCTCGGCGCGGCTGCTGACCCGCAATGGGCTCGACTGGTCCGAGCGGTTCCCCGAGATCGTCACGGCCGCCCTGGAACTCGATGTGGCGACGGCGTTGATCGACGGCGAGGTGGCCCTCCGCCTGGCCGATGGGCGAACGAGCTTCCAGGGCCTGCAGAACAGCGCGCGGCAGACGGGCACGCTCACGTACTTCGCCTTCGATCTCCTCTGGCTGGATGGCGAGGACCTGTCGCCTCTGCCGCTCGACGCACGCAAGGCACGGCTTCAGGCGCTGTTGCCGTCAGACGATGGGTCGCCGCTTCGTTACTCGACGCACGTGGTCGGGCACGGGCCGCGGGTGCACAAGGAGGCGTGCGACGCGCAGCTCGAGGGGATCATCTCCAAGAGGCGCGATGCGCCAGCGACGCCCGGACGCAGTCGCACCTGGGTCAAGGTCAAGTGCATCGGACGGCAGGAATTCGTCATCGGCGGCTTCACCGACCCACAGGGCTCGCGACAGGGACTCGGCGCGCTCCTCATCGGCTATCACGATGGCGGGCGGCTCGTGTGGGCAGGCAAGGTGGGCACCGGGTTCAGCGCCAGCGCCGCGCGCGACCTCCGGGCGCAGCTCGAGCCGCTCGTGCAGGACGCCGCGCCGTTCTCGCCCGCACCGCGCGGTGCCGACGCGCGCGGCGCGCACTGGGTACGCCCCGAACTCGTCGCGGAGGTCGCGTTCACCGAGTGGACGAGCGGCGGAAAGATCCGGCACCCGTCCTTCCAGGGGCTTCGCGGCGACAAGGCCGCGCGCGACGTCGTGAGGGAAGCCGCACCGGTGGGCAACGCCCCGGCCGGAGAGACGCGACGCGGGGGATCGCACATGGCCAGGTCACAGGCAGCAGCCAGCGAGGCACCGGCATCCACGAAAGGGAAGCGGCGCACCGGCTCGGGCACGGCGGCGGGTGGCGCCGCCAAGCCGTCCCCGATCGCGGTGCGAGGCGTGTCGATCTCGAACCCGCAACGGGTGATGTATCCCGACGCAGGCGTCACCAAGCTGGATCTCGTGCGCTACGTCGACACCGTGGGCGAGTGGATGCTGCCGCATGTGGCCGAAAGGCCCTTGACTCTCGTCTTCTGCCCCGACGGACTCGCCGGCGACTGCACGTACCTGAAGCACGGCAAGACGTGGGGGCCGCAGACGTTGCGTCGCGTGAATATCCGCGAGAAGACGAAGGTCGGCGAGTACATGGTGGCCGACAGCATCGAGGGACTCGTGTCCATGATGCAGATGAACTGGATCGAGGTGCACACGTGGAACTCCACGGTGGATGCCCTCGAGCGGCCGAACCGTCTCGTGTTCGACCTCGATCCGGGACCGGACGTGCGATGGCCGCAGGTCGTGGCCGCAGCGCAGGAAACCCGCGAGGCGCTCTCGGACCTCGGTCTGCAGTCGTGGGTGAAGACGACCGGCGGCCGCGGTCTGCACGTCGTCGTGCCGCTCGAGGCGATCGCGTCGTGGGCCGATGGCCTGCGGTTCGCCGAGCGCCTGGCCGGGTCACTCGTCGAGCGCGCGCCCAGGCGCTATACCACCAACTTCTCGAAGGCCGGTCGCGAGGACCTGATCCTCGTCGACGTCATGCGCAACAACCGGGCGCAAACGGCGGTCTCTGCCTACTCGCCGCGAGCTCGCGCAGGAGCGCCCGTGTCCACGCCGCTCGACTGGGATGAACTGTCGGCCAGGCGGCGACCTGATCGCTTCACGGTGAAGACGGTGCCGAAGCGGCTCGCCACGCTCGGCGCCGACCCGTGGGCCGGGTACTGGTCGTGTGCGCAGCGGCTGCCGGAGCGCTGACCACGCCCGGAGCCGAGCGCGTCGCGGTTGTCGTGTGGTCGCCGTTCGGCAACAATGGCGCCCATCGACATGCTGAGGACGATCCCGCGTACGTGCTGCGCGCTGCTGCTGTGCGCGGTGCTGGTGTCGCCCGGCCTCGCCCAGGTGGCGGCGCCCACGGCACTGCCGGCAAGCACCGCGTCCGCCGAAGGGCTGGCGCCTGAGCGGCTGGACCGCCTGCACGCCAGGCTGCGGCAGTTCGTGGACGACGGCGAGGTGGCGGGCGCCATCTCGCTCGTGGCGCGGCACGGCAAGGTGGCGGACCTGTTCACCGTGGGCATGCGCGACCGCGAGAAGCGCCTGCCGATGACCCGCGACACGATCGTCCGTATCTACTCGATGACGAAGATCGTCACCTCCGTCGCGGTGCTGATGCTCGTCGAAGACGGGCGGCTGCGGCTCGAGGATCCCGTCGCCCGCCATCTCCCGGCCCTGGGGGCGCCGCAGGTGTTCACCGGCGGCACCGCCGCGGCGCCCCAGCTGGCCCCTGTCGCACAGCCGATCACGGTCAGGCACCTGCTGACGCACACGTCAGGCTTTGCCTACGGGCTCGCTCCATCGCCGGTCGACGACATGTATCGCGACCAACGCCTCCTCCAGGCGCGCACCGCGCAGGAGTTCGTGGCTCGCGTGGCGCGCCTGCCCCTCGTGGCCCAGCCCGGCGATCGCTTCTACTACGGCGTGAACACCGACCTCCTGGGTGCGATCGTCGAGACGGTCAGCGGGCAATCGCTCGGCGCGTTCATGAAGGCGCGCATCTTCGACCCGCTCGGCATGGACGACACGGGCTTCGCCGTGCCGGCGGGCAAGCGCGATCGCCTCGCCACGCTCTACCAGCGGGATGGCACGGGCCCACTGACCGCCGTGGCCGCGCTGACGCTGGGCCCCGAATCCGACGGCCAGGTCCCGTACCCGGATCCGGACGGGCGGTTGTTCCATTCCGGTGGCGGCGGGCTGTTCTCGACCGCCGACGACTACGCCCGCTTCGCACAGATGCTCCTGAACGGCGGCCACCTCGATGGTGTGCGCATCCTGTCGCGCAAGACCGTCGCCACGATGACGGCCGACCAGACCGCGCGCGTCGCGCAGCCGGCCAACTCCCATACGGGCTTCGGTCTCGGCGTCTCCGTGCGCCTCGACCACGGGGGCGGTGCTATGGCCGGCTCGGTGGGCGAGTTCGGGTGGTCCGGTGCGGCAACGACGTACGTGTCCATCGACCCCGTGGAGCAGATGGTGTCGATCCTGCTGACGCAGCACCTGCCCTTCAACCAGCCCGGGATCTTCAGCGTGTTCTCGACGATGGTGAACGCGGCGGTGGTCGAGCCTCCGGACGCATCGCGTGGAGTGGTGGCGCCCAGCCGTACCGCCCGTCCCTGACACGCGCAAGGCGCCGCCTCCGCTGCCGGACGGCTCTGCTACAATCGCTCGTTCGCGGCATCGCACGCCCCGCGGGTACGTCCTTCGATGGCTGCAGCCTTCCTCTCGCACTACCGTCTTCTCGATCTGCTCGGGGTCGGGGGCATGGGCGAAGTCCATCGCGCAGAGGACACGCGCCTGCGGCGAGAAGTCGCCATCAAGATCCTCCATCCCGAAGCCGCGACGTCCCGGGAGTGGCTGAGCCGCTTCCGGCGCGAAGCACGGCTTGCATCGGCGCTGCAGCATCCGCACATCTGCACGATCCACGAGCTGGGCGAACACGATGGGCAGGCGTTCATCGTGATGGAGCGGCTCGAGGGCGTGACCATGCGGGATCTGCTGGAACACGGCCCGATTGCGCCGTCGCGGGTGATCTCGTTCGCGCGTCAGGTCGCCGACGCGCTCGACGCCGCACACAGGCGCGACATCATCCACCGCGACATCAAGCCCGCCAACCTGTTCGTCACCGAAGGCGACCACGTGAAGGTGCTCGACTTCGGCCTGGCGCGCGTCGCCGGCGAAGGTGCCGGCGCGCTGACCGGCGCGTTTCCCGTCGCGCCCGGCGCCGCAGGGAGCGCGCGCGCGCTGCACCTCACCCAGACCGGCATGGCGATGGGCACGGTGTTCTACATGTCGCCCGAGCAGGCGAAGGGCGAGCCGCTCGATGCCAGGACCGACCTGTTCTCGCTGGGCAGCGTCCTCTACGAGATGGCCACCGGGCGCCGCGCCTTCGAGGGCGACGACATCCCGCAGATCCTCGCCAAGATCACGCACGGGGTGTTCGTGCCGCCGCGGGCGCTCAACCCGGCCGTGCCGCGGTCGCTCGACGCCATCATCGTGCGGCTGCTGGCTGCCGACGTGAGGCAGCGCTACCAGCGGGCCGCCGATTTGCTCGTGGACCTCGCGCGTGCCGATGCGCCGAGCGGCGCCACCCCGCGCGCGCTCGCCGATGCCGTGGGCACGGCGCGGTCGGCGGGCACGCCGTGGAGCCGATGGGGTATCGCGGTGTCGCTGCTCCTGCTGATCGGCAGCCTGTCGTACGCGTGGTACTCGCGGCGCGCCGTCCCGCTCACCGACCGCGACAGCATCGTCATCGGGTCGTTCGAGAATGGCACGGACAATCCGGTGTTCGACGACACGCTCGTGACTGCGCTCAAGGTGCAGCTCGGGCAGTCGCCGTTCCTCGACATCGTCTCGGACCAGCGCATCGCCGAGACGCTTCGGCTCATGGGCCGACAGCCCGACGCGCGCCTCACACACGACGTGGCCCGAGAGACCTGCCAACGTCTCGGGGTCAAGGCGATGATCGACGGGCGACTCGCGCCGCTCGGCCGCCATTTCGTACTGGCGCTGACTGCCACCGATTGCCAGACGGGCGAGTCACTCGCCAGCACGCAGGCCGAGGCGACGAGCAGTGAGGGCGTGCTGACCGAACTCGGGAGGCTCGCCTCGCAGATGCGCACCACGCTCGGTGAGTCGCTGCCGTCGATTGCGAAGTTCGACGTGCCGGTGGCCCAGGCGACGACGCCGTCGCTTGCGGCACTCAAGGCCTACGCCATGGGGCTCGAGGAGCGGCGGAAGGGGCGCGAACTCGAGTCGCTCGCCTTCTTCAACCAGGCGATCGAGCTCGATCCCGACTTCGCACAGGCGCACGCCACGCTGTCCACCGTCTATGGGGTGCTCGGGGAGCTGAGGCGAAGCGAGTTGCACGCACGCGAGGCGTACGAGCATTCCGATCGCGTCAGTCAACGCGAACGGCTCTTCATCCGGTACCAGTACCACGACCGCGTCACGGGCAACCAGGACGCCGTCATCGAAACGCTGCAGGTGTGGCAGACGGCGTACCCGCGCGACTTCGTGCCGGCCAACGCGCTGTCGGTCGTCCGCAACCGTCTCGGGCAGTACCAGGGCGCCGTCGAGGCGGCCGAGGAGGCGCTTCGCCGCAGTCCGGGACACCCGTTCGCGATATCGAACCTATCGGTGGCCTACCGAGGGCTCGGCCGCTACGACGAGGCTCGCCGCGTCGGGCAGGACGTGATCACCCGCGACGTGGCCACGGCGCCGACCCGTCGTCTGCTCTACCAGCTCGCCGTCCTGGCGCGCGATCCATCGGCGGCACAGCATCTGTCGTGGGCACGCGGCAACGCCCGCGAGTTCGACCTCGTCGCGGCACAGGGACAGATCGCGATGTTCGAGGGGCGCTGGCGTGAGGGCGACGCCCTGTATCGCCGCGCCGCCGACCTGGCGACGGCGCGTGGCCTGTCGGGCACGGCCGCCGGGCAGATCGCGCACCTGGCGTGGCTCGAAGCCATCTACCGTCCGGGTCGGGACCTCGCAACACGCGTGCAGGCCGTCATCGAACTCTCCGCGCCCGGCGACGACCAACCGACGGCGTCCAACCGCTTCCGCGCCGCTGCCGCACTGGGTCTCGCCGGACGCCGCGCCGACGTCGCCGAGACCGTCGCCGCCGCGGTGCGTGCGTTTCCGCAATCCACGTACGTCAGGACCGTGCTCGAGCCGTCGGCACACGCCGCGCTCGCGCTGCACGACCGCCGCCCGGCCGATGCCGTTGCCGCGCTCGAGCCCGCACGAGCCAGTGAACTCGGCGGCCTGGGCGCCCTGGTGCCCGTGTACCTGCGCGCCGAGGCCTACGCGCAGCAGCGCGCCTGGCCGGCCGCAATGGCCGAGTACGAGCGGCTGCTCGCGCACCGTGGCACCGACCCGTTCGCACCGATGATCCCGCTGGCTGAACTCGGTCTTGCACGGGCGCGCGTCGCGTCGGGCAACGTCGAGGGCGGCCGCGCCGCCTACGACGCACTGCTGTCGATGTGGCGAACGGCCGACGACGATTTCCCGCCGCGCGTGGCCGCGATTGCAGAGTACGGACGCCTGTCCTCGCGGTTGTCGCGTGCGTCCCTGCCCGCGTCGGAGACGCGGAGGGATTGACGCGTGGCCGCGCCTGCGCACATCGCGCATTACCAACTGCTGGAGCTGATGGGCCAGGACGGCCCGATCGAGACCTGGCGCGCCCGAGACACGCGCCTGCAGCGCAGCGTGGCGGTGCAGATCCTGCGTCGTGGGCCCGACGTGCCGCCCGAGGCAGCCGAACACTTCCGACGCGACGCGCACGTGGCCTCGCTGGTTACGCACCCGCACATCTGCGCGGTCCACAACTGGGGCGAGGACGACGGGCAACCCTACGTCGTGCGGGAGATGCTGTCGGGCCCGCGGCTCGACGAGATGATCGCGGACGGCGCGCTGCCCGTCGAGAAAGCGGTGGACCTCGCCACGCAGCTGACGAGCGCGCTGTGTGCGATCCACCGCCGCGGGCTGGTGCATGGCCACGTACGGCCTTCCAACATCCGGGTCACCACCGACGGGCACGTCAAGCTGCTGGGGCTTGGCACTGCGGTGGCCGATCCCGAAGGCCCGGCGCCCGACCTTGGGGGCTTCGCGACCACCGCCGTGGACATCGAAGTCGCGCCGATGCAGTTGAGGGAAGGCGGCGATCCCTACCTGTCGCCCGAACAGGTGGCCGGCCATCCGCCTGTGGTGGGCAGCGACATCTTCGCGACGGGCTGCGTGCTGTACGAGATGCTGAGCGGCGTGCGGCCGTTCGAGGGAGCGTCGGCGGCGGAACTGGCGAAGGCAGTCCTGTCGGCGCCGCACGTTCCGGTGCGCCAACGCACGCGGCGCGTGCCGGCCGCGCTGTCCGCGCTCGTCGATCGGGCACTCGCCAAGGATCCGCATCAGCGACAGCGCAACGGACAGGATCTGCTCGATCAGTTGCGCGCGGTGCGCCCCGTCGTCGGCACGCGCTGGGGATTCTCGGGAGCGGTGACGAGACGCGCGGTGCAAGCGGGCCTCGTCGTCGCGGCGATCGGCGCAGGCGGGCTCGCCTCGTGGGGGTTCGGCTGGTGGCCCGGCGGCGCCGGGCCGGCACGCGCGCGGAACACTGTGCTCCTCAGCGAGATCGTCAACGGCACCGCCGATCCCGACTTCGAGGGCACGCTCCGCCAGGCGGTGACCGTGTATCTCGGCCAATCGCCGTACCTCGACATCGTCTCGGATGAACGCCTCAGGAGCGGGTTGCAGTTGATGGGGCGGCCTCCACACACCGTCCTCACCCATGACGTCGCCGCGGAACTGTGCCAGCGGCTGGGCGTGCAGGCGATGCTCGAGGGCAGCGTCTCGGCCGTGGGCCGCAACACGGTGATTGCGTTGGTCGCCACCGATTGCGAGAACGGCGCGACCATCGCACGAGAGCAGGCGGAGGTGCAGCAGAAGGAGCAGGTGCTCGGCGTGATCGGTGAGCTGACGGCTTCGGTGCGCACCGCGCTGGGGGAGCCACGCGCCTCGCTCGCCTCCCACAACGTGCGGATCGAGGATGCGACAACACCGTCGCTCGAGGCGCTGAAGGCGTACACCGAGGCCGCGGCGCGGCGCGCGGCCGGGCAGGAGATGGAGGCGATCCGCTGGCTGGAACGCGCCATCGCCGCGGACCCGGATTTCGCGCTTGCGTACACCACTCTGTCGTCGGCGTACGGGAACCTCGGCGAGACGGGCCGCAGCGAGCAGTACGCGCGGCTCGCCTACGAGAAGCGCGAGCGCGTCAGCGAGCGTGAACGCCTCTTCATCACGTACCAGTACCACGACCGCGTGACGGGCGATCAGGTAAGGGCGCGCGAGGCGCTGCAGGTCTGGAGCCGCACGTACCCGCGCGACTACCGTCCCCCGAACGCGCTCGCCGTGCTCCTCAATCGTCTCGGCGACTTCCAGGCCGCGGCGGCCGAGGCGGAGGAGGCGATGAAGCGCAACCCGGCGCATGCCTTCCCGTACTCGAACCTCGCGCACGCACGGCGTGGGCAGGGGCGATTCGCGGATGCCCGGGCGGTTGCCGAGAAGGGAATCGCCCAGCAGCTCGAGACGGTGCCGATGCGGCGGCTGCTCTACCAGATGGCGCTGCTGCTCGGCGACCCGGCAACCGCCGACCAGCAGGTCGCGTGGGCCGCCTCGCGGCAGCGTGGGTTCGACATCACGGGGGCCCGCGCCCAGGAGGCGGCCTTCCACGGCAGGCTGAGCGAAGCGCGCCTGCTGTTCGGCGCGACTCTCGCCGCGGCGGAGGCCCAGCGCTTCGGGCAGGTGGCGTCGGGTTACGCCGCCTGGGCGGCGCTCACCGAGGTGCTGTACGGCGACCGCGAGCGGGGAGTGGAGCAGGCTCGCGCCATCGTCCGGACGTCAACGGCGCCCGAACCGGCGCTGCGCGCCGCGCTGGCGCTGGCGCTGGCAGGCCAACCCGGCGAGGCGGCGCAGGTCCTCACGAAGCTGCGTGCCGTGCGGCCCGACGACACGTTCCTGCGCGCTGCCTATGTTCCCGCGGCGTCGGCGGCGATCGCGCTGGCGCACGATCGCCAGGCCGAGGCATTGGAAGCGCTGCGTCCGGCCGCGCCGTACCAGTACGGGTTCATCGCCGCCCTCGCGCCCGCGTGGCTCGAGGCGCAGGCCTATGCGCAGGGCGGGGCGCACGACGAAGCCGCACGGGTGTTCCGACAGGTCGTGGATCACCGCGGCACCGACCCGTTCTCCCCGCTCGTGCCGATGGCGCAATTGGGGCTGGCCCGGGCGCTGGCCGCGTCGGGTGATCGCGACGGAAGCCGGCGCGCCTACGACCAGCTGTTGCGATGGTGGGGGAATGCGGATCCGGATCTCGCGCTCGCCGCAGCGGTGCGCGCGGAGCGGGACGCGCTCGAATAGGGCCCGCTTCGGGTGCTGTCGCAGGACCGGCTGCGGGAGCCGGTCCTGCAGCCACCCCCAGACTATTCGGTGGCGCCCGGCTTGACGATCGGCGTCACCACCAGCTTACGGAACCACACCTTGCCGTGGTCGCCCTGCAGCATGATCGGGCCCGCCTGATCCTCGTTGGCGTCGAGGGCGCCGCCGGTGATCGCCTGGATCGTCGCGTTGTCGTGCACCGTCGTGCCATTGAGGACCACGGTGAGCTTGTTGCCGACGATCGTCGCCTGCATCGTCTGCCACTCGCCCGGCTTCTTGCTGGCGTTCACGCGCGGCTTGGTCCATGCGTAAATCGCCATGTGCTGGTGCTCCTCCGGCTCCCGGCCGAAATCGTCGAGCACCTGCAGTTCGTAGCGTCCACGCAGGTAGATGCCGCTGTTGCTCTTCTCGGCGACCTTGTACTCCGCCTCGATCTTGAAATCCTTGAACGTCTGGTTCGACACCAGGTTGTTGGCCTTCTCGCCGTTGGTGATCGCGCCGTCCTCGGCCGTCCATCCGAGCGGCTGACCCTTGCGCTGCCCCGTCCACCCGTCGAGGGACGTGCCGTCCACGAGCACGACCGGCTTGCCGTAGGTGTGAGCGGCGTTGGCGTTGGCGGGGGCCCACTTCGGCGGGCGGACGCCCACCCAGTTGATCGTGCGGTCGCGCCAGGTCACCGAACCGGTGAGCTTGCCGTCCTTCAGCGTCGCCGTGTGCGTCTGGCCGGGGTTGTTACCCTGACCCGCGGTGGCGAACGTGAGCGTGTCGCCGGTCACCGACACCGACGCGAGGGGCACCGGGCTTCCGCCGCGGTTGAGGAACTTGCCAGCGAGCTGGCCGTTGTCCTGGGTCAGTTCCAGCCAGAACACGGCCGGATTGGCCGCATCGGTGCTCTGGAGGTTCCAGCGCCCGAGGAATGCCTGGGTGTCGGCACGGGCGTGCGTCGCGCTGCCAATCAGCAGAGCTACGCCCACGAGGAGGGAGGTGACGAGTCGCATGCGCTCATCATACGCCGCTCCCCGGGGGCGTGGCCTCAGCGCAGCGCGCTCAGGAACTCGATCAGATCGCGCACGTCGCCGGGCGACAGCAGCAGGCCAAGCGGTGGCATCGCCGAGACCGGATCGGTTCGTTCGGCGATGTCGGACTTGCGTATCCGCCGCGGCTCCGCCGGCGTCCCGGCCACGACGATCACCTCGTCGTCCGTCTCCTCGCGCAAGGTTCCGTCGATGCGCTCGCCGTCCTTCAGGGTGATGCCCACCGTGCCGTAGCCGGGCGCGATGCGCTCGTTCGGCGCAACGAGCGCCTCGAACAGCTGTTCGCGAGTCAGGAGCCTGCCGATGCGCGTGAGATCGGGCCCCACGTCGCTGCCGCGACCGCGGATCGCGTGGCAGCGCGTGCATTCGGCAAGCGGGTTCTGGAAGAGCACCTGCTGCCCCTTGCGCGCGTCGCCGCCGGTGAGGGCCGCTTCGCGGAACGCCATGATCAACCCGTCGGCCCGCTTCCGGCGTTGGTAGGCCTCGAGTCGCGACTGCAGGGCGGGGGCGCCGTCGGCCTGCACGGCGCGCACGAGGTCGATCTGCAGGGCGGGCTCGAGGCGACCGGCGTCCAGGTCGTCGAGATAGCGAGCGAGCAGCCCTCGCGACTGGGCGGACTTCATCGTGCCCAGCACCTCCAGGGCGCCCTGCTGTTCTGCCTGGGCGCCCGAATCCAGCACGCCCTGAAGGTGCCGGACCTTGGCGGCCGGGGTGATCGGCAGCGACGGCAGGATGGCCAGCGCGGCGCGCCGCACCGTGGCGTCCGTGTCGGCGAGCGCCGTCTGCATCAGCGCACTCATGTCGCCGACCTTCATCTCCTGCAGTCCACGCAGGGCCGCCGTGCGCACGAGCACCGACGGGTCGCTGCGCAGCTGCGTCTGGAGCACCGGCGCCGCGCCCTGCGCACCAAGCCGTCCCGCGGCCTCGGCCGCGGCGACCTTCATGTCGGCATCCGCAGGCGTCACCGCGGCTGCCTGCTGGACGAGGCGCTCGACAGCCGCGCGTGCGGCCGCCGCATCGCGGTTGCTGGACGGCGGCGCCGGCCTCTGGCCTGCAGCCTGCCTCGCGTGCACCGCCTGCCGCGGGGTAGTTGCGCGGTCGCCGGTCGCCGGTTGCCGGTTCCCGGTTACCGTGACGTCCCCGTGATAGATGCCGTCGACGCGGTCCATGGGCGAGGGCGCGTCCCAGACACCGAGTGCCGCCACCGCCTCGACGCGCAGTTCAGACGGCTGGCGCGCGTCCGATGCAAAGGCCTCCAGCCGCGCCACCGCTTCGGCCGTGCCGAGTCGAACGTTGGCGTTGATGGCCCGGCGCACCAGCGGTTCGTTGGAGGCCTTCGCTGCCGACAGCGCTGCTGCGAGTCGCCGTGTCGCCTCCGGAATCCCCCCGTCGTCGTTGATGGCGCGCGCCGCATCGGTGGCCACGGCCTCGTCTTCATCGGCGAGGAAGTGCGCGACGCCTGGATGCTTGAGCCGCCGCAGCGCAACGACGGCGGCGCTGCGCACGCCGGTCGTCACATGCGTGGACAGCGCCTCGAGCGCCGCGGCATCGCCGATGGCCGCGAGCGCCGTCGCGGCGCCGTGCTGCAGGTACATGTCGCGCCCGTCGTTGTCGGCCAGCATCGCGACGATGGGCGACGTGGCCGGACGGTGCGCCAGCCGGCCGAGCGCCTCGGTCGCGAAGTACCGCACGCGGGGCTCTCGGTCCTTCAACAGCGGCAACACCTGTGCCGCCGCCTCTGCATACCGGATGTCGCCGACGAGGCGTGCCGCCTGCGCACGGATTTCGGCGTCACCATCGGTGAGGAACGCCGGCAGGAGAGAGGCGTGCCGGGCGTCGCGGCGCGCCAGTTGAGCGATGCCCCACAGCCCGTGCAGGCGGGCGTGGAGATTGCGACGGTCGTTGGCGGCGTACAGGAGCGCCTGGATGTCGCCGCGCCGCACGAGGTCGAACTGCGCCTTCTGCCGCACGCGCATGTCGGCGTGCTGCAGCAGCGGCGCGATCGCCGCGCCGGGCCGGGCGGAGAAGTCGGCGCCGAGCAACTCGCGCACTTCGGTGCGAATGGGGCTGCCGGCGGTGGCCGGCGTGTCCAGTTTCCAGAGGCGTCCGTTGTTCTTGGAGTCCCAGCCCGTGATCCAGTCGGTGAGGTAGAGCGCGCCGTCCGGACCGAACTTCATGCCGACGACGAGCACGCCCCGCGTCAGCACCGTTTCCACGCCCTTCTTGAACCCCGCGCCATCCGGCTCCAGCGTGAAGCCGTAGACGCGAGCGTTGGGAGCCGCCCCAGGGAAGCTGGAGACGAAGAAATGGTTCTTCCACGCGTCCGACAGCGCGGTGCCGGGGTTGTAGGCCATCCCCGACGGGCCCGCGTGCCAGTTCTCGATCGGCGGCAGGATGTGCGCCGCCTGTCCTTCGTGGCGCGGCTTGAAGAGCGACTCGCGCATCCAGACGTTGTACCGGTTGTTCCTCGCGTCCGTGTACTTGCCGTACTGCCAGTTGGATCGCCAGCCGCTGTCGGACCCGTAGGGCAGGTAGACGAGCCGTTCGGCCTCGCCCGCATGGTCGCCATCGTTGTCCACGCTGATCAGGTTGCCGCGGTCGTCGAACGAGAACTCCTGCAGGTTGCGGATGCCGGTGGCGAACACCTCGAAGCCCGAGCCGTCGAGTTCCGATCGCACTACCGCGCCCTGGTTGGGCAGGCTCCACGTGCGGCCTGCCTTGTCCACGACGTGCAGCCCGATGTCGCCGACCTCCCAGTAGAGCCGACCGTCCGGACCGACGGTCACGCCCGACACGCCGTGTCCCCCGAACGCCGGGTGCGTATTGAAGCCCTCTCCAATCGGCGTGCGCTGGTCGAACAGGCCGTCGCCATCGGTGTCGCGCAGGCGGTACACGCCCGGGGGCACGCCGACGATCACGTCGCCTCCGAGCGACAGCACGCCGCCGAGGATGTCCCACGAGGGGTCGTCGTCGAACCCCTCGTACACGACCACCGACTCGTCGGCATGGCCGTCGCCGTCGGTGTCGCGGATGCGGTAGAGGCGCTCCTTCATCTCGCGCATGTCGTGGATGTCGCGAGAGCCGTCGCCGTTCAGGTCGGGAATCCAGGTATTGCGATCGCTGTTGGCCGGCGCCATCACCTTCCTGTAGAAGGCGCGGAGATCGTCGCTCGTCTTCAGCGTGTGGACGATGGCCATCCAGTCCTGGTGCGACCGGATGTCGATGGGCATGTTGTTGCGCGTGGTGCTCGCCACGTACATCGTGCCGTCGGGGTCGATGTCGATGGCGACGGGGTCGACGATCAGCTGTTCGGGCGCCCACAGCGTGATGTCCACGCCCTCGGCGAGCTCGACCTTCAACCGCCCGCGTGCCTCCGTGCCGATCCGCTCCGCCTCACCGCGCTCGAGGCGGATGATGGTGCCTGGCGAGGGATTCGGCCGCGGCGTCGGTTGCGAGCCTCGGACGAGGACGCCTGACATGAGGGAGAGCACGACGAGGACGAGCAGAGAAGGCCAACGTTGTCGCATGGGATGGCTGAATTTCTATCACGAGTAAAGCGATAGGCCACACGGGCCGCGGCCGAACCGGGACGTTCATGGCGTCTTCCTTGCACGTGCTGATCCGTCTTGAAACTCGTGGTGTTCGGGCTGACCGTCAGCTCCTCCTGGGGCAATGGCCACGCGACCTTGTGGCGCGGCCTGTGGAGGGCGCTCGCGCGCGACGGCCATACGCTGGTGTTCTTCGAACGCGACGTGCCGTACTACGCGGCGCATCGCGACCTCGACAGGCTGCCCGGAGGCCAGCTCGTGTTCTACACCGAGTGGGCCGACATCGTTTCGAGGGCGCGGGGGCACCTCGCCGACGCCGACGTGGGGATGGTCACCTCGTATTGCCCCGACGCACTGCCGGCAAGCGCCTTGCTGCTGGATGCGGCCCACCCCGTCAGGACGTTCTACGACCTGGACACGCCGGTGACGCTCGATGCGCTGCGCGCGGGCCAGCCGGTGCCGTACATCCCGCCCGGCGGCCTTGCCGACTTCGACCTCGTGCTCAGCTACACCGGAGGCGACGCCCTCGACGCCCTCCGCACGCGACTTGGCGCGCGCCGCGTCGCCCCGCTGTACGGGCACGTCGATCCCGGCGAGCACCGGCCCGTCGCGCCGGCGCCGCAGTACGTCGCCGATCTGTCCTATCTCGGCACCTGGGCCGCCGATCGGCAGCCGACGCTCGACGCGCTGCTCGTTGACGCGGCGCGACGGCTGCCGCACCGGCGGTTCTGCATCGCGGGTGCGCAGTACCCGGCGATGTTTCCCTGGGCCGACAACATCGCGTTCGTACGACACCTGCCGCCTCACGAGCACCCGGCGTTCTTCAGCTCGTCGCGGTTGACGTTGAACATCACGCGCCGCGCCATGGCGGAGATGGGCTACTGCCCGTCCGGCCGGCTCTTCGAGGCGGCCGCATGCGGCACACCCTCGCTGAGCGACTGGTGGACCGGGCTGGACGCCTTCTTCACACCAGGCGAGCAGTTGCTCGTGGCGCGCAGCACGGGCGATGCGATCGAGGCGCTCGAGCTCGACGCCTCGACCCTCGCGGGAATCGGCCGGGCCGCACGCGAGCGCACGCTCGACGAGCACACGTCGGCCCATCGCGCGCGTGAGCTGGTCGGGCTGCTGTCGGAGTCCGGCACCCCGGGCGGCGTTGCAACCGCGGGCCATTCGTGAAGAGACCACCTGTACAGGCCTTGCTGCGTTCGGCAGCGATGTGCCGCTCCGGGAGCAATGCGGGAATGCGTCGATGCGGGAATGGCGAGGGCTCCGGCGTCGCGCCGCGTTGTTTGCCAAGGCCCAAGGCCCAAGGCCCAAGGCCCCAGGCCCGAGGCCCGAGGAGGCCCAGAGCCCAACACGCAAGGCCCAACCGTCGCAGAGAGGACGTACAGAATGTGGGGCATCATCCCGGCTGCCGGCATGGGCACGCGGATTCAGCCGCTGGCCTTCTCGAAGGAGCTGCTGCCCGTGGGCAGCACGGGCGCGGGCGACACGGAGCGTCCGCGTGCGGTCAGCGAGTTCCTTATCGACCGCATGCTGCGCGCCGGGGCCACGAAGCTGTGCGTCGTCATCGGCCCGGCCAAGTCCGACATCCTGCAGTACTACGGAGCGGCGGTGGGCGACGCCGATCTCGTCTACGTGGTGCAGCCGGCGCCGGGCGGGCTCTGCGACGCCATCTTCCGCGCCTGCCCGCTCGTCGGGCCTGGCGAGCATGTCCTTGTCGGCCTGCCCGACACCATCTGGTTTCCCGAGGACGGCCTGCTGGTCCTCGGGGAACAGGTCCTCTCGTTTCTGCTCTTCCCGGTTGAGCGGCCCGAGGCGTTCGATGCCGTCGTACTCGACGAGAGCGGGGCCGTACGCGAGATCCAGGTGAAGCATCCCGACGCCGCGACGAACTGGGTGTGGGGCGCCTTCAAGATGCCGGGACGGGTGCTCCACGAACTGCACCGGCTGTGGGTCGAGCGTGAGCGGCGCGACGAGTACTTCGGCACGCTGGTCAACGCGTATCTGGAGCGCGGCGGCCGCGCCGTCGGCGTGCGGCACGGCACGTCGTACGTGGATGTCGGCACCCTGCACGGTTATCGCCGGGCCATCGCGCTGCTGTCGGCGCACGACGCCGGCGCATCGCTCCCGGCAGCCGAGGACGCCGTCGCGATCGCGAGCTCGCGTCCGCCGGTCGGGGCCGCGCCAGGGCCGGACGCGGAGCAGTCCGCCGAACCCTCATCGTCGGCGTCAGGCACGGCAGCTCCCGATCCGCCAGCGCTGGCCGACCGCGCCCGGATCGCACGCGAGGTGCGGTCCCTCGGGGAGTGGTTCCACAACATCGATCTTCACGGCGTGCGCACGGCGCCGGGGCACTTCCTCGGCGACTTCCCGGCGCTGAAGTGGCGCAAGTTCGCCGGTGCGATCCCGGCGGACCTGCGCGGCCGGTCGGTGCTCGACATCGGCTGCAACGGCGGCTTCCATGCCATCGAGATGAAGCGGCGTGGGGCTGACCGCGTGCTGGGTATCGACTTCGACGACTACTACCTCGATCAGGCCAGATTCGCGGCCCGCGTGCTCGGTCAGGACATCGAGTTCCGTCGCCTGTCGGTGTACGACGTCGGCGCGCTCGGCGAGCGCTTCGACATCGTCTTGTGCATGGGTGTCCTGTATCACCTGCGACACCCGCTGCTGGCGCTCGACCTCGTTCACGAACACGTCGCGCGCGACCTGTTCGTGTTCCAGTCCATGCAGCGCGGCAGCCCGGAACTCGAGCAGGTGGCCGACGACTACGACTTCTGGGAAACCGGCTTGTTCGACCGTCCCGGCTACCCGCGCCTGCACTTCGTGGAGAAGCGCTATGCGCACGACGAGACGAACTGGTGGATACCCAACGCCGCCTGCTCGGCGGCCATGCTGCGGAGCGCCGGCTTCGAGGTGCTCGCGCATCCCGAAGAGGAGGTCTTCGTCTGCCGCCGGGTGCCTGTGGCGCCGGGCGC
>JAEZCY010000317.1 GCA_023429845.1 Acidobacteriota bacterium
GCTCTATCCAGCTGAGCTACGGGCGCACTCGGGCGATTATCGCCCATCTCCACGTGGGCGGCGGCCGGACCGGCGCCCCGGGGCACTCGCCCCGGCCGGCGTCGGTCGCCCTACCGCGCGCCTTCCAGGTAGGCCGCGCAGTGCGCACGCAGGTCCGGGAAGAACTCGGCGAAGTCGGCGGCAAACGCCTGGTACTGCGCGGCGAGGTCCGCTGCCGCGCCGGCGATGCCGGCCGCCACCGGCGTACGGTGCGCCATGCCGCGCAGCGCGCTGGCGATGCCGTCGATCCGTGCGTATCCGGTAAGCCACTGACCACGCGTCATCGCATGGACGAGCGGATGGACGTCCTCGGGCAGACGCGACATGTTGTCGTGCAACGTGCGGTGCACGTCCGCGACGAACGCGTGTAGTTGCCCCTCCCCATGCACGTCCCATTCGCGCGCCAGCACATGGTCGTAGTACATGTCGACGAGCACGCCCGACACGCGGCCGTACTTGGCCGCCACCCGTCCCTTGCTGCGGCGCACCACCGGATGGGCATCGGAGAAGGAATCGATGGTGCGATGGAGGCGAATGCCCGTTCGCATCCGTTCCGTGACGCCCGGGTACGTGAACCGCTCGACGCGCCCCTTCACGACGTCGCCCAGCAGATTCCCGAGCCGCAGCTCGTCATCTCCGTCCGACAGGAGGAAGTGCGCGAGGAAGTTCACAGACGCAGGCTACGTCAGAAGGGGCGGGTCGCGGGAATCTGGCGCCGGGAATCGGGAATGGGGGACGGCGCACGATGTCGACGCTCCGCTGCTACGGGCGCCGGAGCACGTCGCGCACGGCCATGAGGAGGTGACGGCCCCTGAACGGCTTCTGCAGGAACGCAATGCCGCCGCGCATGACGCCCTGGCGGAGCACCGTGTCAGGCGTGTAGCCCGACATGAACAGCGCGCGTGCCTCCGGCCTCGTGACCACGAGCCGCTCGGCCAGCTCGCGCCCGCCGAGCCGTGGCATGACGACGTCGGTGAGCAGCAGATCGATGCGCCCCGCATGCGCGCCGGCGACCTCCAGCGCATGCTCGCCGTCGCTGGCGGTGAGTACCGTGTAGCCGTGCTGCTCCAGCAGCGTGCGCGTCAGCGCCCGAACCGCATCCTCGTCCTCGGCCACGAGCACGACCGGGGCGCCCTGAGCACGCAGGTCCTCGTCATCGTCCGCGCTGGTGCGTGCGTGCTCGTCAGGGGAGACGGCGTCCACGCGCGGAAGGTACACGGCAAACGACGAGCCGTGCCCGTACTCGCTGTAGAGCAGGATGTGTCCACCGGCGGCACGCACCATCTCCCGCGCCACGGTCAAGCCGAGACCGGTGTTGCGACCCTCGGTCTTGGTGGTGAAGAACGGCTCGAAGACACGGTCGCCGATCTCCGGCGCCACGCCGCCGCCCGTGTCGGTCACCGACACGAGGACGTACTCGCCGGCCGCGAGCGTCTCGCTGCCCGCGCGCCACGGGCTGTCGAGCGATGCCACCTGTGCCTCTATGGTGAGCGTGCCTCCGCGCGGCATGGCGTCGCGCGCATTGAGCAGGAGGTTGAGCAGGACCTGCTCGAACTGGCCGGGGTCGATGCGGACGTGCGCGCCATCCTGCCCGGCGAGCTGGCGCAAGGCGATGTGCGCCGGCAGGACCTGCGCGGCCACCACGCCGGCGCGCGCGAGCAGGTCGCCCACACAGACAATCTCCGGCCTGGCGACGCGTTGGCGGCTGAACGACAGCAGCTGCCGCGACATGCCGGCCGTACGGTCGCCGGCGTGCCTGAGTTCCTCGACCAGCGGGCGGTTCGGATCGTCTGGCGTCAGCTGAGAGAGCAGCAGGTCGGCGTACCCGGTCACGACCGTCATCATGTTGTTGACGTCGTGTGCCACGCCGCCGGCGAGTCGCCCCACGGCGTCGAGCTTCTGTGCTTCCCGCACCCGTACCTCGGCTCTGCGCGCGGCGTCTTCCTGTTCGCACCGATGCGTGACGTCGCGGAACACGAGCACGGCCCCGCGCACCTCGTCACCGTCGAGGATGGGCGCGGCGCTGTGCTCGACGAGCCGTGATGTGCCGTGACGCCCGAGCAGCAGGGCCGGGTCCGGAAGCACGGCGGCCGACCGGCCCTCGAGGGCGTCGTGTGCGGGCTGTGCGAGTGCCGCACCGTCGCGCTGTCTGGCGATGGGGAACACCTCCGAGACAGGACGGCCCTCCGCTTCGCGCCGCGGCCAGCCGGTGAGGCGCTCCGCCACGGCGTTGACGAACGTGACCTGCCCATCGACGTCGGTGGCGATGACGGCGTCGCCAATGCTGCTCAGCGTGGTGAGGAAGCGTTGCTCGCTGGCACGCAGGTCGCGCTCGAGCCGACACCGGTGCATCGCGAGGTCCAGGGTCACACGCAGTTCGTGCTCCTGCAGCGGCTTCAGGATGTAGCCATGCGGCGCGGCTGCCTTGGCGCGCTCGACCGTGGCGTTGTCCGAGTGCGCCGTCAGAAAGACGATGGGCGTGCCCTGGCGGCGCTTGATCAGCGTCGCCGCCTCGATGCCGTCCATCTCTCCCTTGAGGCGGATGTCCATCAGCACGAGGTCCGGGCGCAGGCGCTCGACCGCGGCGAGCGCCTGCTCACCACTCACGACCGAGCCGACGACGTCGGCGCCGATGCTCGCCAGGCGTTCGCGCAGCTCCTCGGCCAGGAGTCGTTCGTCCTCGACGATCAGGATGCGGGCGTGCAGCGTACCAGGTGCTGCGGACGAGAGGGTCGGCGTCATGCAATCACCGTGGCTGGAGTGTGCGTCGCGGCCGGCCCGGGCGCCGGCCTGCCGACAACGAGGGGAAACGCGAGACTGGTGCGTGTGCCGCGTGCCTGACGCTCGCTCGTGAGCACGCCATCGAGCTGCTCGGTGAGCGCCTGCATCAGCCGCAGGCCCAGCGTCTGCACCCGCTCGGGACTCCGCTGGGCGGGCACGCCGATGCCGTTGTCCACGACGTCGATGCGGACGTCGCCGTTCCAGGTACGAGCCTCGACGCGCAGCACCGCCGGTCCGTCGTCCACGAACGCGTGCTTGAAGGCATTCGTGAGCACCTCGTTGAGCAGCAGGCCGCACGGCACCGCCTGTTCGATCGAGAGCCTGATCGGCTGGATGTCGCGTTCGATCTCCAGCCCGGGCACCGTCCCGCGATAGACGTTGGCCAGGTGATCGACCAGCGATTCCAGGTATCGGCTGAAATCCACCGCCGAGAGATCGCTCGACCGATACAACACCTCGTGGACCATGGCCATGCTGCGCACGCGCGACTCGCTCTCGCGGAATACGCGAACCGTCTCCGGGTCGCTCGCGTGTCGGGACTGCAGGTAGAACAGGCTCGACATCACCGCCATGTTGTTCTTGACGCGGTGGTGGACTTCGCGCAGCAGCACTTCCTTCTCGCGCAGCGACGTCTCCATCTGCCGCTCGGCCGCGCGCTGGTCGGAGACGTCGCGCACGGCGGCGATGATGCGCAGCGCGTCGCCCTGGTGGTACGGACTCAGCGTGACCTGCGCCGGGAACGTGGAGCCGTCGCCGCGTCGTGCCTGCAGGTCCGGCCCTGGCGTGCGCGTGTGCATCCGCTGCGGCGACTCGGCGTACTGGCGGCGGTACGAGGCAATCGTCGGCCGCTCCTCATCGGTGACGAGCATCTCGTCGGGCTGGCCGATCAGCTGCACGCGCGTGTACCTGAACATCCGCTCGAGCGCGTCGTTGACCTCGACGATGGTGCCGCGCTCGTCCACGACGACGATGCCTTCGGGCGTCGCATCGAGCAGCATGCGGAGCGCCAGCGCGGCGCGCTCGCGTTCGCCGACTTCGTGCATCAGCTCCGCGTTCGCCTCTGCGAGGGCGACGTTCAGCATCCGGCCCTCGTACTCCTGCCGGCGCAGCTGCTCGACGGCGATCGCCAGCAGCATGCAGCCGAACGTCAGCGCCACCACGAAGCCCTGGATCATCAGCGCACGCTCTTCGAGCGCCACGTGGGTGATGCGCATCGCGCCGCCTCCAACCGACATGCCGGCGACGGCCACGAGCGAGGCGGCGGCGATGCCGATCGACGTGCCGCGTGGGCCGAACCGGACGGCGATCCAGACCGCAACCGGAAGCACCTGGTGCGGCAGCGACAGGAGCCGCGGCGCCCGCACGCCGGCGACGCCGTCGAAGAAGACGACGGCCGTCACCGACAGCAGCGTCGCGAAGGCGATGACCGCTTCGGCCACGCGCGCCGGCGACGACGGCCGCGACCATACCGCGTCGGCGCGGTTCCAGACGATCCAGAGCGGCGTGAAGAGCAGCACGCCGATCGCGTGGCCGCAGGTCCACACGAGCCAGGCGTCGGCGATCCGCAGAGGGTGTGGTGACGACCACGCCACGACGATCGCTCCCGGCACCGCACCCAGCGCGGCGCCGGCCGTGCCGACGGCGGTCAACACCACGAGCGACGCCGGAGTCGTCAGCTGACGGACCTCGGCGCTGCAGCGCGACAGCACCCAGACAATCACCAGGGATTCGAGGACACCGAGGCCGGAGAGCCCCACGGCGACGACCGGAGGTACCGCCAGCCCGACCTGCAGCGCGGCGCTCGCCGCCCAGGCCGCGAGGCACAACACGCCGGACGGGATGTGACGCAGGACGAGCAGGGCACCGACGAGCAGCCCTGTGGCTGGCCAGATGAGGCCGACCGACGAGGACGTCCGGAGCACGCGGAGACCGACCCATGCGGCGCCGACGTAGGCGAGCGTGACGATGAGCGCCTGCAGGGAAGGGCGGCGCAGCTGAGCGAAGAGGGTTGCGATCGGCACAGGTGCGCGAGGCGCGCGCGTCGTGTGCTGCAAGAGCGCAGCCAGCCGAAACGATGAAGCCCCGCTCCGCCATGCACGGCGGAACGGGGCTTCCTTCACGAGAGCCGTGTCGGCCGTCCGTCCGGTCGGCCGGGAGCTCGGCTACGACACGCTGGCGCGCGTGGACGTGAACGACGGCGGGTCGCTGGCCGGGAACGAATCCTCCGACGCCGTGTCGATACACGCGTTCTGTTCATCGAGGTCGTCCGACTCGTGCTTGAGCCAGCCGCGCATCCGTTCCACGTCGTCGTGTCCCATGAGCGCGCGTGTCAGCAGGATGCCGACGCCCACGCCCACGAGGCCGACGCCCAGCCACGTGAGTCGCTGGCCAGGTCGCGAGGTCGGGTCCAGTCCCGGGCGATCGCCGAGCCAGGCGCCGCTGTGCGGTGCGTCCTCCGACAGTCCTTCTCCGAACGCATCGACCGGGTAGCCCCGGCCTCCGCGGTTACGTTTCCACAGCTTGGGTTCGAACATGTGCGCGGCCTCCTCGCCGGATGACTCGGTTCGTTCGATCTCCCTTGCATCCTCTCATACCTGTGCGTCGCTCGATCTCGTGCGTGCGCGTGCCGCGACGTCGCGCCGGAGACGCGACACAGGTACACTCGCGACGTGAATCGGCGGAGCTTTCTCCTGTCGGCGGGGACGGTCACCGCAGCCGCGATCGGTGCGCACCGGGCCCGTCCGGCCCACGCGCGCCAGGCCCGCACCGCGGACGTCCTGCTGCGAGGCGGCTGGCTGCACGAGGGGGCGGGCGCGGCCCCGCGTCTCGGCGATCTCGCGATCGCGCGCGGACGCATCGCCGGCATCGGGGACCTGTCGGGATGGAACGCGGCGCGGACGATCGACGCACGCGGCCTCGTGGTGGCGCCGGGCTTCATCGACACCCATTCGCACGCGGCCGAGAGCCTGGCGCGCAAGGGTCTGCACGGCGCCGAGGCTCTGCTTGCGCAGGGCGTGACCACGGTGGTCGTCAATCCGGACGGTGGCGGCCCGACGGATCTCGAGGCGCAGCGCGCGCACCTGCGTGCGCTCGGCACCGGCGTGAACGTGGCGCCGCTCGTGGGCCACGGGGCGATTCGCGGTGCCGTGATCGGCCGCGAGGATCGCGCGGCGTCGGGTGCCGAACGAGACCGCATGCGCGCACTCGTGCGCAGCGCCTTGCACGCGGGCGGCTTCGGTCTTTCGAGCGGCCTCTTCTACACACCGGGGGCCTACGCGACGACCGACGAGGTGACCGACCTCATGCGCGTGGCCGGCGAGACGGCAGGACCAGCCACGCTGCACACGAGCCACATCCGCGACGAAGGGACGTACTCGGTCGGCGTGGTGCAGGCGGTTGACGAGATCATCGCCATCGCCGAACGCTCGGCGACGACGGGCATCGTCACGCACATGAAGGCGCTGGGCCCGGACGCGTGGGGCAGGACGCGCGAGTGTGCGGCGCGCATCGAGGCGGCGCGGCGTCGCGGCGTCGCCGTCTGGGCCGACCAGTATCCGTACGAGGCGTCGGGCACGAGCCTGTTCGCCGCGCTGGTCCCGCGTGCGGCGCAGACGGGCGGGCGCGCGGCCCTGGCGCGTCGGCTGTCGGTCGCGGCGGAGCGGGCCGGGCTGTTGCCGGAGATCGCCGAGAACATCCGTCGTCGTGGTGGGGCCGCGTCGCTGATGATCGCGTTCTACCCGCCGGATCGCGCCATCGAAGGCCAGTCGCTCGAGCAGGTGGCGAGGACGCGTGGCACGACAGCCGAGGAGGCGGCGCTGTCGCTGCTCGCCGGGCACGATACGCCAACGGTCTCGTTCAACATGTCCATGGACGACATCGAGTTCCTCATGCAACGGCCGTGGATGATGACGTGCAGCGATGGCGCCATCTACATGGACGGAGAGGGGAAGCCGCACCCGCGCGGCCATGGGGCCTTCACCCGCAAGCTCACTGCCTTCGTGCGTGAGCGCGGCACGGTGACGCTGGAGCAGGCCATCCACAGCATGACCGGACTCTCGGCCCGCGTCTTCTCGCTCGCCGGGCGCGGCGTGCTGCAGGAGGACGCCCATGCGGACGTTGTCGTCTTCGATCCGGCGGCGCTCCGCGATCGGGCCACCTACGCGCAACCGCATCGCCACGCGTCAGGGATGTCCTACGTGTTCGTGAACGGTGTGGCAGCGCTGGACGCGTCCCGCCACACCGGTGCGCTGGCGGGGCAGTCCCTGCGCCGCGAGGCACCACGGCCCTGACCGTCGCCCTCCCAGCGCCGCTGCAGGCAGCGGTCGACGCCGAGATCGAGTCTCAGGCGTCTGGACCGCTGGCGGCCGCATCGGCAGCGCTGACGCGCGACTACGCCACCGGACGCCCCTCGGCCATTGCCGATACGCGACAGCACGGGGCGTACCTCGCCGCCCGCCTCCCGGCCACGTATGCCGCCGTCAGCGCCACGCTGGGCATGATTCCGGCCGACGTCCGCAGCCGGTGGCGAACGCTCCTCGATCTCGGGGCCGGACCCGGCACGGCGACGTGGGCGGCGCGCGAGCAATGCGGCAACCTCGACTCGGCGCTGCTCGTCGATCGAAGCGCGGCCCTGCTGGACATGGCGTCGCGCCTGGGCCGTGCCACCGGGGCCGACACCTCGATGGCGCTGTGCACGCGAGTCGCCGACATCGCACGTCATGCCTGGCCGTCGGCCGACCTCGTCATCGTCGCGTACGCGCTCGCGGAGCTCGACGCGTCGTCGCGCGCCGCGGTGCTGGCATCGGCATGGGCGGCAACCGGCGAGGTGCTCGTGCTGGTGGAGCCTGGGACGCCGGACGGCTTCGGCCGGCTGCGCGAAGCGCGCACCTGGGGGCTGGGTGCCGGCGCGGCGGTGCTCGCGCCATGTCCGCATGCCGGCACGTGTCCGATGCACGGCACGGACTGGTGTCACTTCGCCGTGCGCGTGCCGCGGACGCGGCGTCATCGGCAGGTGAAAGGCGGGACGCTCGGGTACGAGGACGAGAAGTACGCGTGTCTGGTGCTGGCGCGGGGCGATGCGAGACCCGTCGCGGGCGCGCGCGTCCTCAGGCATCCGCGCATCGAGAAGGGCCGCGTCGGCCTGACGCTGTGCCAGCCGGACGGGCTCGCCCGCGTCACCGTCACTCGACGGGACGCGGACTACCGCCCGGCGCGCAAGGCAGATTGGGGCGACGCATGGAGCGGCGCCGCGGACGACGGGGAAAGCCGCGCCTAGCGGCCCTCGCTCGACGGCGGCACGATCCCCTTCAGCCGCATGTAGGTGACCATGTTGCCGTAGTGCTCCATGTTGTGCG
>JAEZCY010000259.1 GCA_023429845.1 Acidobacteriota bacterium
GTACCAGCAGCTGTCCGTCGGGTAAGGCCCGACGGCTACGTAAGGGAAGCAAGGCCCGACGGCGATCCAGTCGTAGCCGTCGCCCCCTGGGCGACGGGCGATCGGCCCGGCGAGTCCCGACGGCGACGTGCCCAGACGTCGGGACGCGCGCTGCGGCTCGCGCGACATCCCGCGCTTACAGGTTCCGCGTCGCCAGCACCTCCTGCACGCACGCGCGGTTGCCGTTGCAGCTGATCCGTCGCGGCGCGTCGAGCAGGCGCAGGTCGTACCCGGTTGCCCGGTACAGATCGAGGATGCGTGGCGTGGCCTGGTTGGCGAGCACAACGGGCCCACGGTGCGCAGCAAGGAACTCTGCCGTCCGGACCTGATCGCTCCAGGCGAACCCGCGCGCCGCGTACTGGCGGAATTCCACGTCATACGGCGGGTCGGCGTAGACGAAGTCGCTTGGCAGGATCGGCATGGCGTCGAACTCGACGCAGCTGAACGTCCAGCGGCCCAGCACGTTCCGATACGCCTCGAAGTCCGAGGCGTAGCGGATGCTGCGGTAGCGGCCGAACGGCACGTTGAAGCGGTTGGCGCGGTTGAAACGGCACAGGCCGTTGTAACCGGTGCGGTTGAGATAGTAGAAGAGCGCGGCCGCCTCTGCCGTGTCGCCGCGGTTGTCGTCGAGCAGCGCATTGAACCGGTTTCGGTTGGCGTAGTAGCTCGCCTCGGCGTTCTCGAGGGGCACCTCCACCGACAAGCCGCGCTGCAGCCAGCGGTAGAAGTTCACGAGGTGGGGGTTGAGGTCGTTCAGCAGCGCGTCGGCCGGGTCGAGCCCGAGCGGCACGGCAAGCCCGCCACAGAACGGCTCGACGAGCCGGCGATGCCGATGCGGGGCCCACAGCGACTGCAGCAGCGGCACCTGCCAGCGCTTGCCGCCGGCCCACTTCAAGGGCGGACGGAGGGCGGGCCGCGTGGGCATGTCGGGACTGGCGGGCACGGCCACGAGCATCCCGGCGATTCTATCTTCCGCGCGAACGCGCGGGCCCCGTCGCATTCACTCGCCGCGCTTCGGCCGTCCTCTTGCTACGCTGGAGGCGTGATGAGCGAGCCAGAGAACCTGCAGCCCGATGATGATTTCGCGACCCTGTTCGAGGCCTCGACCCGTGCCTCGTCGTACACGAGAGGCCAGTCGATCGAGGGGACCATCGTCGGCATCGGCGCCGAGGTCGCGCTCGTGGATGTCGGCAGCAAGAGCGAAGCCGTCGTCGATGTCGCCGAGCTGAAGGACGAAGACGGGCAACTGGAAGTCGCCGTGGGTGACCGTATCCAGGCCGTCGTTGTCGAGACCGCCGGCGGGATCAAGCTCTCGAGGAAGCTTGCCCGCAAGGCGGCGACCGACCGCGAGATCGAACAGGCGTACAACGCACGCATGCCGGTGGAAGGCACGGTGCAGGCCGTCGGCAAGGGCGGGTACGAGGTGCGTATCGCCCGGAGTCGCGCCTTCTGTCCGTTCTCGCAGATCGACATCGTTCGCACGGAGGACCCCGAGGTCCACGTCGGCCAGACCTACGCCTTCCACATCGTCGAGTTCAAGGAGGGCGGCAGGAACATCGTCGTGTCGCGTCGCGCGATCCTCGAGAAGGAGCAGGAGGCCCGGGCGGCAGAAGTACGCGCGCTCGTCGTCCCCGGAGCGGTACTGACGGGCCGGGTCGTGTCGGTGCGTGACTTCGGCGCCTTCGTGGATCTCGGCGGAGGCGTGCAGGGGCTGCTGCACGTATCCGAGATGGGATGGTCGCGCACCATCGATCCGGCGCAGGCAGTCAAGGCGGGCGAGACGATCGAGGTGAAGGTGCTCCGCGTCGATGAGGGCTCGCAGAAGATCGCGCTCGGGCTGAAGCAACTGCAGGCCGACCCCTGGACCACGGTTGCCGGCACGTACGAGGTGGGGCAGGTGCGGACCGGAACGGTCACGCGCCTGGCGGACTTCGGCGCATTCGTCGAGCTTGCACCGGGCGTCGAGGCGCTGGCCCATGCCTCCACGTTCGAGGCGGGAGGTCAGCGCGGCACCTGGCGACGGCGGGTGCAGGTCGGCGCGACGCGCGAGTTCCAGGTCCTGAGCGTGGAACCCGACAAGAAGCGGATCGGTGTGGGGCCGGTCCCCGAAGGCACCACCACGGAGACGCTTGCGGCAGATGCGGCCGACGCCACGGCGGCGCTGGCCCGCGCCACGGCGGCGCCGACAGGTGGTCTCGGGTCACTCGCCGACAAGTTGCGCGACGCACTCGGTCCGAAACGCACGTAGACGTCTGGCGAACGCAGGACGTAGGCGTCGGGCCTCACCCGATGCGCGACGGCCACTGCTGATCCGTTCGGCCCCGAAGTAGCTTCCGTTGAGCCGTTCTGCATCCGGCTCCCGCGTCGTTTTTGTAGGTTGGACACGATCGTCCGATCAGACCGGGAGTCGAGCCATGCGTTGCCTTGCTCTCGCCGCGCTCGTCCTCGTGACGTCGTCGCCCCTGCGCGCGCAGGACGTCACGTCGTCGGGTCAACTCTCGCTGGCGCCGCACGGGGTGGCGTCGCCGGTGCTCACGGCGGAGGAGCAGGAGCAGTTCCTGCTCACGGCACGGGTGGGGCGTGTGTCGAACGTCAAGGCGGGCATCACCGGCACGCGACGGGCGACGCTTACGGATGGCGCGTGGACGCACGACGCGAGCATCCAGTCCATCGACGAGTCGAAGTCGCGGTTCGAGTCCGCCCGCCGCATCGAGTTCAATTTCCGCGACTACTGGGGCTACAACATCGCCGCCTACCGCCTCGGACGCATGCTGGGGCTCGACATGGTGCCGCCGTCGGTGCAGCGCGCACACAGGGGCGCCAACGCGGCATTCACCTGGTGGGTCGACGACGTGATGATGGACGAACGGGAACGCGCGAAGACGCGGGCCCTGCCGCCGAACCCCACCTACTGGAACGACCAGATCCACGTCCTGCGGGTGTTCGACGAGTTGATCGCCAACACCGACAGGAACCAGGGCAACATGCTCATCGACAGGCAGTGGAAGCTGTGGCTCATCGATCACACGCGCGGCTTCCGGGTGAACAGCGCGCTGCGGACGCCGCAGACCATCCGCCGGTGCGAACGCACGCTGCTCGAGCGGATGCGATCGCTGACGCGTGACCGGCTGAAGGAAGAGCTCGGTCGGTATCTGAGCGCCGGCGAGATCAAGGCGCTGCTCGAACGGCGCGACCGTCTCGTCGAGCATGTGGATGCGCTCGGCCCGTCGGCGTTGTACGACCTGAGGCGTCCGGAGTAGGGCTGTCTCAGTGCGCCGCCATCGACGGCGCCGTGGCCGGTGGCCACACCGCGCCGGCCGCCATCCAGGCGCGGAGCCTGGACTCGGGCGGCTCGAGCGCACGCGCGGCCTCGAGGTACGCACCGAGGTCGCTCGAGGCCGGCATGGGGATCGACGTGCCGCGGTGTCGCACCGACACGGCGCCGCCTTCGATGTGGAGCGACGACGGCGGCCCGCCATACACGGCAGACATGCCGACATCGTTCAGGATCACCGTGCCGCCGAAGCGAGGCAGCACGACGCCCGGCGCCACCGTGTGGCCGATCACGATGCGCGACACGCCATGATGCGCGAGCAGCGCCGCCACGTGCGCGGCGAGCAGGGGTTCCGGAGCGAGCGCCAGGCCGCGATACCAGAGGGGGCCGTCCTCGTCGATGAGCAGCGGCTCGGTGGCGGGCGTGTCGGTGGCGAGCGCCGCCTTGATGCGCGTGTTGATCTCCTCGATCGGCAGGGTGGCGTACGGCGGGCTGATGCCCCCGTGCAGGAAGAGGGTGTCGCCCACTTTGACGACGGTGTCGTGCGTACGCAGCCAGCGGCCGTACTTCCCGCGCGTGCCGAACGCCTGGAAGAGCTCGACCCAGCCGAGGGGTCTGCTCTGCATCCAGGCACTCCGGTACTCCGGGTTCTCCCGGCGCGCAGCATCGGCGCTGGCCAGGAACACCTGCTCGCGCAGCGCTTCGGCATCGGCCGACTTGTAGGAGTCGTACTCCTCGGCCGTGACGTACCGCACGTCGCCGAGCATGTTCATGACCTCGTGGTTGCCGAGCAGCGCATGTACCTGCCCACCCGCCTTCCGTGCCTGCTTCTCCAGCTCGATCAGGAGGTCCATGACCTTGCGCGAGTGGGGGCCGCGGTCGGGCACGTCGCCCGTCTGCACCAGCACCGTACTGCCGCCCTTCCACCTGCGCCGGGCGTCGATGACGCCGGCCTGTTGCAGCACCTGTACGAAGACGGCGTAATCGCCGTGGACGTCGCTGACCGCGACGATGCGCGGTGGCGTTCGTGGCGCCGGCATCGGCGCGGCTGCCATCGTCACGCAGGCCAGGAGCAGGGCAGGCAGCAGCAAGCGGAGGAGCATGGCCGTAAGCGGGTCCCGCCCATTATCGCGCCAACACGTCCTGACGTAAGCTCCGGCGATGGACCGGACCTTCGCACGCACGGTCGTCGGCGCGCTGGCTGTCGCGTTCGTTCTGACAACGGCCCGCACGGCGCTTCCGCAGGCGCTGCCGCGACTGGTGGTCTCGGAGAATCGGCGTTTCCTTGTGACCGACGCCGGCCGGCCGTTCTTCTGGCTCGGCGACACCGCGTGGGAGCTCTTCCACCGGCTGGACCGGGACGAGGCCGAGCGCTACCTGCGCAATCGGGCGGAGCGCCGCTTCACCGTCATCCAGGCCGTGATTCTCGCGGAGCTCGACGGTTTGGGGACGCCCAACGCCTACGGCCACAGGCCCCTCGTGAACAACGATCCGACGCGGCCCGACGAGGCGTACTTCGCCCACGTCGACCGGGTGATTGCCCGGGCGAACAGCTTCGGGATGTATGTCGGGCTGCTGCCGACCTGGGGTGACAAGTGGAACCGCAAGTGGGGCGTGGGGCCCGAAGTGTTCACGCCGGACAACGCCAGAGCCTTCGGCCTGTGGCTCGGTCACCGCTACCGCGACGCGGGCGTCATCTGGATCGTCGGCGGGGATCGGCCGATCGAGTCCGACACGCATCGGGCGATCGTCGAGGCCATGGCTGCCGGCCTGCGCGAAGGTGACGGTGGGCGCCATCCAATCACCTTCCATCCGAACGGCGGGCATGGCTCCGCGGAGTGGTTCCACGAGGCTGGTTGGCTCGACCTGAACATGCGGCAGAACGGACACGGTGTGGAGTTCACCGGCCGGTACGACGCCACGCGTGCGGACTACGACCGCATGCCGGTGAAGCCGGTGCTCGACGGCGAGCCGGCGTACGAGGATCATCCGGTCGGCTTCGACGCAAAGCAGTCGGGGCATACGATCGCCTCGGACATACGACGGCCGCTCTACTGGAACCTGTTCAGCGGCGCCTTCGGCCACACGTACGGTCATCATTCCGTCTGGCAGATGTGGACACCGGAGCGCACGCCGGTCAACGCCCCGCTGATGCCCTGGACCGAAGCCATCGAGCAGCCCGGTGCGGCGCAGATGCAGCATGGCCGCGCGCTGATGGAGTCGCGACCCTTTCTCACGCGTGTGCCGGACCCGACCGTGCTCGTCGCCTCGAGCATCAGGACCGTCATGCCCGGCGCCGGTCGGTACCACTTCGCGGCGACGCGCGACGAGGCTGGCACCTACGCCATGGTCTACGCGCCCGTCGGACGTCCCTTTCGCGTCAGGATGGCGGCGATCACCGGCGGGCAGGTGAAGGCGTGGTGGTTCGACCCGCGGAACGGGATGGCCACGGCGATTGGCACGTTCCCCAACACCGGCGAGCGAACGTTCACGCCGCCCGACGCGGGGGAGATGCTCGACTGGGTGCTCGTGCTGGACGACGCCGCGAAGGGCTACCTGCCGCCCGGTACGGTCCGAGAGCCGGGCCCCCTCAACGGTCCGGGATGACCTGTGCGGCGCGCTCGCGCAGAAAGGGCTCCGGGTCGGCGGACGTCATGCGACGCACCTCCTCGCGCATCGGCGCCGGCATGTCTGCGCCGGCAGTGGCTGCGGCGGCCAGCGCGAACTTGCGGACGCTGACGTCGGCGTCGCGCAGCAGGTCCACGACGACCTGCGAGGCGGCGTGTCCGGGCACGTGTCGCGCCGCCGCCGCAGCCTGGGTGCGGACG
>JAEZCY010000367.1 GCA_023429845.1 Acidobacteriota bacterium
GGCGTTGGGCCTTGCCCGACGCGCAGTGGTAATGAGAGAGGACGGACACATGATCGGACGACGAGAACTGATCGGGACAATGGCCGCCACCGCGGTGGCGGGAACGGGCCGGGCGTTTGGGATGCAGGCTGGCTCGGCAGCGGCGGCCGGTCTGCGCATCGCGCAGGGCAGCCGCTGGGTGCTGATCGGCGACTCCATCACGGACGCGGGGCGCGCCAAGCCGCTTGGCGAATCACCTGGCGGCCTCGGAGCGGGGTACGTGCAGACAATCGACGCGCTGCTGCAGGCCTGGTACCCGGCGCGCCGCATCCGCCTGTTCAACGTCGGCACCAGCGGCCACACGGTCCGTGATCTGGCCGCGCGTTGGCAGACCGACGTCACCGACCTGCGCCCCGACTGGCTGTCGGTGATGATCGGCGCCAACGACGTCTGGCGACAGTTCGACCGCGTGACGCAGCCGGAACGCGCCGTGCTGCCCGAGGAGTACGAGAAGACCTACGACGCGCTGCTCGCGGGGACGGCATCCTCGCTGAAGGGCGGCCTGATCCTGATCACGCCCTTCTTCCTCGAGCTGCGCACGAACGATCCGATGCGCGCCCGCATGGACGAGTACGGGGCCATCGTCAGGAAGCTCGCCAGCAAGCACAAGGCGATCCTCGTGGACAGCCAGGCCGCGTTCGACGTCGTGCTGAAGGACCTGCCGTCGGCGATGATCAACTGGGACCGCGTCCACCTGAATCACATCGGGTCGGCGGTGCTGGCGCGCGCCGTGCTGAACGCCGTTGGCTTCCAGTGGACCTGACCTAGCGCTTGCCCTTGGCTCCGCTCCTGGGCGCAGCACCGACATCGATGTCCGGCACGCCGAACTTGCCCTGCAGCGTGCGAAGCTGCTCCAGGTCGATCGTGCCGACGATGTTGACGAGGGTCACCTCGCGTGGACCGGCCGACAGCACGGCAAGGCCTCCGGGCTTGTCGCCGTTCCGCCAGAGGTACACCGCGACGTCACTGCCCTCGGCCGCCGACTTCGCCGACACGAGCCGCGACCACTGCCCGCCCGACAGCTGCCGGCGGACGACGTCGAGCACGGCCGGATCGTAGGCGCCGTCCTTGCCGTACGTGAAGCTCTTCACGTAGATGCCCTTCAGGCCGGCGATGAGCGACTTCATCTCCGCTTCGTCGCCGGTGCCGGACATGAACGAGGCCGCGAGCCCGAGCAGCGACTGGTCGACGTTGACGTCCACCACGTCGATGGCGCCGGTGCTCAGCCGCGACAGGTCCGGCAGCTGTAGTTGCTGCGCGTCCGTCCGAGCGGCAGCGACGAGAACCGTCGCGACAGCGACGACCCCACTGATGATGAAGCGCCGCATCACGGGCGACCTCCCTTTCCGGGTCCGGCGGAGCCATCCGGCTCGCGACCCTCGACCGGGCGCACCACCTGGCGGTGCACCGTGTTCAGTTCACGGCTGGCAATCTGCAGCGCCAGCATCACCTGGGCCTGTGCGGCCAAGCCTTCACGACGGGCTTCGTACTCGCGCCAGGCGAGCGGTCCGCCCAGCACCGCGACAATCGTGGCGGCTACCGCGAACCAGCGCCTGACCGGGCGCGTACGAGGGCCAGGCGCGGCTGTCCGCTGCTCCACGCGGGCGCGCACGCGCTGGGCAAAGCCCTCGGGCGGGTCCACCGGGGCGAGGGCACGACGGAGGCGGGCATCCGGGTTCATCGGCGCGACTCCCGCTGAAGGCGCGTGCGCAGCACGAGCAGGCCGCGGCGCAGGTGGCTCTTGACGGTGTTCAGTGACATGTCCAGCGTCTGGGCAATCTCGGTGGGCGCCAGGTCGTCCATGTACCGCAGCATGACGACGAGGCGGGCGCGCGGCGCCAGCCTCGCAAGGGCCCGGTGCACCAGACGCTCGGCCAGGGGGTCGGCGTCGATGGTCCGGGTGTGCGGCTCGCGAATCTCCTCGAGCGAGCGCGTCGGGCGCCGCGCGCGGAGCGTATCGATGACGCGATGCGACGTGATGCGGCGCAGCCAGGCCGCGAGGTGCGCGGCCGATTCGATGCGCGCCAGCGAGCCGTGCAGCGCCAGGAACACGTCCTGCGCGATCTCCTCGGCCAGCATCGGATCGCCGACGCCGTGGATGGCAACGCTGTACACCTTCCGCTGGTGGCGTCGCACCAGCGCTTCGAACGCATCGAGGTCGCCCTGCCGCGCCGACTCGAGCAACCGCTGATCGCGGTCGGCCGTGGATGGCAGCGGCAGGAGGGTGGCAGGGGCGTTCATGGCGCTCACCCTCCATATACGCGAGATGCGGGGAGGGAGGGTGCAGGCCAATTGCGGAGCGGCGGCGTTTCAGAACGGCAGCGCCAACTGCCGCCACTCACCGACCCCGCCTGGCGTGAGGCGCGCCACGCAGGCAGCGGCGCTTCTGTAGGTGTCCTCCATGGCGCCCGCCCCTCCGGGTCGCATCACCTCCGCGTCGGCCGGGCACGCAGCCGCCGCCGCCCCACTCGCTGTCGCGAACCGCTCCGGTTGCGCCACGACGACCGCCAGGCCTTCCACGGCCCATGCGGGCGCCTCGGCAAGGGCGGCCTGCGTGAGGACGTGCACGAGTTCGTGTCGCAGCGTCGGCAGGAGCGCATCGACGTGACCGTCACGCAGCGGCGGCGCCATGTCCACGCGGTACCGCGCTTCACCCACGGCCCGGGTGCTCGCCGACGTCCACCAGGCGCGCCCCGTGGCGCGCTGATAGGCCTCGTGCGTGGGATGCACGCGCAGTTCGATCTCGCGTGGGTCGAACACGGCGAGCTGCGCCCGCAGCTGCACGAGTATCGTGTGCACGTGATCGCGTAACCGCCCGGCCCGCCCCATCAACGTGGACGGCACCTGGATCCGCACGTCGTCGCCCAGGGCCTGCACGCGGGCGCCGGGTACGTATGCTTCCAGCACGTCCGCCGCGCGCGCGCCGCCCGCGGCCAGCGCCGCCGCGCCCCTCACGCACAGGCCCGCGCCGTGTCCCTTGCCCGTCCCGTCGAACCGGTAGCCACGCGCCGTCCGGGTGACGTCCCAGGTGTGACTCTTCAGGACGTGCCAGCCGATCCCGCGGCCCACGAGGTGCCGCAAGCGCGTCGCCTCAATCTCACCGCGCACGAGACCGTCGACCGCCACGCGCGCCGGCATGCCCGCCCGTCCCCGCGTCAGCACCCGCACGTCCCTGAGCACGTCCCCGGCGTGCCCGCCGGCACGGAGCACGCGCGCCAGCGCTTCGGCCGTGATCTCGCTCGTCCACGTGTCAACGGGATGCCGGCCGGGGTCGGGGCCCACGCGCGTCTTCAGCACCACGGCCCCGCCCCAGACGTCCGCCGCGTCCACGAGCGTGCCGCTGCACGACGCGGCATACGGCACGGCCGCGACA
>JAEZCY010000380.1 GCA_023429845.1 Acidobacteriota bacterium
GACGTCGCCGAGGCCGAGTGCCGGAAACAGGACGAGCGGCAACAGCGCCGTGGCGGGAATGGGTATGGGCTCGGTGATCCAGAAGATCGCCATCAGCAGGCCGACGCCAGCCGTGCGCCACCCCTCCGGACTCAGCCCTTCGGGCGGGGGTATCAGCAGCGTGAGCAGCAGCACTGCCGGCCCCGCGCAGAGGCCCACCCAGTGCCGGCGGCCGAGGCCGTGCCCGTGGTCGTCGTCGCCGACGTCAGGGGTCGGCGTGGCGTGGTCCGTCACGAGCGGCTCGACCGGTGCGAAGTAGTCACGGAGGGGATGATAGCCGCGTCAGTGGAGCGCGCGCATCACGGCGTAGAGCGGCGCCTTCTTCTCGATGCCGATGCCGGGCACATCCGGCAGCCCCACGTGCCCATCGACGACGGGCGTGTCGTCGGCGAATCCCCCGAAGGGCGCGAACACACCGGGATACGACTCGTTGCCCCCGCGCCCCAGCCCCGCCGCAATGTTGAGCGACAACTGGTGTCCGCCGTGCGGAATGCAGCGGCGCGCCGACCAGCCGTGGTCGCGCAGCATGTCGAGGATGCGAAGGTACTCGACCAGCCCGTACGACAGCGCGCAGTCGAACTGCAGCCAGTCGCGGTCGCTGCGCATGCCCCCATACCGGATCAGGTTGCGCGCATCCTGCATCGAGAAGAGGTTCTCGCCCGTCGCCATCGACGGCGCGTAATGCTCGGCCAGTGCCGCCTGCAGCGCGTAGTCGAGGGGATCTCCCGCCTCTTCGTACCAGAAGAGTCCGTACGGCTCGAGGGCTCGCGCGTACGCGATGGCTGTCGGCAGGTCGAAGCGTCCGTTGGCATCGACTGCGAGATGCCGCCCGTCGCCCACCACCTCGAGCACCGCCTCGATGCGTGCCAGGTCCTTGTCGAGTGACGCGCCGCCGATCTTCATCTTGACGACCGTGTAGCCCAGATCGCGGTACTGCCGCATTTCGTCCTGCAGCGCACCGAGATCCTTGCCGGGGTGGTAGTAGCCCCCCGCGGCGTAGACGAACACGCGCTCGTCGGCGCGGCCGCCGTTGTGACGGTCGGCAAGCAGGCGGTAGAGCGGTTGACCGGCGATCTTCGCCACGGCATCCCAGACCGCCATGTCGAGCGTGCCGACCGCGACCGACCGCTCACCGTGCCCACCGGGCTTCTCGCCGGCACACATCGCCGCCCAGATGCGGTGCGGGTCCAGGTTCTCTCCGGCATCGTCCAGGAGCGAGGCGGGGTCGGCCTCCAGGATGCGCGGGACGAATCGCTCGCGCAGCAGGCCCTCCTGCGCATAACGCCCGTTCGAGTTGAAGCCGTAGCCGACGACCGGGCGTCCTGCGCGCACCACGTCGGTGACGAGCGCGACGACGCTGACGGTCATCTTCGAGAAGTCGATGTAGGCGTTGCGGATCGGCGAGGCGATCGGCACGACGCCGGAGTTGATCGCGGTGATGCGCATGCGTCGGAACGCGTCCTACTCTATCAAGGAGGACGGCGGACGTGGTCCGTCGTGCCGGCGTGCGATCAGGGGCGCCGCGCCGTCATCACGCCGCGGTCCGCGACGGTGTCGGCGTACGCCAGTGGCTCGAAGCCGGTGGCGCGCAGCAAGCGCTCGTATTCGGACGTCGCGTAGCACTTGCCGTGCGAAGCGTGCATCAGCAATGCGGAGTACTCGGCGACGGAGACGGGTCCCGCCTTGTCGGCATCGATGAACGCGTCGTGGATGACGAGCAGCCCGCCTGGCGGAAGCGCGCCGAAGGAGGCGGCCAGCAGGTGTCGCACCTCCGGCTCGTCCCAGTCGTGCAGGACGTTGGAGAACAGGTGGACGTCGTGGTCGGCTGGCAGCGGGTCGCGGAAGAAGTCCAGTGCGACAACGTCCACGCGTGCGGCCAGGCCACGTTCCCGCACCAGCGTGGTGGCGATGGGCGCCACGGCATCCTGATCGACGACGGTGGCCGTCAGGTGCGGATGCCGCGCGGCCAACGCGCACGCGTAGATGCCGGAGCCGCCGCCGATGTCCAGGACGCGGCGATGGCCGCCCAGGTCGAGCGTGCGAGCGAGTGCCTCGCCCAGGTAGAGCCCGCGGGCGTCCATGGCGGCCGTGAAGCGGCGCGCGAAGTGCTCGTCGCGCATCGCCTCGTGCCAGTCACCGGCCGCATCGTCACCGCCCCAGTTCGCGGGGCGGCCCGTCCTCAACACGCGGACGAAGTCGGCCACGAAGACGCGCTCGCGCAACGCGGCGAAGTAGGGGCCGAGATGCCATGGGGAGCCGGCGCACAGGTGCTCGCGCGCGGTCGGGGTCACCGCGTAGCGCCCGTCCATGCGCTGCAGGTAGCCGCGGGCGACGAGCAGCGTGAGCAGCACGTCGGCGGGCCGGACGTGCCACTCGAACGCGACGCACATCTCGGCGAACGTCGCCGGGCGCGCCTCGAGCCACGTGAACAGGTCGAACTCGACGATGGCGGCCGCGAGGAGATCGGCCGCGTAGATGCCGTCGCGGTAGCGGTACAGCGAGAGGGGCGACGTGTCGGGCGAGCGGGTCAGGTCGTGCATGGACTCCGATGAAGGCGTACCTGCATGTTCGCACGGTCAGTGCGCCGGGCGAGGCCCGGCGCCTACGTACCTGAACTGTGTATCGGAGGTACGTAGCCGTCAGGCCCGCGGATGTAACGTAGCCGTCGGGCCGGCGAAAGTACGTAGCCGTCGGGCCTTGCCCGACGGTCAGGGTTCCTCGTACGCCTGCGCGATCACCTGCATCGTGTGCAGCACCGGCAGCGTCGTTCCCGCGCGCCGTAGCTGGGCGTCGATCTGCACGAGGCAGCCGATGTTACCCGCGGCGACGGCGTCCGCGCCTGTGGCGACGACAGCCTGAGCCTTGCGTTCGCCGAGCGCTGACGCGATTTCAGGCTGCTCCACGTTGTACAGGCCCGCGGAGCCGCAACAGGTATCGCCATCCGGGATTTCGACGACGCGCACCCCCGTCCCCGCCAGCAGCCGACGCGGCGCGCTGCGGATGCCCTGCGCATGCGAGAGGTGACACGCGTCGTGGTAGGCAACGGTGAGCGGCGACACGGGCGTGGTGGGTTCGAGTATCCCAAGGTCGTCGAGGAACTCGGACACGTCGCGCACGCGGCTCGAGAAGGCCTGCATGGTGGCTTCCTGGGCACGACCGCGGAAGGCGTGTCCGTATTCCTTCATGGCCGATCCGCAGCCGGCGGCGTTGGTGACGATCGCGTCCACGTCTGGCGGGAAGACGCGAACCAGCGCCGCCGCACGCCCGTACGCACGGTCGATCTCGCCGGAGTGCAGCGCCAGGGCGCCGCAGCAACCTTGCTGCGGCGGCACCACCACCTCGACACCGTTGGCCGCGAGCACGCGAATGGTCGCCACGGCGATGTCGGGCGCGAGCACCTGCTGAGCACACCCGGCGAGCAGCGCCACCCTTGCGCGTCTGGGTCCGCGTGCCGGAGTGAGCGCGGGGAGCACTACGTGTCCGGGCAGGCGTGCGGGAAGCAGCGACACCAGCGGCCGGAGCGGGGGAGGCACGAGTCGCCCTGCACGCCGCGCCATGAGTCCGACCCACGTGGACAGGCGCAACAGGGTGGGCGACTCCAACGTGTCGAGCAGGCCCCATCGTCGCGCCCTCGCCATAGCGGACGTGGCCTTGGGCATCGTGGTGCCGCGGAACGGCACGAGTAGATCGCCGTAGCGCACCCCGGAAGGGCAGGCCGTCACGCAGCCCAGACAGCCGAGGCAGCGGTCGATGTGCAGCGCGACGTCTGCCGCCGTCAGCTCACCTTCGAGCACCTGCTTCATGAGGACAATGCGGCCGCGGGGCGAGTCCATCTCCTCGCCGAGCACCTTGTAGGTGGGGCAGGCGGGCAGGCAGAAGCCGCAGTGCACGCACGTGGCTACGGCTCGCGCCATGTCGGCCAGGTGCGGCTGCGAGGGATCCGGCGCAATGCGATGTTGCACGAAATCAGAACCTTCCGTCCGGGTCGAGGACCGCCTTCAGGCGCGTCGCGAATGGATTGGCCTGCGTGGCGCCGACGAATCGCTGCGCAGTCGCGCCACGCAGCACCTGCCCGACGAGCCCGCGGTCGCGTAGCAGCACGCCGATGTCGTCGACCGACGACGGCCACGCGACGAGAGCGACGTTGCCGGCCACGGGGTACCTGCGCACCGCGCCGGACCCTGCGAGCGCGGCATCGAGCTCGACGAGGTTTCGCAGCGTCGTCGGTACACGCACGAGCGCCCAGCCCGGCGTCGCCCATGACAGGCCGCGCGCGGCCTGCCATACCGCGGCGTCCGCGTCGCCGAACGAGGCCTCAATGCTCGGACGTGATGCCGACGCGGCACCGCGCAGCACGTCTTCGAGTGCGCGGACCCGCTGCGAGAGAGCCTCCCGGAACCCGCCGAGCCGGATCCACACGGTGCCGGGCGCTTCGATGTCGATGGCCTCGAGATCGAACCGCGCCCGCTCGACGACGTTCACCAACGTGACTGCGGCGGCGATGTCGCCGGCATCGACCCGGACGGTCGCGTGCGCCTCTGCAGCGGGGAACACCTTGAAGGTGAGCTCGGCGATCACACCCAGCGTTCCGCAACTGCCGACAAGTGCCTGATGCAGGAGGAAGCTGGCGGCGTTCTTCACGACCTTGCCGCCGCTCGTGATCAGCTGTCCGCGGCCGTCCACGATGCGTGCGCCGATGACGAAGTCGCGGATGCCACCGAACCGATACCGGCACGAGCCGTTCACGCCCGAGGCCACGGCCCCGCCGAGTGTCGCCCCCGCGTCGGCCAGGGGCGGGTCGAACGGCAGGTGCTGGCCGTGTGGCGCGAGGGCCCGCTCGATCTCGGCCAGCGGCGTGCCCGCACGCGCAGTGAACGTGCACTCCGCGGCTTGGTACTCCACGATGCCCGCCACGTCTCGCATGTCGAGCACCGTCACGTCCGGCGCCGCTGACGCCAGGGCGGGCTTGGTGCCGCCGCCACGAACGGTGAGGCGCGGGTGCGTGGTGACGGCGTGCGCGAGCTCGTCGATCGACGTCGGCCGGATCGTCGTCATGCTCGCGAGATCACTCCGGCGCGCTCGAGCGGATGCAGGCCGTGCGCAGCGGCCGTGACGCCCGCGGGCGCCAGCTTCTTGCCCGGGTTGGCCACCCCGTGCGGGTCCATCGCCTGGCGGACGGCGCGCATGCAGGCCAGGTCGGTCTCGGCGTACATCTCGCCGAGGAAGGCGCGCTTCTCCAGTCCGACGCCGTGCTCCCCGGTGATCGAGCCCCCGAGCCGGATACACAGTCGGAGGATCTCCGCAGAGAGCACCTCCGCGCGGTCGTGCGCCCCAGGCTCACGGCCGTCGTACAGGATGAGCGGGTGCAGGTTGCCGTCGCCCGCGTGGAACACGTTGGCCACGCGGATGCCGTGGGCACGCGACAGCTCCTCGATGGCCGCAAGCGCTTCGCCAAGCCGCGTGCGCGGCACGACGCCATCCTGCACGATGAAATCCGGGCTCAGGCGTCCGACTGCGGAGAAGGCGCTCTTGCGCCCCTTCCAGATACGCCCGCGTTCGTCCTCGTCGGCGGCGACGTGCACGTGCAGCGGGTCCGACGCGGAGAGGACGTCCATGAGCCGGACGAACTCCGCCTCCACCTGCGCGTCCTCGCCCTCGCATTCCACGATGAGGACGGCCGCCGCGCCTGTCGGGTAGCCGGCATGCACGGCCGCCTCGGCGGCGTCCATGGCGAGCCTGTCCATGATTTCCATCGCACCGGGCAGGAGTCCGGAGTCGATGACGCGCGACACCGCGTCGCCCGCGGCCTGCAGCCTGCCGTACGCGGCGAGCACGGTGCGGTACACGCGCGGCCGCGAGACGAGCCGCAGCGTGATCTCCAACGCGACGCCGAACAGCCCTTCCGAGCCGACGAAGAAGCCGGTGAGATCCGGTCCTGCCTGTTCGAGACTCTCGCCGCCCAGCGTGACCAGCGTGCCGTCGCCCAACACGACGCGCAGCCCGAGCACGTGGTTTGCCGTCATCCCGTGCCGGAAGCAATGCGCACCGCCGGAGTTGAAGGCGACGTTGCCGCCGATGGTGCACACCGACTGGCTCGAGGGGTCGGGCGCGTAATAGAGCCCGTGCGGTGCCGCCAATGCCGACACCGCGAGGTTCACGACGCCGGGTTCCACCACCGCGATGCGAGCCTCCGGGTCCAGGCGGATGACGCGATTCATCCTGTTCAGCGCGATGACGATGCCGTCCTCGATCGGAACGGCGCCACCGGACAGGCTCGTGCCGCTGCCGCGTGCCATGAACGGCACACGCGCCGCGTGGCAGGCACGCACCACCTGCACGACATCATCCGCCGTTTCGGCGATGACCACCGCCCGCGGCCGCGCACGATACGCAGTGAGGCCGTCCGACTCGTACGACGCGAGGGCACCGGGTTGCGTGAGCAGCCGGTCGGCCGGGACGACGCGACCGAGGGCCGTGAGCAGGTCCTCGCGGTGCATGGCCGCAGTCTATACTGCGCACCGCTCATGTGGACGCAGGTGTACGACCCGTTCGGGCAGCCGTGGCTGTCCACCGTTCTGGCGGCGCTGCCGGTGGTGGCGTTGCTCGGCTCGCTGGCGCTGCTGCATCTGAAGGCGCACGTCGCAGCGTCGATCGGGCTCGCAACCTCGCTGCTGATCGCGATCGTCGCGTTCGGGATGCCATCGGGCATGGCGCTCGCCAGTGCCACGTACGGCGCCGCGTACGGCCTGCTGCCCATCGGCTGGATCGTCGTCAACGTCATCTTCCTCTATCAGCTGACCGAGGAGCGGGGCCTGTTCGCGACGCTGCGTCAAAGCATCACGCACGTCACCACCGATGCACGGCTGCAGCTGCTGCTCGTGGCCTTCGCCTTCGGCGCGTTCTTCGAAGGCGCTGCCGGGTTCGGGACGCCGGTCGCGGTCACGGGGGCGCTGTTGATCGGGCTGGGTTTCACGCCGCTCGCCGCGTCCGGCCTGTCGCTCATCGCCAATACGGCGCCGGTGGCGTTCGGCGCACTCGGCACGCCGATCATCGCGCTCAGTGCGGTCAGCGGGCTGGACCTGCTCGCCCTGAGCGGCATGGTCGGACGCCAGTTGCCGCTGTTCTCGGTGATCGTGCCCTTCTGGCTGATTGCCGCGTTCGCGGGATGGCGCGGCATGATCGGCATCTGGCCGGCGATCCTCGCGGCAGGTGTGCCGTTCGCGCTGCTGCAGGGCCTCATCTCCAACCTGCACGGGCCGTGGCTCGTGGACGTGGTTGCCGCCATCGCGTCGATGGCGTCCATCGTCCTGTTCCTGCGCGTGTGGCAACCACGCGACGGATGGACGCCGGGCCATCGTCTTGGCGTCCGCAAGGACCCCGACGCTGCGGCACCGAGCCGGGCCGACGTGCTGCGCGCGTGGGTGCCGTGGGTGATCCTGAGCGGCCTGGTGTTCGTGTGGGGGCTGCCCCCGGTGAAGGCCGTGCTCGACGGCGCCACGACGATCCGGGTGCCGGTGCCGCTGCTGCACGACGCCGTCCAGCGGGTGCCGCCTGTGGTGGCCACGCCAGCCGCGGAGGCGGCGGTGTTCGCCGTGTCGTGGCTCTCGGCCACCGGCACGGCGATCTTCCTTGCCGCACTCATTGCCGGGATGGTGATGGGCTGCTCGGTCGGAGAGCTGGCTCGGACCTACTGGCGCACGCTGCGTCTCGTTCGCACCTCGCTGCTGACCATCGCCCTGATGATGGCCCTGGGTTTCACCACCCGGTATTCGGGGCTCGATGCGACGCTCGGGCTGGCGTTTGCCGGAACGGGCGTGCTGTATCCGTTCTTCGGCACCATGCTCGGCTGGCTCGGCGTGGCGCTGACCGGGTCCGACACCTCGTCGAACGTACTGTTTGGCAGCCTGCAGCGGATCACCGCGGAACAGCTGGGCCTCAGTCCCGAGCTCATGGCGGCGGCCAACAGCTCAGGGGGCGTGATGGGCAAGATGATCGACGCGCAGAGCATCGTCGTCGCCAGCACGGCCACGCGCTGGTATGGCCACGAAGGCGACATCCTCCGCTACGTGTTCTGGCACAGCCTGGTGCTCGCGTCACTGGTCGGCGGACTGGTGCTGCTGCAGGCCTACGTTCCGCCATTCACGCGGCTGGTGCCGTAGGGGGGCCTGCGAGCCTGCAGCCTACAGGCTGCGGGGCGGGTAGGCTTGTACGTAGCCGTCGCCCCTGGCCGACGGGCGTCGACGAACCTGCGCCAGCGCGAAGGCCGAAGGCCGGCGTGCTATGTTCCCGGCGTGACCCAGCTGCCATCCACTCCGCGTCTGTTGCTCGGTCCCGGGCCGAGCCCCGTCCTCCCACGCGTGCTCGAGGCCATGACCGCGCCTCAGCGCAGCCATCTCGATCCCGACATGATGGCGCTGCTCGACGACATCCGTCGCCGGCTGCACGCGCTGTTCCACGTGAGCGACGAAGGCGTGGCGCTCGCGGTGTCGGGCACGGGATCGTCTGGGCTCGAGGCAGCGCTCGCCAATCTCGTGCAGCCTGGCGACCGCGTGCTGGCCATCGTGACCGGCTATTTCGGCGAGCGGCTCGCCCACGTGTGTGAGCGGCACGGCGCCGACGTGACGCGGCTCTCGGGTGAATGGGGACGTGCGGTGGACCCGGAACAGGTGCGCGCCGCCATGCGCGAGGCCGACTTCAAAGCGGTCACCGTCGTCCACGCCGAGACATCCACGGGTGTGCTGCAGCCGGTGGCGGCAGTGGCGGCAGTCGCGCGGGAGCACGGTGCCCGCGTGATCGTCGATGCCGTGACGTCGCTCGGCGCACACCACGTGGACGTCGATGGCTGGGGGATCGACGCCTGCTACAGCTGCAGCCAGAAGGGGCTGGGCGCGCCGTCCGGGTTCGCCCCGATCGCCTTCGGAGCCGCAGCGCGGGCGGCTGCACGCAGCCGCACCTTCTACTTCGATCTGCCGTTGCTCGAGGGCTACTGGATCAAGCGCGGCTATCACCACACCATCTCCGCTCCGCTCGTGTACGCGCTGCACGAGGCGCTGCGCGTGGTGGGCGAAGAGACGATGGACGCGCGCGCGGCGCGACACGAGCGGGTCCATCGCGAGTTCGTCGGTGCGATTGCCGAGATCGGCTTGACGCTGCTGCCGCCCGAAGGCGAGCGGCTGTGGACGCTCAACACCGTGCGCGTGCCCGACGGCGTGGACGAGGCGAAGGTGCGCCTGGCGCTACGCGACACGCACGGGATCGAGATCGGCGCCGGCCTCGGGCCGCTGGCGGGGCGAATCTGGCGGATCGGCCTGATGGGCGCCGGTGCCACGAGCGAGAACGTGCAGACGCTCGTCGCCGCCCTGCGCACCGAGCTGGCGTGAGTGGGACCCGGCCTCGCCGGTTCCGCTCCGCCTACTTGGGCGGCACCGGCAGGAACTGTTCTGGGCGAAGGGCCTGATGGGTGAAACGCGCGGCGTGGACGGCACCCTTGAACCAGTCCACCTGGTTGATGCGTACGCCGATCGCCGTCCATCCGGCGCGCTGCGGGGAGAGGGCGACGCGCGCCTCGCCCTGCTTCACGCCATCCACGTAGTTGCTGAACGTGGCGCCATCGTACACGGCAGCCACGTGGTACCACTGCCCGACGGGGTGCAGCGCCGACCTGTTCATCAGCGTCGCCTCGCCGGTGCTCGCGTACGCGTAGCTGTCGAGAAACCAGCGGTCGCCGACGACGCGAATCTCGAACAGCAGGCGATTGGGCGTGCCCTCTTCCTGCAGGTGGAACCATCGCTGCGCACGATTGCCGCCATCGGGCCTGAACACCGCCTCCCACGTGAACGTCGCGGCGCCCGCGAGCGGATGGGCGTGCACGAACAGCGCGTCGTCCATGCCATCGAACTCCACGGCCCTGCCGACCGGTGTCTGCTCGACGCGCGGCGAGCCCATCACGAGCGTGCGATGACCGGCAACCCGGTCGAGCGCGTCGAACGTCCATGTCTCGCTGTCGGGAACGGGCGCTGCTGCCTGCGCGCGCACGGGCGCGGCGCGACAGACCGTCAGGCCGATGACGGCGATTAGCAGTGACGGGAGGAGACGTCTGGAACAGGCGAGTGTCGCGAGCAAGCGTGCAAGTCTATCGCTCGTGCTTCCGTCGAGCGAAGCGGTGGCGCGGTGGGGTCGGAGCGCCGCGAGCCGGCTGACCTTGACACCCGATGCCTTCGGGCGGATGCTCGCCTCCCCGGAGGTGCAAATGAGACGTGGGCTGACACTGCTTGTCGCGCTGGCTGTCGTGTGCGTGTCGCAGACGCGCGCCGATGCCGTCCCGGTCGGGATCGAAACGTTCGACGGTACGCACGCGTGGGTGTTCGGCGGCGGCCTGGAGGGCCAGCCGGCGACGCCGCTCGGCGTCAGCCCCGGAGGTGGCCCCGGCGGCGCAGGCGACCCCTACCTCGTCGTCGAAGCCCTTGGCGGCAACGGCCCGCAATCGCGGCTGAGCGCGCAGAACTTCGGCGACTGGTCAGGCGACTACACGGCTGCCGGCGTAACGCAGGTCGTCGGTGACGTGCACAACTTCGGCCCGGAGGATGTGTACCTCCGCCTGCTGTTCGTGGAGTTCGGCGCGATGGGGCCCGTCAACGCGGCCTTCACCACTGCCGCGGTGCACGTCGCCGCCGGATCGGGCTGGCAGGACATCGCCTTCGCTGTCACGGCGGCCGACCTCACGGCGATCGTCGGCAGCGCCGCGGCGGCGCTCGCCAGCACGCATGAGTTCCGCGTCTTCCACAACCCGGAGCCGTTCTTCGGGCCCGGGATGATGCCGGCGGTCACGGCCACGGTCGGCCTCGACAACCTGCAAGCGGTGACTGACGCGTCGGTGCCGGAGCCCGCGACTGCCGTGCTGCTCGGCGCTGCCCTCGCTGGCGCGTTCGCGCGCCGCCGCCACCGCTCGTAGGCCAGGCAGTCCGCCGCCCGCCGCTGGTCCCTGAGGCGTCTGGTCGAGACCGCCTCCGGCTTCCCGGCGGCGCGCGCGGAGCGCACGCCCTGCCGGCG
>JAEZCY010000381.1 GCA_023429845.1 Acidobacteriota bacterium
GGGCTGAAGCAACGCGTGTTCCACGTGGAACACTGCTCGACTATTCGAGCGCCTTCCGAAGCACAAGCAGCCTGCTGCGTAGACCCGTAACGAGCGGCGCCTCGCTCTCGAGTGCAAAGGGGCCGGGGAGCTCGCTCGTGGGCTGGGTGCCGCTCGTGAACCAGAGTTGCTGTCCACCGGGTCGCAGAGCGGCGGCAAACAACCGCAACTCGTCCGCGCCGACCTTTACCGCGCGCGCCGACAGCACATCAATGGTTCCAAGAACCTCGGGACGCGACAGCACATCCTCGAATCTGCCGCTCTCGACGAGTACGTCGGCGAGGCCGAGATGTCGAGCGACCTCTCGAAGAAACACGCTCTTCCTGGCCTTCGACTCAATCATCGTCAACAGGAGGTCCGGCTTAGCGATTCGAAGAGGAATCGCAGGTGAACCACCGCCAGACCCGACGTCCACGAGGACCCGCGCCGGCACATCTATCGATTGCGCCGCCAGAATCGGTTCCACGATCAGTCGGTCAACCGCCGCCTGCGGATCCTCGAGCGCTGTGAGATTCATACGGGCGTTCCAACGCTCGAGTAGCGCCAGGTACGATGACAACTGTTCGATCTTCGCCGCATCCAAGGCCACGCCATGGCGAACCAGACCATGTCGGACACGCTGCTCGAAGCCCGACATGGTCATGTGCGGCCCCCGCGCCCGCAGTGTCCAGACGGCTCTGTGGCATCCGCTCGGGTTGAAATGCTCGGGCCCGACTGAGCCGGGATGGAGCTGTGCGCCGTTCGCCCCTCGTCCTCTGCGTCCCCTGGGTCACGCAGAGGGTCCGGACGCGAACTGGCGCGCGAAATGGCCGCGGAAACGAGTGCCACTGCTGCGGCCGTGACACCGGGCAGACGCGCAGCATCCCCCACCGTCGCCGGCCTCGACTCGTGCAGGCGGTGCTGCATCTCTCGAGAGAGCCCCGGCAAGCCTTCGAAACTGAACCATGACGGCACTCGTTGCGCGTCGTGCCGAAACGCACGGGCGACCTCGCGTTCCTGACGCTTCAAGTAGCCCGCGTACCGACAATCCGCATCCAGGCTCTCGACGTCCAGCGACGGCACCACCGGGTCCAGTTCCAACCGCAGATCCTCGCGGACCAGGAGGTCGGCCAACCTGATGTCCGGGTTCCGTAGCGCCTCGGCCGCGGCCGCGCGCCCTCCGGAAGGCAGGCGAACAAGCGTCGCCCCCAGACGTGCAGTGTTCCACGCGTGTCGTCGTCGTCGCTCAACGAACGTGTGCCAGCGATCGTCCGTGACGGAGCCGAGTTCGCGCGCGCGGGGGGTGAGCCGCAGGTCTGCATTGTCGATCCGCAGCAACAGCCGGTGCTCGGCGCGCGAGGTGAACATCCGGTACGGCTCGAGACACCCCCTCGAAACCAGGTCGTCGACGAGGATGCCGACATACGCGTCGTGCCGAGCCAGGGTGAAAGGCTGTCGACCCGAGGCGTGGAGCGCCGCGTTGACGCCTGCCACCCAGCCCTGGGCTGCCGCTTCCTCGTAACCCGACGTCCCGTTGATCTGGCCCGCCAGGAACAAACCCTCGAGCGAACGCACGCGGAGCGTGTGGTCGAGCGCTGTGGGCTGCACGAAGTCGTACTCGACCGCGTAGCCGGGACGAATCATCTCCGCGTCGGCGCATCCGGGAAGCGCCCGCACGATGTCGTGCTGAACCTCGGCTGGCAGACTCATCGACAGCCCGTTGATGTACACCTCGTCGGCGTCGAGGCCTTCACGCTCGAGGAACAACTGATGCGCGTCCTTCTCCGGGAAGCGCATCACCTTGTCTTCGAGCGACGGGCAGTACCGCGGTCCGACACCGGTGATCGCGCCGTTGTAGAGCGGAGAGACCCCGATATGGCTTCGCACGAGCTCGTGTACCCGTGTCGTCGTGCGCGCCGTGTGACAACAGATTTGTGGCTGGGCAATCTGCTGCGTCAGGAATGAGAGCGGAACCGGCTCCTCATCGCCTGGCTGCTCCGTGAGGAGCGAGAAATCGATGGATCGCCGATGAAGTCGTGGCGGTGTGCCGGTCTTGAGGCGGCCACCAGGCAGGTTCAGCGCTCGGATCGAGGCTGCGAGTTCGACGGCAGCAGGTTCGCCGACGCGACCAGCGGCGCGCTGCACGGGCCCGATATGTATCAGCCCGTCGAGAAACGTGCCCGTGGTAACGACGACCTCAGTCGCAGCGATCTCGTGGCCGCAGGAGAGGCGGATGCCGACGACCCGGCGGCCTTCCGCCACGAGCGCCGACACCTGGGCGTAGACCAGACGGATTCTCGCCTCACCCTGCAGACGCTCCCGGATGTACGCCGAGTACAACTGCTTGTCGGCCTGTGCACGGGGCGACCACACAGCCGGCCCGCGACTGCGGTTGAGGAGGCGGAACTGGATCCCGGTGGCGTCTATCGCCTGCCCCATGAGACCGCCGAGCGCGTCGATCTCACGGACGAGATGTCCCTTTGCCGTGCCTCCGATTGCCGGATTGCAGGGCATCTGCCCGATCGTCCCAGGCGACAGCGTGCACACGACGACGGACGCCCCGAGGCGCGCCGCACCCCACGCCGCCTCGACGCCGGCATGCCCGGCCCCGATCACGACGACGTCGGCGCGTGAGGGATATGTGTCAGTCATCTCTTACTCGACACGAAGGCCGCGGAGGCCCGTCGCTGCCTGTCCGCCAATCTACTTGCCGATGCAGAACGACCCGAAGATCGTCGTCAACACCTCGTCTGGCGTCTCGACACCACGCAGTTCCGCCAGCGCCACGAGCGCATCATGCAGTTCCACCAGCACGAACTCCTCGGATGCGCCGGCCGACGCCTCCTCTGACGCCCGCCTCAATGCGTAAGCGCATCTCGACACGAGTTCGCGGTGACGGCCGCGCGTCAGCGTCGCGCCCTCCCAGACAGACCGACCCAGCATCGCCCCGAGCCGCAGCTCCAGGTCTGCGAGCCCGTCACCGGTCACGGCACTCACACTCGTTGCTTCGGCCGGACACCATGCCGGCACACCGGTATCGCCCGGCGCCACGTCCGCCTTGCTCATGACGACGAGTCCGGGACGCCCGTCGAGCGAGCTCCACAAGCGACCGCTCTGCTCGACATCCTCGGCCGACCCGCCCGGATCCACGACCAGCAGCACGACGTCGGCAGCGGCCATCGACCCCTGCGTGCGAGCCACGCCCTCCCGTTCGATGACGTCGTCGGTCTCGCGAAGTCCTGCCGTGTCCACGAGCGTCACCGGCACGCCGGCAAGCTCGGTCACTTCGGTGAGCAGGTCACGCGTCGTGCCTGGCACGTCGGTGACGATGGCGCGCTGCCGCCGCAGCAGTGCATTGAAGAGGCTCGACTTGCCGGCATTGGGCCGGCCGACGATGACGATGGTCGCGCCGTCGTGCAGGCGCCGTCCCGCGTCGGCGGACCCGAGCAACTGCGCGCACGCCTCCTGCAATCCCGCGATCCGCCGCACGAGGTCCTGCGGCGTGATGAAGTGGAATCCCTCGTCCGGGAAGTCGAGCGACGCCTCGAGCAGCGCCCGCATCTCCGCTATGCCATCGCCGATCCCGCGGATCCGCTCGCTCAGTGTCCCGTCGAGGTGCCCCGACGCCACGCGCACCTGCGCGCTGGTGGTGGCCGACACGAGGTCGGCGACGGCTTCGGCCTGCAGCAGATCGATCCGCTGGTTCAGGTACGCGCGCAGCGTGAACTCCCCTGCGCGTGCGAGCCGTGCGCCGAGCCCGATGCAGGCCCGCACCACCAGATCGACAATGACCGGACTGCCGTGCGAGCTGATCTCGATCAGGTCCTGTCCACTGTATGAGTGCGGACCAACCCACGCGGTCACGACGGCGTCCTCGACGAGGTCCTCGCCGAGTCGCAGACGCACCCGGGTCGCGCGTCGCGGCAGCCACTGCTCGCGGCCGGTCAGCCTCGACGCGAGTTCGATCGAACCGGCTCCGGTGACGCGCACGATCGCAAGCGCACCGCGCGCAGCCCCAGTGGCCGGGGCGACGATCAGGTCGTCTGGCGCCGGGTCCATGTCGAGGACCGAAGGGTCAGCGCGGCGCGATGATGACGGTCTTCACCACGCCGTCACCCTGGCTCTCGGAGGTCACCTCCGGGTCGAGCGACACCTCGAGGTGGACGAGCCGGCGCGCGTAGGAGTTGAGCGGCCCCATCTCCTGCGGCGTCCGCGTCATCTTGGCCTTCTCGATCAGGAAGCGCGCGATCTGCCGCAACTCCGCGTCCTTGCCCTTGCGGAAGTCCAGGCAGTCCACGACGATGCGTCCGTCGCGGGAGACGCGGTCGCGCCAGATCGCGTTCACCAGGTGCTGCAGGGCGTCGAGCGCCTCGCCCTTGCGGCGCACGAGCAACTCGCCCTGCTCGCCGTCGATGGCGACGCGCACGCCGTCGGCATCCCTGCCGGACGTCACCGTGACGTCCAATCCCATCGCGCTGACGACGTCGCGAACGAAGTCGGCGATCTCCTCGTGAACCGTGTCCTGCGTGCTCATGTGATCGTCCCGGTGATCAGGCGCGTGCCGGTTGTGCCGGCGGCGGGCCGACGATGTAATTGGTCAGGTACTGCTGACCGATTGTCAGCAGGTTGCTGAAGAGCCAGTAGAGGACCAGACCGCTCGGCGCCCAGAGCAGGAAGGCCGTGAACATCACCGGCATGATCAGCATCACCCGCTGCTGCGCGGGATCCATGCCGGTCGCCGGCGTGATCCACTGCTGCCAGAACATGGTGGCACCCATGATCAGCGGCGTGATGTAGAGCGGGTCGTACCGCGAGAGGTCGGTGATCCACAGCGCGAACGGCGCGCCGCGCAGCTCGATGGCGACACTCAGGAGCGAGTAGAACGCAAAGAGCACCGGCATGGTCAGCAGCATCGGCACGCAGCCGCTCGCCGGATTCACGCCCGCGGTCTTGTACAGCTCCATCATCTCCTGGTTCATCTTCTGGCGGGCCGGGTCGGTCGTCTTCAGATGCGAGTAGCGCTCCTGGATCGCCTTCACCCGCGGCTGAATCTGCTGCATCTTCCGCATCGAGACCACGCTCTTGTGGCGCAGCGGGAAGATCACGATGTTGATCAGGATGGTCAGGACGATGATCGACCAGCCGTAGTTGCCGACATACTGGTTCACCCATTTCAAGGCGCGCAGCAGCGGCACCACCAGCCACGCGAACCAGCCGAAATGGATGGTCCGCACCAGCTCCTGGTTCGAGTGCAGCAGCTGGTCGAAATCCTTGGGTCCAAGGTAGAACTTCACCTCGCTCGGCGCTTGCGGGAACGACAGGGCGTACGACACGAGCGACCGTGGCCCTGCGGCCGTCTGCACCGGGTGGGTTGCGTACTCGACGCGGGTCTGTCGATCGAGCAGCGCCGCCGCCAGGAAGTAGTGGTCATCGGCGCCCGCATACTCGAAGGCGCGCTCGAACACGCGCTGCTCGGCGAAGCTGTCGGCCGACAACCGCTCGACCTCGTCGCCGTAGGTGATGCCGGCCGGTGGCTGGTAGTACGACCCGAACAGGAAGCCGCCCGACGCCTGCGCGCGCTCGATGTCGCCGAACCCAGGGCCGGAGTGGATGGTGAAGTTCTGCGCCTGGCCGTTCCGCACCACCTGCGCACTGAATCCCATGAGGAACGGCTGACCGTCACGCTGGAACGTGAAGATCTTCGTCGCATGCAGACCGGCTTCATCCGTGTAGTCGAAGCGGAGCGTGCGGCCGCCCGTGCCACGCAGATCCAGCGTCGTCGCACTGGGCGTGAAGTTGGCCTGGGCCAGCGTGTTGTCGGTCACCTCGTCGTTCGTGGTGAGCGCGAACGCCGGTCGTGCGGCCACGTTCGTCGCGACAGGAAGGAGGTCGAGCGGCTCGCCGCTGCTCCCGGGATACTGCTTCAGCGTCCAGCTGAGGAGCACTGCGCCGCGCGTCGAGAACTCCGCACGGATCTGGTCCGATTCCACGACGATCCGCGCCCCACCGGCTGCCGCCATGCTGGATGGAAGCGCTGACTGGGCCGCTGGCGTGACTGGTTCGCCGCCCGTGGCGGTCGCCGCCGCTGGTTGCCCCGGCGCGATCGGCGCGTTGCCCGTGGCTGGACTGCCAGCCTGGGATGCGCTTGCTTCCGGTTGGGGCGGGCGCCGCGGCGCGAGGAAGTTCTGGTAGAGGAGCAGTACCGCCAGGGAGAGCAGTACGGCCTGCAGGACACGCTTTTCCATGTATGCGAAACCTGGGATCTGGACCCGTCAGCGCGACGGTGGCGGCACGGGGTCGAGGCCCGACCCGCCAAGCGGGTGGCAACGGGCGAGCCGCCGTGCGGCTAGCCACACGCCCCTCACGAAGCCGTTCTGCTCTATCGCCGTCATGGCGTAGCGTGAGCAGGAGGGCTCGAACCGGCAACTGCCGGAAAACAGTGGGGACAGGGTGAGCTGGTAGGCCCGAATCGCGATCAGGGCGAGGCGGGCGGTGGGTCCTGGCGTCACGGGCGCGCGTCCTGGGTCCCGGACACACGAATCCGCAGGCGGCGCAGGGCTGAGAGATAGTCGCTCTCGAGCTCCGTGAACACCGCCGTGTCGAATCCGCGGCGCGGAATGATGACCAGATCGACGCCGGACATGGGTTTGTGGTGCCGGAACAACTCGCGTCCCCGCCGCTTGGCGCGATTGCGGACGACGGCGGGTCCGAACTTGCGGGTGGCCGACACGCCGAGCCTGGCCACCGGAGTGGCCGACTCGCGTACGAACATAGTCATGAAGCGCGCGTGGTGCTTGCGACCATGCTCGTAGGCCTGGAGGAACTCGGGCCGACGACGGATACGCTCGTGCGGGCGTAGGGACTTCATTGTTCCCGTGTCATTGGAAACTTGAGATTTCAAATTTCCTGTTGCCCGATCACTCCTGCGCGCTGGTCTTGCGTGGCACCGGCATCGCAGAGTGCGCCGCATGCGGGCGCGCCGCTAGCCCTCGGAAGAGACGGTGAGGCGCCTGCGGCCCTTGGCGCGACGGCGCTTGAGGACGAGGCGACCGTTCTTCGTGCTCATCCGCACGAGGAACCCGTGCGTCCGCGCGCGGCGGCGATTATTAGGCTGAAAAGTACGCTTCATGGCTGCTGAAATCCGGAGCGTGACCGGGGCTGCCGGGCGCTCGAAGTGTAGGCGGCCACACCTCGACCGCGAACTGCCGATGGTAGTTCACGAGGCCCCGCATGTCAATTCCGGATTGCCTGCGCCACGGCCCTTTGGTCCGCTCTTTCCCTCTGCTACACTCGCCGTCCGGCCGCACCGCAACCCCATCATGCAGGCACTTTTCCACAGCTGTGGAAAAAACTGTGGAAAAGATCGTGGTTTCGCCTGCCTGTCGCTCCGCGAGCCGTGGAAAATCGGCCTTCGTCACGTAAGTGAAGGACGAAACAACTGAAAATCAGGCGTTGCGAGCCGTTTTCGCCCTGGTCATCCTCTTGTGAAAGCTCGGCAATTACTGGCGAAAGTCAGCGTGGTTTCATGTCGGACCCGGTTCGTTCGATGAGCGAACACATCTGGGAGCGCGTCCTCGCACGCGTGGAAGCGAAGCTGAACCGTCACACATTCCTGACCTGGTTCAAGCCGACACGCTTCCTCCGCGAGGACGGCGACACCCTCATCGTCGAGGTGCCCGACGGCACGGTCCGCGACTGGCTGCTGCGGCACTATGCGTCGATCCTGGCCGAGGCAGTCGCCGAGGCGGGTCGCCCTGGCGCCGTCGTGTCGTTCGTGCCGGCCGATGGCACCGCCACGACCACCCCGTCGGCGGCCGAGGAACTGCTGATCCGGGCCCCGGAAGACCCAGGACTCCAGAGCGGCCTGGTCCAGGGCCCCGCCGGCCTGAACCACCGCTACACCTTCGAGAACTTCGTCGTCGGGCCGTCGAACCAGTTTGCCAATGCGGCGGCACGGGCGGTTGCGGAGGCGCCGGGCCGGTCGTACAACCCGCTGTTCATGTACGGCGGGGTCGGACTCGGCAAGACGCACCTGATGCATGCCATCGGGCAGTACGTGGCGGCGCACCACCGCCAGTCGGCGCTGACCTACATCTCGTCCGAGCGGTTCATGAACGAGATGATCAACGCCATCCGCTACGAACGCATCATCGACTTCCGCGAGCGGTACCGGAACGTCGACGTGCTGCTCGTGGACGATGCGCAGTTCCTCGCGGGCAAGGAAGCGACGCAGAACGAGTTCTTCCACACGTTCAACGCGCTCTACGACGCCGGGAAGCAGATCGTGCTCAGCAGTGACCGTCCTCCGCACGAGATTCCGGCGCTCGAGGAACGGCTGCGCTCGCGGTTCAACTGGGGGCTGATCGCCGACATCCAGTTGCCCGACCTCGAGACGAAGATCGCGATCCTCAAGAAGAAGGCTGACGCGGACGGCGTGCCCCTGCCCGACAACGTCGCGCTCTACATCGCCACGAAGATCAAGTCGAACATCCGCGATCTGGAAGGATCGCTGATTCGATTGGTCGCCTACGCGTCGCTGACCGGCAAGGACATCACGCTGGCGCTGGCCCAGGACGTCCTCCGGAGCATCATCGGCACCGAGGAGAAGGCGATCACCATCGACACGCTCCTCAAGTTCGTTGCTGAGTACTACGGCGTGCGGCCGAGCGAACTCAAGGCGGCGAGCAATTCCCGCAACATCGTCATGCCTCGCCAGGTGGCGATGTACATGTGCAAGGCACTGACCTCTGCCTCGCTCCCCGACATCGGCCGGGCGTTCGGCAAGCACCACTCGACCGTCATCCACTCCATCCGGAAGGTGGAGGACGAGCGGAAGAAGGACACGGATTTCAACAGCCAGATCAACGCGATGCTCGACAATTTTCGCTGAGCTTTTGCGGCGTTCCCGAGGTCCAGCCGCGGCGTTTTCCACACGCTGCGGATGAGCACCCTGTTGACGTGCTGTGCCCCGTGGGGCGGTCGGCAGGACGCACAGGACGCGTGGTCTTTTTCCACAGCAGGCGTGCACAGGTTAAATTACTGTAGATGAAGCACTTAATGGTGTTCTTAACAGCTTCGTGACGCCTTAGATCTCTGATATACTTCTCTTCTTGCGATCCTTCTGGAGAAACATCTCCTTATGGGCGTCGCGTGTGTCGCACAGGGTCCGCTCCCCGTCCAAGAGGTATCGGCTGCATGGAACTGGTGGTCCGCAAGAACGATCTGCTTCGCGAGCTTCAACTGTTCCAGGGCATCGTGGAACGCAAGAACACCATGCCCGTGCTCGCCAACGTCCTGCTGCGGGCCGAAGGCGAGCAGGTCGAACTGGTGGCAACCGACCTCGACGTCGGCCTTCGGAGCACCTGCCCGGCGCAGAGTCTCGACAAGCCCGGCACCCTGACGCTCCCGGCCAAGAAGCTGTTCGAGATCGTCAAGGCCCTGCCCGAGACCGACATCCGCATCGAGCAGAACCGGTCGGGCGTGACGGTTGCCGCGGAGCGGTTCGAGTCGCACCTGTCCACGCTGCCCGCCGACGACTTCCCGCAACTCCCCACCGTAGGCGACACGGTGGCAACCCTGCCACGCGAGCCCGTCCGGCAGATGGTCTCCAAGACCATGTTCGCGATCACCGGTGAGGACACGAGGTACTACCTCAACGGTGCGTTGTTCGTGCTCAAGCCCGACAGCCTGAGCCTCGTCGCCACTGACGGCCACCGCCTCGCGCACGTCACCGTCAACGCGGAGACGGGCGCACCCGAGGGGAAGGCGCTGCTGCCGAAGAAGACGATGCAGGAGCTCAGTCGGCTGCTCGCCGACGGAGAAGGCGACGTGCTGTACGAACGGGCCGAGAACCACCTGTTCTTCACGGTGGGCGGCCGCCGCCTGTTCTCGCGGATGATCGACGCGCAGTTCCCCGCGTACGAGCGCGTCATCCCGAAGAACAACGACAAGTCGGTGGAGTTCGAGCGCGATCGCCTCACGAGCGCGATTCGGCGCGTGTCGCTGTTGTCCAACGAGCGCTCCCGGGCCGTACGGTTCCTGATGACCAGCGGCAAGGTCGAGGTCACGTCGCAGAGTCCGGATCTCGGCGATGCGAAGGAAGAGCTGCTCGTGAGCTACGACGGGCCCGACGTCCAGATCTGTTTCAACGCCCAGTACGTGACCGACTTCCTCGCGGCGGTCGAGACCGAGCAGGTGAGTCTCTCGTTTCGCGACGAGATGAGCCAGGCCGTGATGAAGCCGGTGGGCGCCGACGGGTACGACTACACGTACGTGATCATGCCGATGCGGCCCTAGCGCCCCGCCGCTGCCGCATCGCGGCGCGCCCTCGAACATGGCGCGCGGCCGCTCGTGCCCGGGATCGAGCGGCGGGCCGTACGACCGGCCTGCTCGTCCCGGTGAACGCCCCTGTGAGTCCAGATGGAACCGATCAGCACCCCGACGCCAGACACTGCCAACCCGACGCACCCCGCCAACGGCTTGCCCGACGACTACGGTGCCGACGCCATCAAGGTCCTCGAGGGCCTCGAGGCGGTGCGCAAGCGTCCGGGCATGTACATCGGCACCACCGGTGAAGCGGGTCTGCACCACCTGGTCTACGAGGTGGTGGACAACTCGGTGGACGAGGCGCTTGCCGGGCACTGCACCGAAATCAACGTCACGATTCACGTCGACGACTCGATCACGGTGGTGGACGACGGGCGCGGCATCCCGGTCGCCATGCACGAGAGCGGCAAGTCGGCAGCCGAGGTTGCGCTCACCGTGCTGCACGCCGGCGGTAAGTTCAACCAGGAGGGCAGCGCCTACAAGGTGTCGGGCGGCCTGCACGGCGTCGGCGTCTCCGTGGTGAACGCGCTCTCGGAACTCCTGGAACTCGAGATCTGGCGCAACGGCAACGTCTACCAGCAGACCTACTCGCGCGGCATCCCGCAGGCGCCGCTCACCGAGACGGGCATCACCAAGCGCCGGGGCACGAAGGTGCACTTCCAGCCCGACGCGACGATCTTCGAGAGCACGGCCTTCAGCTTCGACACGCTGAACAACCGGCTGCGCGAACTGGCGTTCCTCAACGCCGGCCTGATCATCACGCTCGACGACGAACGCGGTGACGGGAAATCGGTGCGTTACCAGTACAAGGGCGGCATCGTCGAGTACGTGCGTTTCATGAACCAGGCCAAGCGCGCCGTGCATGAAGCGCCGATCGAGATGAAGGGCGAGCGCAACGAGATCGCGGTGGACATCGCGCTCCAGTGGAACGACTCGTACGACGAGAACCTGTACACGTTTGCCAACAACATCAACACCCACGAGGGCGGCTTCCACCTCTCGGGGTTCCGTGCAGCGCTGACGCGCACCGTCAACGCGTACATCGCCAGCGCCAACCTGCCCAAGGATCTCAAGGACACCCCGATCAGCGGCGACGATGCCCGCGAAGGCCTGGCCGGGGTGATCAGCGTCAAGATTCCGAATCCGCAGTTCGAGGGTCAGACCAAGACGAAGCTCGGCAACACCGAAGTCAAGGGCATCGTCGAGACCATCGTCAACGAGCGGCTCGGGGCGTTCTTCGAGGAGAACCCGCAGGTCGCCAAGGCGATCATCCAGAAGGCCGCCGACGCGGCCCGGGCCCGTGAAGCGGCGCGCAAGGCGCGCGACCTGGTTCGCCGCAAGGGCGTGCTCGACGGCAGTTCGCTGCCCGGCAAGCTGGCCGACTGCCAGGAGCGCGATCCCGCCCAGAGCGAGCTGTACATCGTGGAGGGGGATTCGGCAGGCGGCTCGGCCAAGCAGGGACGCGACCGCCGCTTCCAGGCGATCCTGCCGATCAAGGGCAAGATCCTGAACGTCGAGAAGGCGCGCTTCGACAAGATGCTGAGCAGCGACGAGATCAAGACGATGATCGCGGCGCTCGGCACCGGCATCGGCCGCAAGCGCGAGGAAGGCGACCGCGACGGCTTCGACCTGAGCAAGTTGCGCTACCACCGCGTCATCATCATGACCGACGCCGACGTCGACGGCTCTCATATCCGTACGCTGCTGCTGACGTTCTTCTACCGGCAGATGCGCGAGTTGATCGACAACGGGCACATCTACATCGCGCAGCCGCCGTTGTATCGCGCCAAGCGGGGCAAGCAGGAGGTCTACATCAAGAACGATGCAGACCTCGAGGCGTTCCTGATCCGGCGAGCGGCCGATTCGCGCGTGCTGCGCCTGCTCGACAACGGCGGTGGCGAGTACCGCGGCGAGGCGCTCGAGGCCCTGCTGCACAAGCTGATTGCCTTCGACCGCAACTTCCGCCAGGTGGAGCGGCGCGGCGTGCCGCGCGACGTCGTGCGCGCCCTCCTGGACGCCGGGGCGCGCGATCGCGAGTTCTTCGCCCAGCGGCCGACGCTCGACGCCATGGCGGCCTCGCTGTCGCGCGAGCAGCGCGAGGTCTCGGTCGTGGTGGACGAGGAGCACAACGCCTTCCTGCTGGAGATCGACGATCGCAGCGCCGGCTATCCGCGGGTCTCGCGGGCCGGTCTCGAGTTCGCGCAGACGCCGGACTACCGCACGCTCCTGGCCAGCTACCGAGACGTGGCCGACGTGCACGGTCGCATGGTGATCTCCCACGCCGGGGCGACGGCCGAGGAGCCGGTCGACGCTGAGGAGGCCGGCGACGCGCCGGAGACGGAGCCAGCGGTCGAGGCCGCCGCCGAGCCGGCGCGCCGGGCCGCGAAGAAGGACACCGACGACCACGAAGTGCACTCGCTGCCCGAACTCGTGGACTACTTCATCCAGGCCGGGCGCAAGGGCGTGGCGATCAACCGCTACAAGGGCCTTGGCGAGATGAATCCGGAGACGCTGTGGGAAACCACGATGAAGCCGGAGATCCGCACGCTCCTCCAGGTGCGTGCCGAGGACCAGGCCCAGGCGGACCTGATGTTCTCGACGCTGATGGGCGACCAGGTGGAGCCCCGCCGCAAGTTCATCGAGGACAACGCCCTCGACGTGAAGAACCTCGACGTCTAAGCAGATGACTACGCTTCCGACACGCGTGCCCGTCACCATCGAAGACGAGATGCGCCGCTCGTACATGGATTACGCGATGAGCGTGATCGTCGGCCGGGCGCTGCCCGACGTGCGCGACGGGCTCAAGCCATCGCACCGTCGCGTGCTGTTTGCGATGCGCCAGATGGGACTGTCCGCGTCGCGCCCGTACCGCAAGTGCGCGAAGATCGTCGGCGAGGTCATCGGCAACTACCACCCGCATGGCGATGCGCCGGCCTACGACACCCTCGTACGCCTCGCGCAGGACTTCAACATGCGGTACACGCTGGTGGACGGCCAAGGCAACTTCGGCAGCGTCGACGGCGACCGGCCGGCAGCCTACCGCTACACGGAAGCCCGTCTCGAGGCGCTCGCCGAAGCGCTGATGGCCGATCTCGACAAGGAGACGGTGGACTTCGTCCCCAACTTCGACGAGACGACCACCGAGCCGACGGTCCTGCCGACGCCCATCCCGAACCTGCTGGTCAACGGCTCGTCAGGCATCGCGGTGGGCATGGCGACCAACATCCCGCCGCACAACCTGACCGAGGTGGTGGACGGGATCATCGCCATCACCGATCCGGCGCAGGCGTTCACCACCGACGATGACGGCCGTCCGCAACCGCTCACGCGCGAAGAGAAGCGCCAGCGGCTGGCGCAGCACATCACCGGACCGGACTTCCCCACCGGCGGCATCCTGGTGGGGCGCGCCGGCATCGCGTCGGCCTACGCCACCGGGCGCGGCACGGTCATCGTCCGCGCCCGCAGCGAGTTCGAGCCCATCGGCCGGGGCGGCGACCGCCAGGCGATCGTCATCACGGAGATTCCCTACCAGGTCAACAAGGCGAAGATGATCGAGCGCATCGCCGACCTGGTGCGCGAGAAGACGCTCGAGGGCATTTCCGACATCCGCGACGAGTCCGATCGGCAGGGCATGCGGATCGTCATCGAGTTGAAGCGCGGCGAGATGCCGGACGTCGTGCTCAACAACCTCTACAAGCACACGCCGCTGCAGTCGTCGTTCGGCATCATCATGCTGGCCATCGTCGACGGCCGTCCGCGCGTGCTGCCGCTGCTCGACATGGTCGAGCGGTTCGTCGAGTTCAGGCGCGAGGTCGTGCGGCGCCGCACCGAATTCGAGCTGCGCAAGGCGGAGGCACGGGCCCACATCCTCGAAGGCCTGCGCATCGCCCTCGATCACCTCGACGCGGTGATCGCCCTGATCCGTGCCGCGAAGAACCCGGCCGAGGCGCGCGAAGGCCTGATGGCCAGCTTCGGGCTCACGCAGATCCAGGCCCAGGCCATCCTCGACATGCAGCTCCAGCGCCTCACGGGGCTCGAGCGGCAGAAGATCCTCGACGAACTCGCAGAGTTGCTGAAGGAGATCGAGCGGCTGCGCGGCATCCTCGGCAGCGAGCGCCTCGTCATGGAGATCGTCATCGCGGAGTTGAAGACGGCGCGAGACCGGTTCGGGGACGCCAGGCGCACCGAGATCGTCGAGGACACGAGCGACCTGAACGTGCTCGACCTGATCGCCGACGAGGACATGGCGATCACGGTCAGTCACAAGGGCTACATCAAGCGGACCTCGCTCGACGAGTACCGGTTCCAGGGCCGTGGCGGCGCGGGCACGATTGGCATGCGCCTGCCGGACGACGACTACGTGCAGCACCTGTTCGTCGCCTCGACGCACGCCTACCTGATCGTGTTCTCCGATCGCGGTCGCGCGTACTGGCTGCGCGTCCACGAGATTCCCGACGCCGGCCGCGATGCGCGCGGCAAGTCGATCGCCAACCTGGTGCAGATGACCAGCGGCGAGAAGGTCGCCGACGTGGTCGCGGTGCGCGAGTTCCCGGCCGAGGAGGGGCAGCGGTTCGTCGTCATGGGCACGCGCCGCGGCGCCATCAAGAAGACCGACCTCAAAGCCTACTCGAACCCGCGCGTCGGCGGCATCATCGCCATGGGCGTCGAGGAAGACGACGAGGTCATCGCGGTGCAGTTGTCCACCGGTCGGGAGCAGGTGTTCGTCGGCACGCGCGGCGGCGTCGCCATCCGCTTCCCCGAGGGACGCGTTCGCGCGATGGGGCGCACGGCTTACGGCGTGCGTGCCATCGCACTCCGGGAGGGCGACGAAGTCGTCGCGATGGAGGTGGTGGACGAGACCGGCGCGATGCTCACCGTCACCGCGAACGGGTACGGCAAGCGGACGCCGCTGGCCGAGTACCGGATCCAGGGCCGCGGCGGGTTCGGCATCCGCAACATCCAGCCGTCCGACCGCAACGGTCCGGTCGTCGGCATCACGCACGTCGCCGACGACAACCAGGTGCTGATCATCACGTCACAGGGCATGGTGATCCGCATGGCGGTGGCGCCACTGCGACCGATTGGTCGCAACACCCAGGGCGTGCGGCTGATTCGCCTCGATGAGGGCGATCGCGTCGAAGCGCTCGCGCGCCTCGACATCGCTGAAGTGGCCGAGGACACCTCGGAGGTCGTCGCACCGCTCGAAACCGACGGTGCCGTCGAGGAACCACTCGACGAACCGGAAGACGACACGGAACCGGCAGACGAGGATGAGAATCTGTAATGCGGGGATGCCGAGAATGCGGGGAATGTCGAACCCGGTGTCGACATCGTCGGCATCTTCGCCGTCGTCAGGACACCCGCGCGGTCGTCGACTCCCGCATGCCGGGAGTTCTCGACATTCCCGCATTCCCGCATTCCCGCATTCCCGCATTGCGGCATTGCGGCATTGCGGCGTCGCGCGGCTGACCGGCCACGGTCCACCGGCTCTACACGGGCTGTAGGCGCGCGTACTTCGCGATCAACTTCTTGGTTCCGACGGTGGCGAAGTGCACCGTGAGCTTCATCTCGTCGCCCCGGCCGTCCACCTCGCGCACGGTGCCCACGCCGAACTGCGCGTGGCGGACCTTCTGACCTGCCTTCGGCCGCGACCCGTCGGCTGACTGATCCTCGTCCTCGTACTTGTATGCCGGCGTCGCCGCCTCTCGCGCGGGCGGCGGCCGACGGCCGTACGGATT
>JAEZCY010000070.1 GCA_023429845.1 Acidobacteriota bacterium
GCACGGTTCCGACGGCCGACGAGAGCCGCGACAGCGCGGCGCCCGCGCGCGAGGCCGCGCCCGACGCGACGCGCCCCGATCTCGCGCCCCGGCCGACGCCGGTGCGTATGGTCTCGATTCCCGCCGAGACGACGCTGCCGCTCGTGCTGCAGTCCGATGTGGCCTCCGACACGAGCAGCGTCGAAGACCGGGTGAGCGCCCGTGTGGCAAGAGACGTGGTCGTGGGCAACGAGGTCGTCATCCCCGAGGGGGCCCGGGTGGCAGGGCGCGTCACATACGCGCAGCCGAGCGCCCGCGTCAAGGGTCGTGCGGGACTGACCGTGCGCTTCCACTCGCTCACGATTGGATCGCGCACCTACGACATCGCCGCGGCCCCGGTTCGGCGCGAGGCAGCCGGCACCAAGGCGAAGGACGTGCGCGACATCGGCATCGGCGCCGGAGCGGGCGCGGTGATTGGCGGCATCATCGGCGGCCGCAAGGGCGCCGGCATTGGTGCCGCCGTCGGCGGTGCTGGCGGTGCAGGTAAGGTGCTGGCGACCAGCGGCGAAGAAGTGCGCCTGCCGGCTGGAACGTCGGTGACCACGAGTCTCAGTGAACCCCTTGTCGTCCAGGCGGACGGCATTCAGTAGGGTACGGTGGCCCACATCACTCGGAACGACGACGGGTGGCGGTCGCCGATTGTCGCGCTGTGGTCGCGCCTTCGCGTGGCCGCAGTCGCGCTGGGGATGCTGACACTCGTCGTGGCGCTGCACGGGCAGGCGCCCCCGCCACGGCGACCTGCGGAATCGGCCCCGGCGCGCCCGCTGGAGGTGACGGTCGCGCCACGCGGGCCCGAGCGCAAACCGGTGGCGGCCCCGACCGCGCGTCCCAATCGACCGACGACGACGCATGGGTCGCCGCAGCGAGGTCACGGCCGGCTGTTCCAGCCGCATGAACTCGGCATGCTGGAAGGGCCCGATCGGGAAGCATGGCAGCGTCCCGACCAGATCATGGATGCACTCGGCCTCGCCGATGGCTCGGTGGTTGCCGATCTCGGAGCCGGCGGCGGCTGGTTCACCGTGAGGCTCGCCAAGCGCGTGGGCCCGAACGGGCTCGTCTACGCCGAGGACATCCAGCCGCAGATGATCGAAGCGATTCACCGTCGCGTGGCGCGCGAGGGACTCGGCAATGTGGTGCCAGTGCTCGGACTGGCCGACAACCCGGCGCTGCCCTCGTCTTCGCTCGATGCCGCGCTGATGGTCGACACGCTGTACGAGGTCGAGAACCGTCAGCAACTGCTGACGAATGTGCGCGACGCACTCAAGGCAGGCGGCCGGCTCGGCGTGGTCGAGTACCGCAGTGACGGCGGCGGGCCCGGCCCGGCGCCAGAAGAACGCATGCCCTCGCAGCAGGTCGTGCGCGCTGCCGAAGCGGCCGGCTTCAGGCTGCTTCGACACGAGCAGTTCCTTCCGTATCAGTACCTGCTGATCTTCGTGCGCTGATCCGCCGGGCGAGGCCCGGCGGCTACATCTCGCGCCAGCGCATCCCGCGGACCGGCGTATGGCGCGCATCCCGCGGACGGCACGACGCATCCCGCGTACGTAGCCGTCGCCCCCTGGGCGACGGACAACCGTCAGCGGGACTTGTAAGGCGCGACCTGCTCCTCGATCTGCGATGTGTCGCCCACCACCACCATGGTCATCTTCGCCGGATCGAGGTAAGTCTCGGCGATGCGACGCACATCCGCGGACGTGACGGCCTGGATCTTCTGCACGACCGTGCGCAGGTAATCGGCGCCGAGGCCGTGCTGCCTCGTGAACTCGAGCTGCGCGATGATCCCGCCGCGCGACGAGTTCTGCAGCACGAACACCCCGGCGAGGTAATTGGCGATGCCTTCGAGCTCGTCGCTCGGCGGCGCTTCCGTCCGCAGCCTGTCGATCTCGAACAGGATCTCCTTGATCGACGCGCCCGTCACCGCCGTCGTGACGTCGGCGACCTGCACCCAGTGCGCGACCTTCGGGTGCGTGACGAGCTGGCTGTTGGGCGAGTACGTGTAGCCCTTCTGCTCACGGATGTTCGACGTGATGCGCGAGGCGAACGATCCGCCCAGCAGCGCATTGGTCACCCGCAACGCCGGGTAGGCGGCGTGGCTCGGATCCACGACCGGAAGGCCGATGAAGAGCGTGGACTGCGGCGCCTTCGGCCTGTCGATCACGTGCAGGGCGCGAGCCGAGGATGGCGAGGGCGCGGCGCGGCGCGCGGGCGTGCCCTTGCGCCATTCCGCGAACGCCGACTTGACGGCGGCGCGCACCGCCGCCTCGTCGAAGCGGCCCACCACGTAGATGTGCGCCCGCGACGCTCCGAAGTTGGCCGCATGGAACGCCGCCACGTCGTCGTGGCCGAACCCCTCCACCATCGCCGGCGTCGGAAAGACGCGCCCATACGGGTGCGCGCCGTACAGGACCTTCGCGAACTGCTCCTGGGCGAGCGCCGACGGCTGCGACCTGGCAAGCGTCAGGTTACGGACCATGTCGGCCTTCAACCTCGGGAGCTCGGAGGCCGGCAGACCGGGACGCTGCGCGACGTCGGCGATGATGCGGACCGCGTCGCCCGCATACTCGGCCAGCACGTCGGTCGAGATCGACGTCACGTCTCCGCCGACGCTCACCCCGAGACTGCCGCCCATCGTTGCCAGGCTCTCGGCCACCGCCTCGGCCGATCGGGTCGTGGTGCCCTCCTTCAACAGTTCGCCCGTGAGGTCGGCGAGCCAGACCTGCTGAGGGGTCTCGTCCACATTGCCCGCGTCCACGGCCAGGTGCACCCGCACCTTCGGCACGGTGCCGTACGGCACCAGCGTCACGCCCAGGCCGTTGGGCAGCGTGTAGGTATCGGCGGCGGGCAGGGTGAACGGCCGGGGGGCGCCACCGGCAGGAGGCTGCTGCCTCGCCGGCGTCTGCGCGAGCGCGGTGCTCGCCGCAAGTACGGCGACGGCAGCAACGGTCCGGGACATCATCGCTCGCATGGCGCTCACTCCTGCGCCGCGGCGGGGGCGGCGGCCTGACCGGGCTCGATCACGAGCACCGTGCGGTTGGTCGGACGGAGATACTCCTGCGCCGTCTTCCGGATGAGCTCTGGTGTTACCTTCCGGAACTGCGCCTCGAGCGTGTTGATGCGCGCCGGATCGTCATCGAACAGCGCGAATGACGCGAGGAGATCCGCGGCGCCGAACCCGTTGAGCGTCGTCAGCGAGTCGTACAGCGACGACCGCAGCTTCACGAGCGCACGGTCGAGTGCGGCCTTGTCGACGGGCGCGTCCTGCAGGCGCGCGATCGTCGCATCCATCGTTCCGAGGATCTCGTCGGGCGTGTGCGTCGGCTCGTGGATGAGCGATCCGATCCACAACATCGGGCCGTCGTAGTTGAACATGTTGCCCAGCAGGTTGATGCCGCCGCCGACCTCGCCGGCATAGGCCTTCTTCTTGACGAGTTCCTGGTGCAGCAGGCTGTCCTCGCCCTGCAGCAGCAACTGGTCGATCAGGCCCATCGCGTAGTACTCGGGGGTGTTGCGCGCGGGCATGTGGTAGGCGAAGCCGAGTGCCGGCTTGGTCGCCAGCGCGTCCTTCCGGCTGGCGCGCTTCTGCTCGGCCTGCCGCGGCTCGGTGATGTCGGGCAGCGGCTGCGGTTTCGGGCCCGAGATACCGGCGAAGTACTTCTCGATCATCGCCTTCGCCCCCGCCTCGTCGAAATCACCGACGACGACGAGTACGGCGTTGGCCGGTGTGTAGTAGGTCTTGAAGAAGTCCTGGACGTCGGCCAGGGTCGCCGCTTCCAGATCCTTCAGGTCGCCGTAGAAGTTGTGAGCGTTGTGCCAGTTCGTGTTGGCGTGCTGCGGCAGGTCGAGCCACGGGAACCCGCCGTACGGCTGGTTCAGCACGTTGACCTTCACTTCGTTCATCACCACGCCCTGCTGGTTCGTCAGGTTCTCCTGTGTGATGTCGAGGCCGCGCATGCGATCGGCCTCCGCCCACAAGGCGGTCTCCAGCTTGTGAGCGGGCAGCACCTCGAAGTAGTTGGTGAAGTCGAAGCGCGTGGAGCCGTTCAGCACGCCGCCGTTGCGCTGCACGAGGCGGATGAACTCCATCTTCCCGAGGTTGGCCGAGCCCTGGAACATCATGTGCTCGAACAGGTGCGCGAACCCGGTGCGGTCCTGCGGCTCCACGCGGAAGCCGATCTTGTAGTAGACGGCCACGACGACCGTCGGCGCCGTCGCGTCTCGCGAGAGGACGACCTTCAGTCCATTGGGGAGTGTGTAGTACGTGACCGGAACGTCGTAGGCCGGCGCGGCGGTCGCCTGCGCCATGGCCGGCAGCACATCGGTCGCGAGCGTGACTGCCACCGCCAGCAGGGCGGAAGCCAGCATTCGGTTCAGCATGCGTCCTCCAGAGATCGGACCCTAGAGTACGGCGGCTGGGCCCCATTTATCCCCTGCACGGGATCGGCTGGCGTCGAGAAGGGATCGCGAACCGGCTATCCGGGACGAGGAGGAGACCCGGAACGGACCGGGGCCCGGCCGACATGTGGGTCGGCCTCCCCCGGCGTAATGTGGGTCGGCGCCTAGCGGGTGCGCGCCACGAGTCGCCAGAGCGACGGCAACACGCCCGCAGCAATCACGAGCTTGAGCAGGTCGCCGACCGCAAACGGCGCGAGCACCCGGGCCGCCGCGTCGAGCCCGATCGATGGCGGTGCGACCGCGAGGCTCGTGACTCCGCCCACGTACACCACCGCGAGCCCGACGAGCATCGAGACGAACGCGCTCAAGTAGCGACGGTCGAATCCGCGTTCGGCGAGCCGGCCCGTCACGTACGCCGCAACGGGGTATGCGAGGAGGAAGCCACCGGTCGGTCCCAGCAGGCGGCCCAGTCCGGGAGGCAACGTCAGCGACGCGGCGAACACCGGCAGGCCGGCGACCCCCAGAAGGAGGTACAGCACCTGGGCGGACGCGCCGAGCCGCGAGCCGAGCGCGGCGGCCGCGAGCAGCACCACCATCGGCTGCAGCGTGAACGGAATCGGGTGGAACGGTATGCTGACCTGCGCCGCGAGCGCCGTGGCGGCCGTCGCGGCAAGGACCGCGGCGCCACGCAACGCCCACGAGGAACTGCGGTGGGAGACGACGTCGAACAGGGTGGTCCCGGCGAGGAGGCCGAGCGGGGCCCGGCTGGCGGCGTACATGGGAGCGGATCTTACGGCATGGTCACGGCACTGACAATCGCGGGCAGCGACTCCGGCGGCGGCGCCGGCATCCAGGCCGACCTCAAGACCCTCAGCGCGCTCGGCGTCTTCGGCACGAGCGCCATCACGGCCGTGTCCCCCCAGCAAACGACGGGCGGCCGGGCGGGGGGG
>JAEZCY010000081.1 GCA_023429845.1 Acidobacteriota bacterium
GCCGACGCCTGTCGCGGTCGCCCCGCAACCGGCTGCCGCGACGCCCGGCGTACCCGCCGTGGCCGCCGCGTCGGGCCCGCGCGTCTCGTGGGGCGGGTTGGTGATTCTGGCGTGCGTCGGGCTCGGCGGGCTCGGCGTGCTCCTCGGTGCGCTGCCGCTGATGTCCACGGCTTCGGCGACGGTCGACCAGCTCTCGCGACGTCAGGTTCGGACGCTGGGAGGCTGGGCGGCGAGTGCGGTGCGCCCGGACGGATCAGTGGACGAGGCGGTGATTGCCGACATCCAGTCGCAGCCCGGCGTCGAAAGCGCGCTCGTGCTCGACGTGGCCACCGGCCGCGTGATGGCGCCAGGCCGGCTGCTCGGCCGCACGTTCGACACGTTGCCTGTCGTGGGGTCGCAATGGCGCGGATTGGCGTCGCCGACGGTCACCGTGACGGGAGGGCATGCCGACGCGTTCGTGCCGGTGGCTGGCGGAAGCCGCGGCTATCTCGCCTGGGTGCGCTACCTGCCACCCTCGGCGGGCGAGAACGGCATCGCGGTGATCGTCGGGCTCATCAGCACGCTGGGGCTCGCCTTGTTGACGGCGATGCTGATTCGCCGGCACACGGCGTCTACGATGCAGCACTTCACGCGGCAGGTGGAGCTTGTCGTCTCCGGCGCGAACCCGAAGGTCATGGATGGCCGCGTGGTGCCAGGCCTCGAGCGTCTTCCCGGGGTAATCGCCTACCTTCTCGAGCACCGCCGGCACTTCGGGGGCGCGGCCGCCTCGCCCGGCAGCGGTACGGGCGGCGTCGCCGGCAGCGACGCCCTGGCGGCCGTCGAAGTGGCGCCGCCTCTGGGGCCGCCGTGGATCGACGCCACGCCATCGCTCTCGGTCGTCGCGACCAGCGCGCACGCCCCCGAGCAGGGGGTGCGCGACTGGGGTTGTGCCGCTGGCCGACACCTGCTCGACGTGCTCGAGCCTGGCCCGCTGTGCAACGCCGTCGTGCAAGGGCTTGGCGCCCTCGGCATGAATGCCGGCGACGAGGTCGTGATCCCCGTGCCGGGCCAGCCATCGGTCACGCTCCGCCGCGAACCGTCAACGAACGTGCGGGTCGAACTCGCGCCGTTCTGAAGGGAACGCCACCACATGTCTGCCGACCGCGCTGCTGCCCGCCTCGTCCTCGCCCGTCCCGACGGCGAGGAGGCCGTCTACGCCCTCGAGCAGGGCAGGACGGTCACCCTCGGCCGCGACGCGGGCAACACGATCGTCCTGCCGTCGCAGTTCGTGTCCAAGCGCCACGCGTTGCTGTCGTGGACGCCTCGCGGGCTGCGAATCGAGGATCAGGACAGCGCGAACGGTCTTGTCGTGAACGGACTCACCGTGCATGCGGCACAGCTGTCGCACGGCGACGTGATCGAGATCGGCGACCAGCGCCTCGTGCTCGAGTACGAGGGGCAGCCATCGGCGGCATCCCCGGTCGCGTCACCCGGTGCAGTCGGCGACAACAAGGCACTGCGACTGATGCTGGTCGCGATGTTGACGATGCTCGTCATGGGCGGCGCGTTGGCCGCGGTGTACGTGTTCCTGCTCGCGCCGTCGGAAGCGACCGAGTCGGCCGGGCGGACCCAGGCTGCGCGTCAACCGCTTGTTGCGGACCCCGATACGCCGATCACCCCGTTCGACTCGCCGCAAGCGGAGGCGATCGAAAAGCGCGCACTCACGGCAAAGGATCGGCCGGTGGACTGGCTGTACGATGAGGCGCAGTTGTCTTACAAGAACGGGCGCCTGCTCGACGCGTACCGGTTGCTGCACGGTGCCTTGCTGCGAGACCAGGCGCACGACCCCTCGAGACGGCTCCTGCTGCGCGTCATCGCGGAGCGCGAGGTGCGGTTGCGCAGCTACGAGTCGTCGGCCCGGCGCGCCGAGGACGAGATGAAGTTCGAGGAAGCGGCAGGGCAGTGGGAACAGGTGCAGGCGCTGACCCTCGAGAACGAGCCGCTGCACGCCAGCGCCAGAGCCGAGGCCGCACGCCTGCGACAGCGGGTGGCGCAGTAGGTTCGCGGAGCCACAGATGCCCAAGGTGATCATCTGGCGCGATGGCGCCATCGAGAGCGAGTTCGACCCCGGCCACCGTGACTGGCGCATCGGGCGATCCGAGACCAACGACATCACGCTGCTCGACCCGCGGAAGTCGGTGTCGCGCTTCCATGCCGAACTGCGCGAGGAGAACGGACGCTGGGTCTTCATCGACCTGAACAGCCAGAACGGCAGCTGGAAGGACGGGCAGCGCGTCAACCGACTCGAGCTCCAGCACGGTCACGACGTGCAGTTTGGCGACTACAAGCTGTCGTTCGAGGACGTGCCGGTCGCGCCGCCCGCCTTCGCCGCTGCGGCCGGTGTCGGGACTGCCGAGATCGAGCCGACCATGGACGTGCCGATCCCGCCGGATCAGACGCTGCTGATGCCGGGCGCGAAGTCGGGCGCCACCCCGGCGATCCCCTCCGGACCTCCGCCGCCCGTGATGCGGCAGGCTGCCCGCGCCAAGCCGCCGCGCAAGGGCGTCAACCCGCTCATCCTGGTGCTGTTCATGGTGGCCATGCTCGGCGCCGTCGCGGCGGTGGCCTGGCGACTGCTCTCCGACAGCGCGCCGGAGCCGCAGGTCGCCGAACGCACGCAGCCGCCCGTCGCCAGCGAGCCGCCACCGACGCCACTGCCGCCGCCATCGACTGAATTGGAATCGACCACTCCGGCTCTGCCCGAGACTGCGCCCGGCGCGACGCTCCCGGCCATGGCCGCCGATGGCACGACTGGAGCC
>JAEZCY010000088.1 GCA_023429845.1 Acidobacteriota bacterium
CCGCCGCGCCGGCCCGCCGTGGACCGCAGGTGGTGGGCGCGGGCGGTGGTCAGCAGCAGGGCGCGTTTCTCGTCGCCTGGGATCCGCTGACGCAGCAGGAGCGCTGGCGCATCCGGTTCGAGCGTCCCGGCATCACCGGCGGCACGCTTGCCACCGCGGGCAACCTGCTGTTTCACGGGTCCAACGACGGCACGTTCCGCGCGTACACCGCCGACACCGGCACGCCGCTCTGGTCAGTGCCGCTCGTGCCGGGCTTCGCCAACCCGATCACGTACACCCTCGACGGCGTGCAATATGTGACGGTCGCCACGGGGCGCAGCGGGTTCCAGGCCCCGGGGCGGCTCTACACGTTCGCGCTGGACGCCAAGGGTGCGATTCCGTCGATGGACCCCGTGCCGCCGCCGGAGGATCCATCGGGCATCAACACCGCGGAGGCCATCCGGGCGGAGTTCGAACGCGTCGGACTGCCTGACGAGCCGGCGCGTGCGCTAGTGCAGCAGATGTGCGGCGGATGCCACCTCCCGACGGTGGTTACGCGGACGCGGCAACCGGAAGCCGGCTGGCGCGAGACGATGGCCAACATGGCCGCGCGCGGCATGCCCGCGACGCCGCAGCAGATCGAGATCATGGTGCAGTACCTGTCACGGCATCGCGGCCCGGGCAGGTAGAAGGGCGAACGCCGAACGGCGAACGGCGAACGGCGAACGGCGAACGGCGAACGCTGAAATGCCGGAAGGGGGACGTGCAACGGCGCACGGCCGGGCCCGACTGCCGTCCCCGCACGCGTTTGCTTGCCCTGCCGACCAAAGCGCATCAGAATGCGCCCAATCGGGTTCCGAGATCGGTTGCGCTGACGTTCCCTCCTGGACCTGGCGGCGCGCCCACCGATCGGCTCAGGAGTGTCCACGTGAAGAAGACAACGATCTGGACCGGCGTGCGACAGGTCACGCGCCGGGAGTTCGTCGGCCGCGCGCTCGCCACAGGCGCCGTGCTGTCGCAGGCGCCCGCGCTGCTGCGCGGGCAGCACCTGAACAACAAGTTGAACATCGCGTTCATCGGCGCGGGCGGCCGCGGCCGGGCCAGCCTCAACGAGCTCACGCTGGATCCTGCCAACCCGCCGAAGCGCACCGACGGCAGTGGGCCGCTCGACAAGCACCCAGACGAGAACGTCACGGTGCTGTGCGACATCAACCAGGAATCGGTGGACTCGGCAGGCGTGCGCTTCCCGAAGGCGGCCAGGTTCGTGGATTTCCGCAAGGTGTTCGACAAGCCCGACGCCTTCGACGCGGTCGTGGTGTCCACGGCGGAACACACGCACGTCTTTGCGACCTACCTGGCGCTCACGCACGGCAAGCACGTCTACTGCGAGAAGCCGCTGGCCTACAACATCTGGGAGACGCGGCTGATTCGCGACACCTCGGCGAAGTTCCCGCACCTCTCCACGCAGATGGGCAACCAGGGGCACGCCTCGCCGATGCGCCGCGTCGTCCGGGAGATTCTCGACACGGGCGTGATCGGCAAGGTGCGCGAGGTCCACGTCTGGGCCGACAGGGCCTGGGGATTGCAGGACGCCGCGTCGGCCGAGAAGTTCGACAAGGTGCACGGCTTCTGGAACGGCATCCAGATTACCGATCGCTTCAAGGAGGAGATGACGCCTCCGCCGCACCTGCACTGGGACCTCTGGCTCGGTCCGGCCCCGGCGCGTCCGTACCACGACACGTACTTCCCCGGACCGCGCTGGTATCGCTGGTGGGACTTCGCCAACGGCACCATGAGCGACCTCGGCAGCCACGACAACGACGTGCCCTACACGGTGCTGGACTACCTGTGGAAGCAGGACCCGAAGGTCGGCCGGTACCTCGCGCCCGTGTCGGTGCACGCCGAGTCGCACAACGTGCCCAAGCCGCACCCCGAACTCGCACCCGCGACGCTGAAGGCCCGGTACGAGTATGTCGGCGTGAACGGTGAGCCGCTGACGCTGGTGTGGTACCAGGGCGACGTGAAGCCCGAGGGCTGGACAGAGGAATGGGGCCGTCGTTCTTCCGTCTTCATCGGCGAGAAGGGCACCCTGCTCGGCAACGGCAAGCTGCTGCAGGACGGTAAGGTCGTGGACATGCCGATGCCGGCCGAAGTGCTGCCGCGCTCACCCGGGCACTGGGTGGAGTGGGTCAACTACGCCAAGGGCGTCGGCCCGGTGCCCGCCTCCAACTTCCAGTACGGTGCGTGGACGACCGAGGCCAATCACCTCGGCAACGTCGCCTACCGCACGGGTCGCACCATCGAGTGGGACTGGAAGACGATGCGCGCCACCAACGCACCGGAGGCGGCGCCGTACATCAGGCGTCCCGAGTACCGGAACGGCTGGGAAGCGATCCTGAAGACGTAGAACGCCGAACGACGACCGGCAGTCGATATTCGGTATGTAGCCGCCGGGCCTCGCCCGGCGGTCCCCTCACATGCCCGCGTCCGTCACGGCCTCGCCCAGGGTGGGACGACGCCCGCCTCGATCCCGAACAGCCACGGCCCGATCAGCAGCACCAGCCCCACGACGATCGGCACGAGCAGTACGTTCAGCACCATGCCGGCGCGCACCATCGCCGACAGCGGCAGCACGCCGCTGCCGTACACGATCGCGTTGGGCGGCGTGCCTACGGGCAGCATGTAGGAGCAGTTCGCGGCGAGCGCGGTCGGCACCAGGAACAGCATCGGGTTCTCGCCGAGGCTCAGCGCGAGGGCACCCGTAATCGGCAGGAACGTTGCGGCAGTCGCCGTGTTGCTCGTGAGTTCGGTGAGCAGCAGGATGCCGAACGTGACGATGGCGAGCACGCCGAGCACGGACACGTGCTCGAGTTGCCCGGCGAGTTGCCCGAGCCACGCTGCGAGGCCGTGCGTCTCGATGTTGCCCGCCAGACTGAGACCGCCTCCGAAGAGCAGCAGCACGCCCCAGGGCAGGCCCTTCGTGTCCTCCCAGGTCATGACGAACTGACCGCGGCGCAGATCCACAGGAATCATGAAGAGCAGAAGCGCGCCGGTCATCGCGATGGTCGTGTCCGACACGAGCGGCACCGCTTGCGCGATCAAGGGCTGGAAGACCCACCCCAGCGCCGTCAGCACGAAGACGGCCCCCGCGGCCACCTCGCCGCGGCTCACCGGACCCATCTGCGCCTGCTCCTGCGCGATCAGAGCGCGCATGCCCGGCACTTCAGCCTTGCCGAGCGTGAACAGGCCGCGGGTCAGCACCAGGTAGACGACAGCCAGCGAAACGACCGACACCGGCACGCCGAGCAGCATCCACTCGCCGAAGCCGATCGTCACCTTGTAGACCTCGCTCATGTACGCCGCCAGCAGCGCGTTCGGGGGCGTGCCGATGAGCGTCGCCATCCCGCCCGTCGTCGCTCCGTAGGCAATCGACAACATGAGCGCGGTGCGGAAGTCCGCGAGTTCGCGCGACTGCGGCGGCGCGGTCGGAAGCAGGTGCACGACCGACATGGCGATCGGCAGCATCATCAGCGTCGTCGCGGTGTTGCTCACCCACATGCTGACGAAGCACGAGGCGAGCAGGAAGCCGCCCACGATCGCCGTCGGCCGCGTGCCGAGCCTGCCGACCAGGCCGATGGCGATGCGTCGATGCAGGTGCCAGCGCTGCATCGACAGCGCGATGATGAACCCGCCCAGGAACAGGTAGATGATCGGGTTGGCGTAGGGCGCGGCGGTCGTCCGGATGTCGCCCAGGCCGAGTGCCGGGAACAGGACGAGCGGGAGCAGGGCCGTCACCGGGATCGGAATGGGCTCGCTGATCCAGAAGATCGCCATGAGCAGGCCTGCGCCGGCGGTTCGCCAGCCCTCTACGCTCAGCCCCTCGGGCGGTCCGACGACGACCGTCAGGAGCAACGCGGCAATGCCGACGAAGAACCCTATCGTCTGGCGTCGCCCGATGCCATGGCCGTGGTCGTCGTCATCGTGGTGCGTCGGTGCAGGCGTCTGTGGCGTCGTCACGGGAGCGGGCGGCGGAGTGGCGTCGGTCATGAATCGATCTGGCGGTCGCGGCTCTCAGTGCAGCGCACGCATGACGGCGTGCAGCCGCCCCTTCGCCTCGATGCCGATGCCGGGGACGTCCGGCAGGGTGACGTGGCCGTCCACCACCGGCGTGCCGTCGGCGAAGCCTCCGAACGGCTGGAACACGTCGGGGTATGACTCGTTGCCGCCGAGGCCGAGGCCGGCGGCGATGTGCAAGGACATCTGGTGCCCACCGTGCGGAATGCACCGCCGTGGCGACCAGCCATGCTCGTCGAGCATGGCCAGGATGCGGAGGTATTCGACGAGACCGTACGACAGCGCGCAGTCGAACTGCAGCCAGTCGCGATCGGGCCGCAGCGCGGCGTATCGCACGAGGTTGCGGGCATCCTGCATCGAGAACAGGTTCTCGCCCGTCGCCATCGGCGGCGCGTAGTGCTCGGCGAGCGCGGCCTGCAGGGCGTAGTCGAGCGGGTCGCCGGCTTCCTCGTACCAGAACAGGTCATACGGCTCGAGGGCCTTTGCATACGCGATGGCGGTGCGAAGGTCGAACCGTCCGTTGGCGTCCACGGCCAGGCGGCGTCCGCTGCCGACCACGTCGAGCACGGCCTCGATCCGGGCCAGGTCCTCGTCGAGGCCGGCGCCACCAATCTTCATCTTGACGACCGTGTAGCCCAGATCGAGGTACTGCCGCATTTCGTCCTGCAGCGCACCGAGATCCTTGCCGGGGTGGTAGTAGCCCCCCGCGGCGTAGACGAACACGCGCTCGT
>JAEZCY010000098.1 GCA_023429845.1 Acidobacteriota bacterium
CCCCTGTATGGCCGGGCCCGCTTCACCGCGGCGGTGGGCCCCCGACCGGGCGCGCACCTCGTGTCGGCAGGGGACGGCGTTCTCGTCGACGCGCACGAAGTGGCCGGTGAAACGACGGTGCGCCTCCGCACGCCCCTGCGTGAGTACGGCCCGGTGGCGCTGGCGCTTCGTGGCGAACATCAAGTGGGGAACGCGCTGGTGGCCGTGCGGCTGCTCGAAATGCTCGAGGCCGGTGGCGTCGGTGGAGGGCTCGAGGCGATCACCGACGGCCTGGCGCAGGCAACATGGCCGGGACGCCTCGAGCGTCGCTCGCTGTCGGGCGGGGCGGACCTCGTGCTCGACGGCGCGCACAATCCGGCTGGAGCCGAGGCCCTCGCGCGGTGGTTGCGCACGGCCGGATTCGCACCCATGACGCTCCTCATCGGCTGCATGCGCGACAAGGACGTGGCGGGCCTGCTCGCACCGCTGCTGCCGCTGGCCGACCGTGTGGTGGCGACCTCCGTGGCGTTCCCCCGCGCACTGCCCGCGAACGAGCTGGCCGCGCGGGTCCGCGACCTTGCACCACATCTCGACGTGCAGGTCGTTCCCGACGCGGCGCACGCTCTTGCGGTTGCGACGACGACGGCTCCGCGTGTGGTCGTGGCGGGGTCGCTGTTACTCGTCGGCGCGGTGCGCGCGGCGCTCGCCGACCATCCCGAACCGCGCAATCCTGCGTGATATCCTGCCATCCGCTGCCACGCCAGATCGCCGCGCCGAACCCGTGCAATCAATCCTGACGATTCGTGCCCTCGCCCTCCTGATCCTGACTGCCCTGCTGCCGACGGTGGCCGCCGCGCAACAGATACCGGGCTTCAAGGTGTCGCGACAGCTGCGGATCGAGATCGACGGCACCAAGACGCGCCTGCTCGGTGAAGTGGAACTGGAGCAGAGCAACGGGCAGGAGAAGTTCTTCGCCGACCAGGTGGAGTACGACCGCGAAACCGGCCTCGTCATCGCCGTCGGCAACGTGGTCTATACCTCGCCCCTCACCCGCATCGCCGCCGAGCGGCTCGAGTTCGACAACGGCACGAAGCTCGCGGTCTTCTACAGCGCCACCGGCTCCACGCATCTCGGCGAGAAGGTGGACAAGAGCTTCTTCGGCACGCAGGAGCCCGACGCCCTCTTCTACGGCGAGAAGGTCGAGAAGGTCGGGCCGAAACGCTACAGGATCACGCGCGGCGGCTTCACCAGCTGCGTGCAGCCGACGCCGCGCTGGGAACTCGTCTCCGGCACGACCATCGTCGAACTCGACGAGTACGCGCTGCTCACGAACACGGTGCTCAAGGTCAAGGGCGTGCCGATGTTCTATCTGCCGGTGATGTACTACCCGATCCAGAGCGACGATCGCGCCACCGGGTTCCTGCTGCCGACCTACGGCTCCTCGACGGTGCGTGGCCAGAGCATCAGCAACGCGTTCTTCTGGGCGATCAACCGCAGCCAGGACGCCACGGTGTTCCACGACTGGTTCGCGAAGCGCGGGCAGGGCGTCGGCTCCGAGTACCGGTACGTTGCGGGTCCAGGCTCGCAAGGCAGCGTCAGCACGTACTACCTGAAGGAGAAGGAGGCGAGCTACCAGTCGGGGCTCGGCACGGTCACCACGCCGGCGGCGACCAACTACGAGGTCCGGGCCAACGTGTCGCAGGTGCTGCCGGCCGGCCTGCGCGCCCGTGGCAACGTGGACTACTTCTCGAGCGTCGTGACGCGTGCCACCTTCAACCAGAACCCGTACGACTGGTCGTCGCGCACGCGCAGCGTCCGCGGCAACCTGTCGGGCAACTGGGGACGGCAGAGCACCAGCCTCACCTACGACACCACGGAGCTGTTCTACTCCGACACGTCCTCGCAGATCACGGGGGGCACGCCGCGCCTCTCGTACAACCTCGCGCAGAGCCGCATCGGGCAGACGCCGTTCTACTACAGCGTCGGCAGCGAATGGGTGAACATCGCGCGGCTCGATCGCGACGAAGAGAACGACACGGAGTTCGACCAGGGACTGCAGCGCTTCGACGTCACGCCGACCATCCGCGTGCCCTTCAACACCTGGCCGTTCCTGACCTTCAACTCGTCGATCTCGTACCACTACACGCGCTACAGCGAGAGCTACGTGAGGGACGCCAACAACCGCGACGTCCAGGCCGACGTGCCGCTGACCCGCTCCTACTGGGATCTGCGCTCGGACATCGTCGGGCCGAGGTTCACCAGGGTGTGGGACACCCCCGACAACGGCTACGCCGAGAAGTACAAGCACACGATCGAGCCGACGTTCACGGTGCAGCGCCTGACCGCATTCGACGACTACGATCGCATCCCGAAGCTCGAAGGCTACGACTTCACCTACGGCGGCACCACGCGCATCGCCTACGGCATCGTCAACCGCTTCACGGCCAAGCGCCGATCGGGCGCGTCCACCGCGCGCACGCGCGACTTCCTCGCCATCGGGATCACGCAGAGCTACTACAGCGACCCGCAGGCCAGCCTCTACGACTTCAGTTCGTACCCGCTCAACTACTTCGGGCGCGAGCCGAGCAACTTCTCGCCGATCAACTTCAGCGCGAACTTCGCGCCCGACGAGCGGACATCGCTCACAGCCCGGCTCGACTGGGACGATCGCGCCGGCGAGTTCCAGAGCATCCGCCTCAACGGCAGCTACGGCCTGCGTGAATGGCTCGAGCTGAGCGGCGGCTGGAGCCAGCGGAAGTTCTCGTTCTACCCGGACCGTCCCGACAAGTTCTTCAACACCAGCACCACGGTGCGCACGCGTGGCAACCGTCTCGGCGGCACGTACGCCTTCTACTACGACATCGGCCGCTCAACCATGCTCGACCAGCGCATCGTCGGGTACTACAACGCGCAGTGCTGCGGCCTGGTCGTCGAGTTCCAGCAGTACAACTACCCGCAGTTCTCCAGCTTCGCCGTGCCGCAGGACCGCCGCTTCAACATCGGCTTCACGCTGGCCGGCCTGGGCACGTTCTCGAACTTCCTCGGCGCCTTCGGTGGCAACACGGGCCAGGGCGGCGGGTTCGGGGCGCGGCCCTTCTAGGCTCCTCCAGGCAGATGCCGCGCCCGGTCCTCATCACAGGCGCCGCAGGGTTCGCCGGCGGCCACCTCGCCGAACTCCTCGCAGGTGACGGCCCGCTCGAGGGTTGGTATCGGCCCGGCGAGCCACCCCGCGGGAGCGCCCGGCGCCTCCACGACACGTCATGGCGTGGCGTGGACCTGCGAGACGCCGCGGCCGTGGACGCCGCCATCGCCGACCTGCGGCCTGCCGCCATCTACCACCTCGCCGGTGCCGCAAACCAGGGCGCCTCGTGGGCGCAAACGGACGTGACGTTCGACCTGAACGTGCGCGCCACGCACGTGTTGCTGCGGGCCTGCGCGCGTCACGTCCCGGACGCTCGCGTGCTCGTCACGGCCTCGGCCGCGGTGTACGCGCCGTCTGACGAGCCGGTGCACGAGGACGCGCGACTCGGGCCGACCACTCCTTACGGTGTGAGCAAGCTCGCGCAGGAACTCGTCGCGCAGGCGGCGGCGCGCGACCAAGGGCTCGACGTGTTCGTCGTCCGGCCGTTCAACCACATTGGCCCACGGCAGGACGCCGGGTTCGTCGCGCCGGGGTTCGCACGCCAGATCGCGCGCATCGAGGCGGGACTCGAGCCGGGCCCGATGCGCGTCGGCAACCTCACGCCGCGCCGCGATCTCACCGACGTGCGCGACACCGTACGGGCGTACCGATTGCTGATGGCGCACGCGCAACGAGGCGAGGTCTACAACGTCTGCCGTGGCGAGGCCATCGCCATCGGCGACCTCCTCGACCTGCTGCGCGCGGCGGCCTCCACCCCGGTGCACGTGGAGGTCGATCCCGCGAAACTACGCCCCGTGGACGTGCCGGTGCTCGTCGGCGACGCGTCGCGCCTGACCGCGCTCACCGGGTGGCGGCCCGAGATTCCGATCGCGCACACCCTCGCAGACATTCTCGAGGAACAGCGACGGCAACTCTGAAAGCACGTGTCACACCCTCAGGAACGTGCCGTTCCTGTACAGGTAGTGCAGGAAGATCCAGCGCGCCGCGATGGCGCCGAGTGCAAGCACCACCGGTCCTGCCGCCCCCGCCAGCATCGCCACGCCACCGAGGAAGAACCGCGAGATGTCGTCGAAGGCAATGAACGTCTGCGCGACGTAGATCGTGATGGCGTTCATGCCGATGACCACGAATGGGAACGCCCACCGGCGGGCGCCGCGCATGTCGATCACGAAGAAGAACAGCGCCACCAGCAGCAGGCTCCATCCCGCCGCAACCATCACGTACGAACTCGTCCACAGGTTCTTGATGACCGGGAACAGCGGCCACCATGCGTAGCCGATGGCCAGCGAACCGACGCCGGCCAGCAGGAGGCCGCGAAGCTTCTCGCCGGCCGACCGCGCCGACATGAGCCAGGCGCCGGTCAGCGCGCCGAGCAGCGCCGTCGCGATCGCCGGGATGTGCGACAGGACACCCTCGTTGTCGCCGTACGGCGGGTAGCAGCAGAACGTGCCGGGCAGCACGAGGCGATCGACATAGCCAACGAGATTGCCCTCCATCGACAGGTCGTATGGACGGAACCCCGGTGCGGGCACGAATGCCAGCAGTGCCCAGTACCCCAGCAGCAGGGTCGCGGCCAGGATCGCCTGTCCTTTCACGCGGAGGTGCAGGACGGCAAGCGAGGCAAACAGGTAACAGATCGCGATGCGCGGCAGCACGCCGGTCCACCGCATGTTCCCGAAGTCGAACTGGAGCACGCCCCAGTTGATCCACCCGAGCAGCATCAGCAGCGCGAAGCGCCGGACGATGCGCGCATGCGCCTGCCCGGCATTTCCCGCGTGCCGACGCAGGGCCATCGGCAACACGAGGCCGACGATGAAGATGAAGAGCGGGAAGATGAGGTCGTAGAACACGAAGCCTTCCCAAACCACGTGTTCCATCTGCCGGTCGAGCCAGTGCCAGCCCAGCCAGGCGGCAAGCGCACGCGCCAGCGCGTCTCCGCCCGTGATCCAGAACATGTCGAAGCCGCGAAGCGCGTCGATCGACACGAGGCGTGATGAGGGGGCGACCGCGGCAGGAGCGGCCGCCCTTGGGCGATGCCGGGAAGACACGCGCACGATCCGCTATGGCTTCCGCGTCGCCGTCCAGGCGCCGGTGTTGCCGTCGATGTCGTAGGTGCCCTTCAGCGCGTTGCCGTCGAGCGTGCCCCTGACGGTGCCCGAGGCCTCGCCCGTGACCGCGAGGTCGAGCGCTCCGCTCGTCAGGGTCCCCTTCAGCGGCAGCGACACGCCGCCCTCCGCATTGGTCAGCGTGCCGGTCACCGCGCTCCCGTCCTGGGTGAGTGTCATCGCCCATCCACTCCCGCCGCTGGACGAGATCGTCCACGTGCCCGTCAGCGTCGTCGTCGCGGCTGCGGCGCCGGTCGCCGCGCCTGCCCTGCGGCCTTCGAAGTCGCCGGCCGCCGCGCCGCTGCCGTAGTCCACAGTGCCCTTCAGGGCGCCGTCGGCCAGCTTGCCGGAGAGGACGACCGGCAGGGGCTGTCCCTGGTAGTCGACGGTGAACGACAGCGTCACCCCGGAATCGCTGGTCTTGACGGCGACCGGCGCGGTCTGCGGCCCGAGGGCGACGGAGCCCGCGAGCTGGCCGGCTTCGTCCTTGATCGTGAAGACGCTGGGATGCGTGCCCTGCGGCGAGGTCAGCGTGACGTTCCAGGCCCCGACCAGGTCCTGATTGGATGGCGCCTGAGCCGCACCGGTGGCGGCCGAGGCAAGGACCGACGAGACGACGAGCGCCTTCAGGAGAAGCGAGGGATGCGGCATGGCCACGAGTCTACCTGATGCGCGCAACTGCCCGCGCGGCCCCTTGACGCCGCAGCGTCACGGAAGGAGAATGCGAACAAAAGGCGAAGACACACATGGTGAGTCAACCCGGATTGTTCGGCGATCCGCTCACGACCAGAGCGGTGGCGGCGCTCGTCAAGGCCGAGGGCGTGGAAGCCCTCCCGTCAGCACAGCGCCGCGCCGACCATGCGCGGTACCAGGAGGTGGTGTGCCGATCGGCACTGAACCGCACGAAGGGCATGCCGTTCAAGTGGACGCTGAACCCCTATCGCGGATGCACGCACGCGTGTCACTACTGCTTCGCCCGCCGCTATCAGACACAGCTCGAGATGGGCATCGGCGACCAGTTCTCGTCGTACATCTTCGTCAAGCGGAACATTGCCGACGTGCTCGCCCGTGAAGTCGGCAAACCGTCGTGGTCGCCTGAACTCGTTGCCGTCGGCACCGCGACCGATCCCTATCAGCCCATCGAAGGTCACTACAGGCTTACCCGTCGGTGCCTCGAGGTGCTCGACGCGTCGAGCACTACGGTCGGCCTCGTAACGAAAGGTACGATGGTCGTGCGCGACGCCGACATCCTCGGACGCCTGTCGTCACGAGGGCTCGCGACGGTCTACGTCAGCGTGCCGACGACCGACCCGGTATGGGAGCGCCTCGAACCGGGCACGGCGCCGCCGCTCCAACGGTTGCGGGCGGTGCGGTACCTGCTCGACGCCGGCGTGCGCGCCGGGGTGCTCATGAGTCCGCTGGTGCCGGGCTTCACGACGCAGCCCGCTCGCATCGAGGCGACGCTGCAGGCGATGGCCGACCTCGATGTGCCGCTGTTGGGCAGCAACGTGCTGTATCTGGAAGGCGGCACGCGCGACCACTTCCTCGGCTTCCTGCGGGCTGAAGCGCCGCACCTGCTCGAGAAATACGCGCGGCTGTACCCGGGAAAGTATGCCGACAAGGGCTACGCGGCGCAGGTGAAGTCGGTCGTCGCGGCACTACGGGCGAGTGGTAGTGGAGAAGGGACAGAAATGCGGGAATGCGGGAATGCGGGAATGCCGAAGGCGTGGACGGCGAAGGCGCGAAG
>JAEZCY010000101.1 GCA_023429845.1 Acidobacteriota bacterium
GCCGGGGGGCGCGGGGGCTCGGGCGCGGTCGGTCTCGCCGTGGGGCCGGGCACGGGGGGCGGGGCGGGTTGTCGCGCGTCGGTCGCCGCCAGAAGTGGAGCAGCCGTCACGGGCCCACCGGGCTGGCCCGCCGCCAGCACGCCTGCAAACATCACCCCTCGCCAGAACCTGCTCATGGTCGTCATCCCTTGTTCAATCCCGAGGCAATCGCCGTGGCGCGATCGGGGTTGCCCTTGCGCATCTCGTTCATCAGGGCAATCGTGTCCTGCAACAGCGCCACCTTGCGCCGGAAGGCGTCGAAGAGGCTCTCCTGCGCCAGCTGGCTCTCGGGGTCGGTGTGCAGCGCCTGTCGGCTGTCGTCGATCGCCCGGTCGATGATCTGCAGGTTCTCGCGCACGGTGGCCATCACCACCGGGTCGATCGGCGAGTCGCTCTCGCGTGCCACGCGTTCAAGCCCCGCGATCGCGTTCTCGTAGTGGCGCGCGGCGAGGCCGAGTTCGCCTTCGATGGAACGCACCAGATCCTCGCGCTCGCCGCCGTTGGCCGCCGCGCCCGGCGCCTCGACGGCCGTCGTCACCGGCCCCAGCGTTCGCCGCAGCACGAACAACGAACTGCCGATCAGCAACACCAGCGTGGCCGCCAGCGCCAGCCAACGCCAGTCGAGCGGCTGGCGTCGCCGTTCGGTGTCCACTGCCGCCGCCGACGCACGCTGGAACTCCGGGTCGGCCTCGAGGCGCGCCGCCACCTGTTCCCACGCACGCGGGTTCGGACCTTCGGTGCCCAGGAGGCGGAGTTCCGCCTGAAGCTGGTGGCAGTCCTCCCAAAGCGCCTGGCATGCCGCGCATCCGGCCAGGTGCACCTCGAGCGCATCGGCGCCGGCCCTGTCGAGCCGTCCGGTGAACTGCGCGTCGAGTGCCTGCTGGACGTCCTCGCACTTCACGTCCGTACTCCCCCTGTCATCACCCGTCCCAGCAGGCCGCGCAGGCGCACTCGCGCCTTGTGGACCTGCGATTTCGACGTGCCCTCGGCTATGCCAAGCATCGTGGCAATCTCGCGGTGCTCGAAGCCTTCAACGTCGTGCAACAGAAATGCGGCCCGGCATCCCGCCGGCAGGTCCCGGAGCGCCCGCTCCAGATCCAGCCTGTGCACCACACTCCGGCCGAACTCGGTCACCGCGCTGATCGGAGGCTGCTCACCATCGAGCCACTCGGTCTGCTTGTCGTTGCGGCGAGCCTTGCTGCGAAGCCGGTCGAGGCAGGCGTTCACCCCGAGACGGTACAGCCAGGTGCCGAGCGACGCATCGCCCTTGTAGGTCGCGAGCTTGCGGAAGGCGAGCAGGAAGATCTCCTGCAGCATGTCCTCCGCGTCCTCGGCATGCCCCAGCATTCGGTACGCGACCGCGTACAGCCGCTGGCTGTGTGCCCGGTGAAGTTCCTCGAACGCCGCCAGATCCCCGCTGCGGCATCGTGCGGCGAGCCGCACGTCGGCGGCATGACTCGTCACTGGCATGTTAGACGGCGGGCGGGTTGCGAAACGTTGCCCGGAGGTGGCTACAGAGACGGAACGGACGGCCCCGGAGTTCGGCGGTGTTGCCGCCGCGCGGCGTCTCTAACGACGGCTGGAGCGGGGCGCAGTCCAGCGGATCGCGGCGAAAGCGCGGATGCGTCGGCCCACGACCGTGACGCCTTCCGCCCGCAGGAGGGAGGCCTTCAGCGATTCGTGGCCGCCGTAGCCGCCCAATGCGCCGCCGGCAGCCACCACGCGGTGCGCCGGCACGTCCGGCGCGCCGTTGGCCATCAGGGTGCCAACAGCGCGTGCCGCGCCTGGCTTGCCCGCCGCTTCGGCGACATCGCCGTAGGTGGCGACGCGGCCCTGCGGAATGGCGCGCACCGCGGCGTAGACCCGGTCGGCAAACGTCCTGGCCGGCGTCGCGGCTGGACGCGGCTGTCGTGCGTGGCTCATCGATCGCGTGGCGCCATCGAATCGATCTCCCGCATTCCGCAGTGGCGCCGTATCAGAACGTGTACGTGATCCTGAACCTGACCTGCAGCCCGCCCAGGTCCGTGTCGTCGTACACGGCGGAGACGCCACCCTGGCCGATGGCGTCGGGCACCCAGCGGTACAGGACGTCCGTCGTGATGCCGAGGTGGCTGTTGAACGGCACTTCGAGACCGCCCAGCGCATGGTAGCTGCCGTGGGTCTCGTCCACATCATCGCCGGCGTCGGCGAACTCGGCTGTCTCCCGGTATCGCTGGAATCCGAAGCCGCCGCCTGCGAACGGCACCGGGCGGAACACGGGCCGCCCGCTCGCGCCGAGCCTTGGGCGCCCCGCGAATCGCCAGCCGATCGACACGTCCACGGGCAGCACGGTGACCGTGGTGTCGATGCCGAGGTCGAACACCTCGCCGCCCTCGGTCACGAAGACGCGAGACCCGTCGGCGGAGAACCGCGACACCATCACGTCGAGGAACAGGTTGCGTCCGAAGAGCAGGCCGGCGCCGCCGCCGAACACGGGTCCGCTCGAGGAGTCGAGCACAGCCTTGAAGCTGTCGGTGGCGGAGAAGGACTGGAAGCCCGCGAGGCCGGACAGCCGCGCGGTGATTGCCGAGCCGCGCGTGCGCCGGCCCCCGTTCCGCGTGGCGCCGCTGTCTGGTTCCTGCGCCGCGTCGGCGACATCGTCGGCGACCGGCGGGGCCGTCTCGTCGGGATTGGTTGGACGATCGGCCTCCGGGCGCGGCAGGGCAGGCGGCGGCTGGCTCGGCGTGGACTCCTGCGCCGCCGCGTGCGTGCCGGATACGAGAGCCAGCGCCACGGCGAGTGAGCCGATGGTGGGTGCGAGACGCCAGGCGGTCATCGCGCGATCCCCAGCCCGCGCAGGGTGGCGCGCGCATCGACGAGGCCGTGGCCGTACTCGTCGTCGCGTCCCGCAGTGCCGCGGTCGCGTGCGAACTGTCGGATGGCGGCCTCGATCGCCGCCGGGTTGCGCACGCCCTGCGCGTACAGCAGCGCGGCGAGTCCGGCGACGTGGGGCGCGGCCATCGACGTGCCCTGGTAGGCCTCGTCGCCAATGACGTCGAACCGCGGCGCGAACTGGCCGGCGTCGATGGCGCTGCTGCGGTACGTCTGCTGCCAGACGCGGCCGTCGGCGCCGCCTTGCCGCGAGTTGCCACCTGGTGCCGCGATCTCCACGTAGTCCCCCGTGCTCGAGTAATAGGCCCGGTTCAGGTCGGGACCCACGGCGGCCACCGCCATCACGCCATCGATCTCGCGTGCGTACGAAGCGGGATACCCGCGAGGGTTGCCGTCCTCGAACTCGTTGCCCGCGGCCACCGCCACGAAGGCGCCCCGCGAGACGGCGTATTGCAGGGCCTCTCGCGTCGCTTCCGTCGGCGATTCGCCGCCCAGGCTCAGGTTCAGCACGCGCGCGCCGTTGTCCACGGCGTAGCGGATGGCGCGCGCCTCGTCGGAGGCGAAGCAGACGCCCCCTGCCAGGTGCGGCGGCACGGTCTGCACGCCGTCCTCGGCAAGGATGAACAGGACCTCCCACTCGCCGATGCAGACCTTGAGCGGCATCACGCGCGCGTTGAAGGCCACGCCCACGCCGCTCTCGTTGTTGTTGGCCAGTTGCGCGAGCGAGCCGGCGACGTGCGTGCCGTGCCCGTCCATGTCGTAGGGGATGTCGTCCTCGTAGAAGAAGTCGTAGGGCGCGACGACGCGCCCGCTCGAGGCGATGTCGGTGGCGCGGCCGAACGGGACGTCGATGATCTGGATGCGGCCATTCCAGAAGCGGGGGAACCGGAGGACGTCGTTGGCCATGGCCAACCCGGAATCGATGACCGCGACAACGACGTCGCGCGCGCCGTCGTTGATGTCCCACGCGCGCTCGAGGTTCATGGCGCGCATGTGCCACTGGCGCGCAAACGACGGATCGCTGGGCGTCAGCGCGAACCGGTGGAGAGCGTCGGGTTCGGCGTACTCGACCTCGGGCCGTTGCGCCAGTGCGCGCGCAGCCCCCGGCACGTCGACGTCGAGGGGCAGGTCCACGTAATCGAAGTCGGCGTACGCGTCGCCGGGGCGTACGCGCGCGGCGGTGCCGGGCAAGGCCAGCGTCACCGCGGAGGTCTGCGCGGCCGTGGGGAGTCCCGGCCGGAACTTGACGAGGACGCGGCCCGGTGCGTGGGACGTACCCAGGCGAGCCGCGGCACGGATGCGCTGGGACAGGTCCGCGCGCGGGCTGCGGGTGAAGGCCGGCTGCTGCGCCGACAGCACCAGGCCGAGCGCCACAACGAGCACCGCGCCCATGAAGGTGACGAATCGTCGCACGGAGGTCTCTTTCTCGGTGTGCCGACGCGCAGACACCATCAGCGACTGCGAGGCGTCACATTGTCGGTGCGCCGCACGCGGTGGTCAAGCCGGCGGGACGGAGGTCGCGGTGGGATGCGGAGGAGGGCAGGGCGCGCTCGCGCGGAGCGCGCCCTCGCACCGGCCAACCCTACATGCGGGTCAGCAGGTGCTCCTTGCGGTACTTGCGGCCGAGGTGCTTGTTGGCCGCCGCATGGCTGGTGAAGCGCATCGCCGTCGGGTCATAGGCGAGCGTCTCGTTGGGGAAGAACTCCGCGATGCTTCCAAGGAGCACCGCTTCGGTGACGAGCGACGCGTAGTCGAAGTTGGCCGACGTCTTCGTGCCCGGTCCCTTGAGCACCGCGTCGAGGAACTCGTGCCAGTGGTTGCGCGCCTCGAGTTCGGGGATCGGCCGCGACGCGAACCGGTCGGCCGGGTGCAGTGTCGGCGCGCCGATGTGTGGCAGGAGCAGTGCGCCCTCGGTGCCGACGACCACCGACCCCTGTCCGGGCAGCTTGCCGCCGGCCACGTCGGCCACCGACTGCGGCGGCCGCGTTGCGCCGTCGTACCACCAGAAGTCCACCGTCGGGCCGGCCGTCAGCGTCGTGCCCGGGAAGACGTACTTGATCCGTGCGTCGATCGGCCAGTTGCCATGCGCCGCACCAGGCCCGTACGAAGTCACCGACGTGGGGATGTACAGGTTCAGGCCGCGCATGGGCGGGCTGAAGATGTGGCAGCCCATGTCGCCGAGCGTGCCCGTGCCGAAGTCCACGCGCTTGCGCCAGTTGCCGGGGTGGTAGACGTCGGTCTTGAACGGACGCTTCGCGCTCACGCCGAGCCACACGTCCCAGTCCATCGCCTGCGGGACCGGGTCGGACCCGGAGGGGATCGGTTCGGGGTCGCCCCAGGTCTTGTCGCAGAAGGTGTGAACTTCCTTCACCTTGCCGATGGCGCCTGAACGGATCAACGCCTCGGCGGCCATCTGCGTCGGGTGCGACGAGGTCTGGATGCCCATCTGCGATACGAGATTCTTCTCGCGCGCGGTGGCGGCGAGGAGGCGGGTCTCGCGGATGGTCACGGCCAGCGGCTTCTGCAGGTACACGTGCTTGCCGAGCGACATGGCGGCCATGCCGATGGGCGCGTGCATGTGGTCGGGCGTGGACACGTTCACCGAATCGAGGTTGTCGGCCTCCTTGCGGAGCAGTTCGCGCCAGTCCTGGTAGATCCGCGCGTTGGGGAAGAGCTTCTTGACCTGTTCGGTGCGTGACAGGTCGGGGTCGGCCACCGCGACCAGGTCGAAGGCCGGGTGCGTCGAGAAGCCGCGGATATCGGCCATGGCCATGCCGGCGGCGCCGAAGCTGGCGTGACGGACCTTGCGTGCCGCCTGGCCCTGCACGACCCGGCTCGCGAGCGGTACGGCTGCGGACGCCACCGCGAGATCCTGCAGGAAGCGACGACGACTGACGGGAAACGACATCGTGAACGATCCTCCGGAGGGGCCGGCCGCGACGTGCCACCGGCTCTTCTAGTGTGCACGACTCCGCTCCCCGTACGTAGCCGTCGCGGCTTCCGCGACGGATCGCGCAGGGAGGTGGCCCCTGCCCGTCGGGCAAGGCCCGACGGCTACATCTGCAGATAGCCCGACGGCTCCATCCGGACGCTCAGCGAGGCACGGGGACGCGCGAAAGCGGAAGCGCGCACAGCCCGGCGGCGACGAGGTTTGCCGCGGCGCTTCCGGCGAGTACGGTCGTCGATGCGGCGATCGGCAGCCAGCCGGGAAGGTGCAACACGTCCAGCATGGCGCGTGCGACGAAGCCGGCCGCCAGCCAGGTCAGCGCGGCGCGGGGGTCGCGGACCAGCGTCATCAGCGCCACGCCGCACGCGAGCACCGCGAGCGCCATGTCGAGGGCGGCGACAGGACCCGGAGACGAGGCGGCAAGGCCTGCGAGGAAGGCCGCCGAGAATGCGAGCAGCACGGCGGCCGCCTGCGCCAGGCGCAGTTCGGCGACGACGCGGTCGGGCGCATGCGGCGCGATGCGCACCGTCTGCCATGTGAGCACGCCGAGGGCGAGCACCAGGGTGGCCGCGCCGCCGAGCAGCGCCCGCCCTGCCTCAGAGCCCATCGCGGAACGTGACGTGCCCGCCGCGGATCGTCAGCAGCGGCCGTGCCGCAAGGATGCGCAGCGGCGGCACCTCCATGATGTCGTCCGAGAGCACCAGCAGATCGGCCAGCGCTCCGACCCGCAGCATGCCGAGTTCCTTCTCCAGGTGCGCGGCGTACGCCGCACCGGCGGTAAAGCTGTGGAGCGCCTGGTCGCGCGTCAGCCGCTGGTCGGGCATCCAGCCGCCGGGCGGACGTCCGTCCCGGTCCTGCCGCGTCACTGCCGCGTAGAAGCCGTACATGGGGTTTGGTTCTTCGACGGGGAAGTCGGACCCGTTGGCGAGTCGCGCGCCGCTGCGGCGGAGCGCCTGCCACACGTACGCGCCCTGCCGGGCACGCTCGTCGCCGACCCGCTGGGCGACCCAGGGCATGTCCGACGTCGCGTGGGTGGCCTGCACCGACGCGATGACGTCGAGCCCGGCAAAGCGGGTGATGTCGCTGGCGCGCAGGATCTGGGCGTGCTCGTTGCGCATGCGCAGCGCGCGGCTGCCCGGCACCTCCCGCTGCAGCCGCTCGAACAGGTCGAGCACCTCGGCGTTGGCACGATCGCCGATCGCGTGGATGCACGGCTGATACCCCGCCTCGACGGAGGCGCGTGCCTGCGCATGGAGCACAGCGGGCGACGTGACGAGCAGCCCCCGTGTCTCCGGCTCGTCGCTATAGGGCTCGTGCAGTGCGGCGCCGCGCGACCCGAGCGCTCCGTCCGCGACGAGCTTCACGGCGCGCACCGTCAGCAGGTGTCCGGCATGGCCGACGAGCGGCGGGGGAAGCGTGGTGCCGGGAGCCGGCGGGGCGCGCATGACGTACAGCCGCGTCTTCAGTTGGCCCGCGTCGGCCACCTCGCGATACATCGCGACATCGTCCGGGGCCACTCCGGCGTCGTGGACCATTGTCAGTCCCAGCCTGGCGGCGAGGTCATCGGCGAGGCGGAGTCGCTCCCGGCGTGCGGCCCGGTCGGCCGGGGGGATATGCCGTGCGACAAGGCCCATGGCGCGATCCACGAGCACGCCGCTGGGTGCCCCGTCCGGCGTGCGGATGATGCGGCCCCCGTCAGGGTCGGCGACGACCGAGGTGAGCGACGCAGCCCGCAGCGCCCTGGCGTTCACCCACGCTGCGTGCCCGTCCACGCGTGACAGGTAGACGGGATGGTCGGGCGCGGCCGCGTCGAGTTGCGCCGCGGTGGGCCACGCCGTGTCGGGCCAGTCGTTCTGGTCCCATCCACGCCCGACGATCCAGCGGCCCGCCGGCACTGTCGCCGCCCGCGCCCGCACCTTGTCGACGATGGCCTCCACGCTCGTCGTGTCGCGCAGGTCGATCTCCTGCAGGCTCTCGCCGAGGCCGAGCATGTGCCCGTGGGCGTCGTGCAGGCCGGGGATCACGGCGCGGCCACCGGCGTCGATCACCTCGGTGGACGGCCCCCGCAGTGCGAGGGCGGCTGCGTCGGATCCCACAAGGACGATCCGGTCGCGGCGGACGGCGACGGCCTGGGCCCGCGGCTGCGCCTCGTCCACGGTGTACACCCGGGCATTGACGACGAGGAGGTCGGCAGGGGCATCGGGCGCTTGCGTCATCCGCGGACCGGACACGCCTGTCATCACCATGAGGCCCAGCAACAACGGAAAGGCTCGGAGCATTGTCGGCGCGGCGCTGATCTGAGGGGGAATGGACGGGCGGAGTCAGTATACTTGCGCCGCTCATGCGCGCCGTCGACATCATCCGGACCAAGCGCGACGGTGGCGCGCTCACCGCCGATCAGATCGCGTGGATGGTCGCTGGCGCTGCCAACGGGTCGGTGCCTGCGTACCAGTTGTCGGCGTGGCTGATGGCCGTGTGGCTGCGCGGCATGGGCGACGGGGAAACCGCAGCGCTCACCGACGCGATGGTTCGCTCCGGCGTGCGTGTGGACCTATCCCACGTGCCCGGATTGAAGGTGGACAAGCACAGCACGGGCGGCGTGGGTGACAAGACGTCGTTGGTGCTCGCGCCGCTGGTGGCCGCGTGCGGGGTGCCCGTGCCGATGATGTCGGGCCGCGGGCTCGGTCACACCGGCGGCACGCTCGACAAGCTGGAGAGCATCCGCGGGTTCCGCACCCGACTCACGCTCGACGAGTTCCGGGCGCAGGTCGCCGAGCTCGGTTGCGCGCTGATCGGCCAGACAGACGATGTGGCGCCGGCCGACAGGACGCTCTACGCCTTGCGCGACGTCACGGCGACCGTCGAAAGCCTGCCGCTCATCTGCGCATCCATCCTCAGCAAGAAGATCGCGGAAGGCATCGACGCGCTCGTGCTCGACGTGAAGACCGGCAGCGGGGCGTTCATGGCGAGTGAGGCGCATGCGCGGGCGCTCGCCGGCGCGCTCGTCGGGCTCGCGACGCGATCCGGAGTGAAGGTGGCGGCTCTGCTCACGCAAATGGACGAGCCGCTCGGGCGTACGGTCGGCAACGCGCTCGAGGTGCGCGAGTGCGTGGACGTGCTGCGCGGTGGCGGCCCGCCCGACCTCGTCGAACTGTCGCTGGAACTAGCCGCGCTGATGGTTTGGCTCGGCAGGCCGGGCTCGACGCTCGAGGCCGCGCGCGAAGCGGTGGGGGCCGCGTGGCGGGACGGCGCGGGCCTGCGGACCTTCCGCGCGATCGTCGAACGGCAGGGGGGCGACGTGGGCATGATCGACGACCCGCGCACGTTGCCGCAGGCGCCGGTGCGTGAGCTCTTCGTCGCGCCGCACGACGGCTACGTCGCACGGCTGGACGCTGGGCTCATCGGGCGCGCCGCCGTACAACTCGGCGCCGGACGTGCCCGCGCGGAAGACGACGTGGATCCGGCGGTCGGCTTCGAACTGGCAGCGGTCGCGGGCGACCGGGTGCGCGCGGGCGAAACCGTCGTGGTGATCCATGCCGCGTCCGCTGATGACGCTGCGGCGGTGCGGCCGATGCTCGAGCAGGCTCTCACGCTGTCCGACGCGCCGCCGGCGCCCAGGCCGCTCATCCTCGACCGTTTCGGGCTCGCTCGAGACGCGTAAGCTTTCACTGAGACGACGCCGCATTCCGAGTGCGTGTACAGGGCCCCAGCCCCGGGAATCCCGACCTCATGACTGACGTGTTGCAGACCCTTGACCGCGCCGTCTCCGTGCTGCGCCAGCGCGCCGGACAAGCTCCCGATGTGGCCGTGGTGCTCGGCTCCGGGCTCGGCGACTTCGCCGCCACGCTGCAGGACGCGGTGACGCTGCCGTACGAGTCGATTCCCGAATGGCCGTCCTCGGCCGTGGTCGGCCATGCCGGCACGCTCGTGATCGGGACGCACGCGTCCGGAGCGCGCGTCGCGGCGCTGTCGGGCCGCGCCCACCTCTACGAAGGGCATCACGTCTCGCGGGCGGTGTTCGGCGTGCGCGCGATGGTCCGCTGGGGCGTGCCGCGCATCGTCCTGACCAACGCAGCCGGGGGCATCAACACCGCGTTCACGCAGGGTGCGCTGATGCTGATCGAGGACCACATCAACATGCTCGGCGCCAACCCGCTCGTCGGGCCCAACGTCGATGCCCTGGGCGCGCGCTTCCCCGACATGACCTACGTCTATGACCGCGACCTGCGCCGGATGGCGCTGGACGCGGCGTCGGCAGCTGGCGTGCCGCTGCAGCGCGGCGTCTACCTCGCCACCCTCGGGCCGAGCTACGAGACGCCGGCCGAGATCCGTGCCTTCCGCACGCTCGGCGCCGATGCGGTGGGCATGTCCACCGTGCCGGAAGCCATCGCGGCGCGGCACATGGGAGCGGCAGTCGCCGGCATCTCGTGCATCACCAACCCGGCGGCTGGCGTCGTGGACGAACCGCTGCGGCACGAGGACGTCATGGACACGGCGGCGCGCGTGCGCGGCCAGTTCATCGCGCTCCTCGATGCCTTCATCGCGCGCATGGTGGCGGCGCGATGATCGACTCGCCGTTCGACGTGGACGTCGAACTCGTCGCGGCGGCCCGCGCGGCTCGCGGGCAGGCGTGGGCGCCGTTCTCGTCATTTGCCGTCGGCGCGGCCCTGCGTCACCGGGACGGGCGCATCTTCACGGGCTGCAACATCGAGAACGCGACGTACGGCCTCACCCTCTGCGCCGAGCGCGTGGCCGTGTTCAAGGCGATCTCGGAGGGGGCCCGCCCCGACGGCTTCACGGCGGTGGTCGTGGTTGCCGACACGCAGGAACCGACGCCCCCGTGTGGGGCGTGCCGCCAGATCCTGTGGGAGTTCTGCGGCGACGTGCCTGTCGTGCTCGCGACCCCCACGGAGGTGAAGGCGGCGTTTGCCATGCGCAATCTGCTGCCGCGCCCGTTCGACGCTCGATTCCTGAACCGCTGACGCGGACACGCGGGCAAGGCCCGACGGCTTCGTACGTATCCCGACGCTCGGCTGCGGATCCGGCACCGGCCCGACGAACGCCGCTGGCTCAGCCCAGGCCCGGGTAGGGCGGGCTGTCGCAGCATCCCGGCGTCCCGCAATCGTTACAGCGCCAGGCTGGCGTCGGCGTTGAAGTCGAGCGCGCTGCCGCGTACGCCAAGCGACCATTGCCGCAAACCTGCGGCGGCGATCATCGCCGCGTTGTCGGTCGCGAGGGCCACACTGGGCACGAACACGGGCAGCCCCACGGCATCGCCACGCCGGGCGGCTTCGGCCCGCAGGCTGCTGTTGGCGGCAACGCCTCCCGCGATGCCGACGGCGCGGGCGTCGAACCATTCCGCGGCGCGGAACGTGCGATCGAGCAGTGTCTGGATGACCACGCGCTGGAAGCTCGCGCAGATGTCGTTCACCTCGTCGTCTGTGAGCTGACGCTTGCGGCCGCCGGTCGCGAGTTCGATATGCCGGCGGACCGCCGTCTTCAAGCCGCTGAAGCTGAAGTCGGCCCGACGCTTCAGGGCCTGCTCGAATCCGGCCGGCAGGTGCGTCTCGGGGCCCTTGTTGCGGTCGTCGTGCGTCAGCTTCGGGATCGGGAAGGGAATCGCGTGCGGGTTGCCGGCCTGAGCCCGACGGTCCACGACGGGGCCACCCGGATATCCAAGGCCCGCGAGCTTTGCCACCTTGTCGTACGCTTCGCCGGCCGCATCGTCGCGCGTGCGGCCCACGAGTCGGTACACGCCGGGCGACGGCAGATGGTAGAGGCTCGTGTGCCCACCCGACACGACGAGCACGACGTGCGGATACGGCAGGTCGCCGTTGTGCAGCGCAAGCGATTCGATGTGACCCGCCAGGTGATGCACCGGCAGCACGGGAATGTCACGCGCCGCGCCGACGGCCTTGGCAAACGACACGCCCACGAGCAGGGAGCCGACGAGCCCGGGGCCCTGCGTCACGGCGATCGCGTCGAGGTCGTCAAGGCTCACGCGCGCGTCATCGAGCGCCTGCTCGACGACGCCGCAGATGTCGCGGAGGTGCTGGCGCGCTGCCAGTTCCGGCACGCCCCCGCCCCACTCACGATGGATCGCCACCTGCGACGCCACGACGCTGGAACGCAGCTCCCAGCGTCCGTCTTGCGGCGCGTCCACGACGGCCGCGGCCGTCTCGTCGCAGGAACTCTCGATGCCGAGGATGCGCATCAGCGCGCGGCGACCTCCGCCGTGTCCTGCTCGAACAACGCCTGCAGCGACTCGATGTAAGGCGCGCGCGCCACGCCGCGCTCGGTGATGATGCCGGCGATCAGCCGGTGTGGGGTGACGTCGAAGGATGGGTTGTAGACCTTTGCCCCGTCCGGCGCGATCTGCGTGCTGCCGACGTGCGTGATCTCCTTGCGATGCCGCTCCTCGATCGGGATCGCGTCGCCATCCGGCGTTTTCATGTCGATGGTCGAGAGCGGAGCCGCGACGTAGAACGGCACGCCGTGCTCCTTGGCGAGCACGGCCACCGTATAGGTACCGATCTTGTTGGCGGCATCGCCGTTGGCCGCGATACGATCGGCCCCCACGACAACGAAATTGATCCGTCCCTGGCGCATGAGAACGGCAGCCATGTTGTCGGAGATGACCGTCGTGTCGATGTCGTCGCGCACGAGCTCCCATGCCGTCAGTCGCGCGCCCTGGAGCACGGGGCGTGTCTCATCGGCGAACACGCGCACCTGGCGACCCTGCTCGATCGCGCCGCGTATGACGCCGAGCGCCGTGCCGTAGCCGGCCGTTGCCAGCGCGCCGGCGTTGCAGTGCGTCAGGATGCCTGCGTCCACCGGCACCAGCGCGCCACCGAACCTGCCGATGGCGCGGCAGCTCTCGACGTCCTCGTCATGGATGGCGTGAGCCTCGTCCAGCATGACGCGACGAAGGTCGTCCACGCTCGCTCCCGCGAGCACCTGCCGCGAGAACACCCGCTTCATCCTGTCGATGGCCCAGAAGAGGTTCACCGCCGTCGGGCGTGTTGCAGCCAGCAGATCGCAGTCCTTGAGGAACTCGGTCGTCAGCTGTTTGGTGCCGGCCGCCGTGCTCCGGCGCACGCTGAGCGCGAGTCCGTAGGCGGCAGACACGCCGATCGCCGGCGCGCCGCGCACGACCATCGTCTTGATGGCTTTGGCGATCTCGTTGGGGGTCTTGCAGGTGACGTAGACTTCGCGCGTCGGCAACTTGCGCTGGTCCACCATCACGACGGCATCGTCCTGCCAGGCAATCGTGGGAAGCATCTCGTCGAAATTGTACCGGGTGCCGGCTGAGAGGACGGGCAGGAGCGGGACTGCGGCGGGCTGGGACAGCCCGCTCTACCCAGGCTGGGCAACCGCCTACCCAGGGCCCGGCTGAGCCCGCCCTGCCCAATTTCGGGAGATCGCAGGCCGACGGCCCGACGACGCAGGCTGCGTGTTCTCGAGGAGCCCAGGTGATGTCGCGGAGACTACTTCACGTGATGCTGGTGATGCCCGCTTTGCTGGTCCTGGGGGTAGGGCTGGCGGGGCAGACCCCCGCACCATCGTTCGACGCATTGGCCAGGCGTGCGCTCAGCCAGATCGACGGAACCCAGGCGGCTGTGGGGTTGCGGGAGCGCGTCGAGGTCATTCGCGACACGTGGGGCGTGCCGCACATCTACGCCTCCAATGCCGACGACCTGTTCTTCGCGCAGGGCTATGTGCAGGCACAGGACCGGCTGTGGCAGATGGAGTTGTGGCGACGCTACAACAGCGGACGACTGGCGGAGATTCTCGGCGAGGAGGCTGTGGCGCACGATCGCCTCCTTCGGCTCGTGCAGTATCAGGGGCCGTGGGATGACAGCGAGTTCGCCAGCTATCACCCGGAGGCCCGGCGCATCTTCACGGCGTTTGCCGCGGGCGTCAACGCCTTTATCGACAACCATCGCGACAACCTGCCGGTGGAGTTCGCGCTGACCGGCATCACGCCGGCGCCGTGGAGCATCCGGGATGTCGTCCTGCGCGTGCCGGCGCGCTCGCTGGCGAACGCCCGCGCGGAACTCCGGCTTGCGCTCGACGTGGCAAAGCTCGGAGCGGAGGAGGCGGGCCGGCGGGCGCGACAGGATCCGCAGATCCCTCTGTCCGTACCGCGTGGTCTCGACCTGTCCGTTCTCTCGCCGTCGATCCTCGAGGCTCTCGACGGCGTGTTGCCGGTCGTACCGTTTCCCCGCCCGCCGTTGCTCGACGCCTACCGCAATGCCGAGGGTGCAGTCGCCTCGCTGGACGTCGGCACGCCCGAACGTGCACCCGGCAGCAACAACTGGGTCTTCAGCGGCGCGCACACCGCCAGCGGCGCGGTGCTGCTGGCCAATGATCCGCACCGCCAGGTCGCCAATCCCTCGCTGCGCTACATCGTCCACCTCGTCGCGCCGGGCTGGGACGTCATCGGCGCCACCGAGCCCGCGATACCCGGGGTGGCCATCGGGCACAACGGGCGCGTCGGCTGGGGGCTCACGATCGTCGGCACCGATTACGACGACGTGTTCGTCGAGGAACTGAATCCCGCCAACCCGAACGAGGCGCGGTGGGAGGGCGAGTGGTACCCGCTGCGCGTCGTCACCGATACGATCGCCGTGCGAGGCGGCGCGCCGCGCACGGTCGAGCACAAGTACAGCCGCCACGGGCCGATCTTCCACGAAGACCGCATCAACAATCGCGCCTATGCCCTGCGTTCGACGCTGCAGGAACCCGGCACCGCGGAGTACCTCGGCGCACTGCGCCTCAACCAGGCCTCGCTGACGCCGGGTTGTCGCGAGTTCCTTGCGCACCAGCGCTACTACCTGGCGCCATCCGAGAACATGGTCTGCGGCGACGTCGAGGGCAACATCGCCTGGCACGCCTCGAGCCTGGCGCCGCGCCGTGAAGGCGGTTGGCACGGCCGATTGCCCGTGCCAGGGACCGGCGCGTATCGCTGGAACGGCTTCCGCGACGACCTGCCATTCGCGTTCAACCCGCCAAGCGGCTGGATCGCGACGGCCAACCACAACATCATGCCCGCCGGGTACTACCCGCCGCTCTTCTTCAAGCGGGAGCCCTATGCCCGGTGGGACCGGCTGAACCAGGTGCTCGGCAAGAGCACCGAACTGCGCCGCGACGACTTCGAGCGCTTCCAGCACGACATCACCTGGCCATACGTCGATGCCGAGAAGGCGTTGCTCCGCACCTGGACGTCCGAGCGCGAGGACATCGAGTGGGCGCGTCAGACGCTGCTCGAGTGGGATGGCCGTTACCGTGCGACGAGCGCCGGCGCAGCGCTCCACAATGCCTGGCGTCGCGGGCTCGACGAGATCGACCTGGGGGCCGAAAGCGCGCCCGGCCGGGGCGGCGTCGGCGCGTCCGCGCGCCTCCTGGCGTTGGCCTCGCCGAGCGCGAGGCTCATCGCCGCGGCACGCACGGCACTCGAACAGGCGGTGCAGACGCTGACGCGTACGCTCGGTAGCGACCGCGGCGAATGGCGATGGGGACGCCTGCACCGGAGCGAGTTCCCGCATCCGCTCGCGCGTGCCTACGATCTGCCTGGCTTGGAGCGCGACGGCGGGGGCGACACCGTCGCGGCCACCGGCGCCACCTTCCGCGAGATCATCGACTTCGCGGATCTCGACGAATCGCGCGTGACGAACACGCCGGGCCAGTCGGCGCAGCCGGGCAGTCCGTATTACGGCAACCTGCTGGAGCCATGGTCGCGCGGGCAATACTTCCCGCTGCGGTACTCGCGCAAGGCCGTCGAAGCGGACGCAGCGCACACGCTCGTCTTGACCCCGTCGCGGCGGTGACTCGCCGTCCGCGGGGCGAGGTGCGGGCCGGCTCGCAGTAGGACCACAAAAGGGATCGCTTACCGCATGTCGTTGCTCGAACTTCAGTTCTTCTCGCTGCGCCGGGGTGATGCCCCCCGTGCTCGTGATCACGCGAGCGCTCGGCACCCCGCACGAACCGAGCGGAGGCACCTCCCGAAGAGCAGAGTCGGAACGCACGCGTCGCCGCACGCGCCTGTCGGGCCCGCGCGGCGATGAGTCCGGCAGGCTTGTCGGTCGTGGCGCTGGTGCTCGTCGTGCTCGCGAGTCTGGGCACGAGAGTCAACGTCGGCGTGCTGGCGATGTCGCTCGCCTGGCCAATCGCCGTGTACGCGGCGGGCTGGCGGGTAGACGCGCTGATGGCGGTCTTCCCCACGTCGCTGTTCATCACGCTTCTCGGGGTGACGGCCCTGTTCGGCACCATGCAGTCCAACGGCACGATGGCTGCGCTGGTGGCGCGTGCCGTCGCCGTCTCGGGCGGCAGGGCGGCATGGCTGCCGCCGCTGCTCTTCATGGTGGCCTGCCTGGTGAGCACGATGGGGCCCGGTGCCATCGCGACGGTCGCGCTGCTCGCGCCGCTCGGCATGGCGGCGGCCATGCGCGCAGGCGTCCCTGCGCTGCTGGTGGCTCTGATGATCGGCAACGGCGCCAACGCCGGCAACCTGTCGCCGTTCAGCGCGGTCGGCGTCATCGTCGACACGTCGATGGCCAGGGCAGGCCTCGAGGGGTACGCCTGGACGGTGTGGACCGCCAACTTCGTGGCGCACGTGCTGGCTGCGGCTGCCGCATGGGCACTGTTCGGCGGGCCGCGGCTGTTGCGGGCGACCGATGCCACGACACTGCCGCCGACGCCGGCATTCGAGCGTCGCCACGGGCTGACGCTGATGGTTGGCGCCGCGTGGGTCGTCGCCGTCGTCGTGCTGAATGCCGACCTCGGCCTCGCAGCGTTCGCCGCCGCGGCGCTGCTGGTGCTGATCGGCGCCGCAGACGATGCGGGCATGCTGCGACACGTGCCATGGGCGGTCATCGTGCTCGTGTGCGGGGTGAGCACCCTCGTCGGCGTGCTCGACCGAACCGGGGGGCTCGACATCTTCAGCGCCGCCCTCGCATCGGTCGCCACGCCCTCGTCGATCAACGGCACGATCGCCTTCATCACGGGAACGATCTCCAGCTACAGTTCGACGTCGGGCGTGGTGTATCCGACGTTCCTGCCGACCATCCCATCGCTCGTCGAACGTCTCGGCGGTGGCGACCCGCTCCAGATCGCCCTCAGCATCAACGTCGGCGCTGCGCTGGTGGATGTGTCGCCGCTCTCGACCCTCGGCGCGCTGTGCATCGCCGCGGTCCCGGACGGAATTGCCGCGGCGCGGCTGTTCCGGAGCCTGCTGCTCTGGGGCCTCTCGATGACCGTTGTCGGCGCGCTTTTCTGTCAGTTCTGCATCGCCTGGTTCGCGGGGTAGCCAGGGGAACGCCGGAACGTCGAACGCCGGAACGCCGGAACGCCGAACGCCGGACGCCGGACGCCGGACGCCGGAACGCCGGAACGCCGGAACGTCGAACGTCGAACGTCGAACGCCGAACGCCGAACGCCGGAACGTAGGCGTCGGG
>JAEZCY010000151.1 GCA_023429845.1 Acidobacteriota bacterium
CGCCAGGCGCGTCGCGCCTGAGGGGTATAGACTCCGGCCAACCCATGTCGGCGCCGTACACGGACATCGTCCAGCAGCTCCGCACCGCGTTCCCGGCCCCGGTGTCGGATCGTCTGCACGACGCGTACTTCGTGTTCTCGTTCCTCAGAGCCCTCGATCAGGTCGATGCGCTGAAGTCGGCGGCGCCGATGCTCGGCACCCCGGTCGTGCTCGACTACGAGGCGGCGCGCGGACGACGGGTGCCGGACGAGCCCAGCACGCTGGAGGTGGTGACGGGCGACCTCGTCCACTACCTGTCGGGCATGTTCATCTGGGGGCACCCGCACGCGCAGATCAACGTGGTGCCGGCGCCGACCATCCCGAGCATCATCGGCGGACTGCTGCCCTCGATCTACAACCCGAATCTGGTCAGCGACGAATCGTCGCGGCAGGTGTCGGTTGCCGAAGTGGAGGCCGTGGCGATGACGGCGGCGCTCATCGGCTACGACGCCGCCACCGCGGACGGCGTGTTCACGTTCGGCGGCACCGGAACGCTGCTGTACGCGGCCAAGATCGGACTCGAGAAGGCGGTGCCCGACGTGCGTCGCACGGGCGTGCGGGATCCCCCCGTCATCGTCTGCTCCGATTGCGCGCACTACGCCTGCCTGGCGGTGGCCAACTGGCTCGGACTCGGCGAGGACCAGCTCGTGCGCGTGCCGACCACCGAGGACAATCAGATCCGTCTGGAGGCGTTCGAGCGCCAGCTGACCGAGCTCGTGGACCAGGGGCGCCGCATCGCCTGCATCGTCGCCACGATGGGCACGACGGATGCGTTCGGACTCGACGATCTCGCAGGCATGGTGCGGGTCCGCGACGCCCTTGTCGCCAGTCGCGGTCTCGACTACGTGCCCCACCTCCATGCCGATGCCGTGATCGGGTGGGCCTGGAGCGCCTTCAACGCGTACGACTTCGACGCCAACCCGCTCGGCTTCCGTCATCGCACGGTGCGGGCGCTTGCCGGCACGGCCCGGCGCATCCGCCATCTCGGGCTCGCCGACTCGGTGGGCATCGATTACCACAAGACCGGGTTCGCGCCGTACGTCTCGAGCGCGGTGCTCGTCAAGGACGGCAGGGACCTGACCCGGCTGGCGCGCCGCGCGGAAGACACGCCTTACGTCTTCCAGTCGGGTGAACGGCACCCGGGCCGGTACACGCTCGAGACGACGCGCGCGGGCAATGGCCCGCTGGCCGCGATCGCCAATCTCCGCCTGTTCGGCACGCAGGGTCTGCAGGCGCTGCTGGGCCACGTGGTCTCGATGGCCGAAGAACTGCGCGAGCGCCTGGAGGGCCATCACGCGACGACGGTGCTCAACGACGAGAACTTCGGACCCGTGACCGTGTTCCGCGTCTACCCGGATGGCGTGGACACGTTCAGCGTGCCGGAGCAGGAACGCACCGACGCCGCGTATCGCGAACAGCTGCTCGCGCACAACGCCTACAACCGCCGCATCTTCGAGTCCATCCAGGCCGACGCGCTGCAGGGATCGGGCATCGTCATCTCGATGACCGACTGCTACCGGACGACGACGTACGGCGAGCCGATCGTCGCGCTGAAGTCGTACATCCTCAGCCCGTTCTCGGAGGACCGCCACGTGCAGGCCGTGCTGGACTCGATTGCCGCCGCGCGCGGCAGGCTCGCCGGGTAGAATACCCGCCGATTCAGAACCACCACGTCCACGATTCACGGGCGCGCTGCGTGCCGGGTCGCACGTCGCCGGCTCGCGAGAGGAGAACGCCGGGTCATGACAGGCCTCGACTGGTTCGTCGTGCTGCTGTACTTTGCCGGGCTCGCCGGTATCACCGCGTGGGTCGTGTCGCAGAGCCGCGACACGGCCGACGACTACTTCCTGGCGGGGCGGAACCTCGGCTGGTTCGTGGTGGGCGCGTCGATCTTTGCGTCCAACATCGGATCGGAGCACGTCGTCGGACTGGCCGGCTCCGGCGCGACCAGCGGGGTCGCCCTGGCGCATTACGAACTGCACGCCTGGTGCCTGCTCGTGCTGGGCTGGGTGCTGGTGCCGTTCTACATGCGATCGCGCGTGTACACGATGCCCGAGTTCCTCGAGCGCCGCTTCTCGCCGACGGCGCGATGGGTGCTGTCGCTCATCTCGCTGGTCGCCTACGTCCTGACGAAGATCGCGGTGGGCATCTTCGCGGGCGGCGTGGTGTTTGCCGCGCTGCTGCCGGAACTGCAGCTGCAGGTCGGCAGCACCCTGTTCAACAGCTTCTGGATCGGATCGGTGGCGGTGGTCGTGCTCACCGGTGCCTACACGGTCGTCGGCGGCATGCGCGCGGTGGCGTACACCGAAGCCGTCCAGACGATCGTCCTGCTTGCGGGCTCCTTGCTGCTGACGGTCTTCGGCCTTCAGCAGATCGGCGGCTGGGGGGAGTTGCGAACCGTCCTCGGCAGCGAGATGTTCAATCTGTGGAAGCCGCTGGTCCCCGACGGCGTGCAGGGCACGTGGGCGCCCGTCAAGGAAGCGGGGCGCATGGCGTGGTACTTCAATGGCAACTACCCGTGGCTGGGCATGCTGTTCTGCGCGCCGATCATCGGGCTCTGGTACTGGTGCACCGACCAGTACATCGTGCAGCGCACGCTCGGCGCCCCGAACGAACGCGAAGCGCGGCGCGGAACCATCTTCGCGGCCTTCCTCAAGCTGCTGCCGGTGTTCATCTTCATCGTCCCCGGCATGATCGCGCTGGCGCTGGCGCGCACGGGGCGCGTGCCCGGGCTCGAGCCGCTGGTCGGCCCGGACGGGCAGGTCGTCACCGAGGCGGCGCAGGGCGCCTTCCCGCTGATGGTGCAGCACGTGCTGCCGTCCGGCGTGCGCGGGCTCGTCGTCGCAGGACTGCTGGCCGCGCTCATGAGCTCGCTCGCCGGCGCGTTCAACGCCTGCTCGACGCTGTTCACGATGGACTTCTACTCGCAGCTGCGTCCACGAGCGTCGCAGGCCCAGCTCGTCTGGGTCGGACGGGTCGCGACGGTGATCATGGTGCTGATTGCGCTGGTGTGGATCCCGGTGATCCAGGGCGCGCGCGGGCTCTACGAGTACCTGCAGGGCGTGCAGGGCTATCTCGCGCCGCCGATCGCCGCGGTGTTCTTCTTCGGCGTGTTCAACAAGCGCCTGAATGCCAAGGGCTGCCTCGCCGCCCTGACGGTGGGCTTTGCGCTCGGCATGTTCCGTCTTGCCGTCGACACGCCGATCAGCCTGGGGCTCGAGGGCTACGCGGGCGGATATCCCGAGGGGTCCCTGCTCTGGGTCGTCAACAACATCTACTTCCAGTACTACAGCCTGCTGATCTTCCTCATTGCCACCGGCGTGCTGTTCGTCGTGAGTTACGCGACCGAGGCGCCCGACCCGGCGCGGCTGCGCGATCTCACGTTCCAGACGATGACCGATGACCTGCGCCGCGAGTCGCGCGCGAGCTGGACGCGGATGGACGTGATCAACTCGGGCGTCGTGCTCGCGCTGATCGTTGCGGCGTACATCTACTTCAACGGGTAGGCGCCCGGCCTACCCTCCCCACACGTCAGGTAGGGACGGCTGTCCCAGCCGTCCGTCTGCGCGATGGGCCATGTCCGTCCGTCCGTCTGCGCGATGGGCAATGTCCGTCCGTCCGTCTGCGCGATGGGCAATGCCCAGCCGTCCGTCTGCGCGATGGGCAATGTCCAGCCGTCCGTCTGCGCGATCGGATGCCCCGGCCGGCCGCCTTCGCCCACGGAGACGCGAGGTATACGATCCTGCGATGGAGGCATCCCGAGGGGACGCGCCGACGCCTGACGAGCGCACCGCGCTGCTGGTCGTGGACGTGCAGAACGATTTCTGTCCGGGCGGCGCCCTTCCCGCACCGGGCGGCGACCGCGTCGTCGCACCCCTGAATCGCCGGCTGGCTCGCGCCGCGGCGGACGGCATGACGGTGTTCGCTTCGCGCGACTGGCATCCCGCCGTGACAACGCACTTTGCCCCGTATGGCGGCCCCTGGCCGGTGCACTGCGTCGCCGGCACGCCGGGGGCCGCCTTCCACCGGGACCTCGCCCTGCCCCCCGACGTCATCGTCATCAGCAAGGGCGAGGACCCGGGCGCACACGGCTACTCCGCCTTCGACGGCCGAACGGCGGACGGCACGCCGCTCCTGGACGCCGTGCGCGCGCGCGGTGTCACGCATCTCGTGGTGGGCGGCCTCACCACCGAGTACTGCGTGCAATCCTCGGTGCTCGACGCACTGGCAGCCGGGTTGCGCGTCACCGTTCTGGGCGATGCGATCGCCGGCGTGGACGTACAGCCCGGCGACGCGGCCCGCGCCATCGAGACGATGCGGGCGCGAGGCGTGCCGTTCAGCGAGCGCTGAGCACCTTCTGTAGGGCCACGTCCACGCAGGAGACGCCGGTTCCTCCGGCGGGCGCCACGACGATCACGGCCCCGGCGCGCGATAGGCGTCGCACGAGACGTTGGGATGCCAGTTCACGAAGCTGCCGTTCGGGTTGTCCTTCCACGCCCAGACGTGCAGCGTGTAGAACGCCGGCAGGCCATAACGGTTCGGGCTTTCGAACAGGTGCATCAACTGCCCCATCAGCCTCGGCGTGTCCACGTTGGTCTCGTGCCAGCCATCCTTGAACACGAGGTAGTCCGCGCCGACCAGCCGCAGCCTGCCCCCTGGCAATGGCTCGTAGATGACGATCTCCGGGCGCGCCGGATCGAGTTCGCCGTCGAGCACGAGCGGCAGGTTCACGTAGTGCAGGCCCATGGCGCCCCATTCGGGGCCGCTGACGCACCCGAACATCAGCGTGTAACCTTCCGCTTCCGCGACAGCGACGTCCTGGTACTTCCGGGTCGCGGCCCGGACGCTGCGGACCAGCGGACTCAGGTCGCCCTGGCGTCCGATATCCTGCCGATGGTCGTGAACATCGGCCCCGACGGCGCGCTCATCGGTCGGCGTGGCCATGGGTTGCGCGGAGATCCCGCGCTCGGCTCCGAGTATGCCCGCGACCGCGGCGAGCAGTGCCGCCAGCAGATGGACCGGCGTGAATCGTGACGTGTTCATGGAAGGCCCTCCCCTTGTCGTGCCAATCGTGTCGGCAGCGCCGGCAGCGGCGCCGCACGGCAAGCGTGCCGCGCCCCCGGCACGCGCGCCATCGGCGCTTCGTCCCGATTGACTGGCGCTTCCGCCAGCGGACGTGAGACAAATGTCCCGGTCGCCACATCGAGGTGCCCATGCATTGGTCGGGTCCGCTCCGACAGCACGTGCGCTACGTCACCGCGTCCGATGGCGTCCGGCTCGCCTGGGCCGACGCCGGCACCGGCCCGTGTGTCGTCAAGGCCGCCAACTGGCTGACGCACCTGGAGTACGAATGGCACAGTCCGGTCTGGCAGCACTGGCTGCGCTTCTTCGCCGGACACTACCGGTTCGTCCGCTACGACGAGCGTGGCTGCGGCATGAGCGACTGGCAGACCGGTCGGCTGTCGGTGGATCAGTGGACCGACGACCTCGAAACGGTGATTGCCGCCAGCGGTGTCAGCGAGCCAGTGACGCTCCTGGGCGTGTCGCAAGGCGCCAGCACGTGCATCGCCTACGCACTGCGACACCCCGATCGCGTCGCCCGGCTCGTCCTCTATGGCGGGTACGCCCGCGGGACGCTGTGCCGCGGCAACGAGCTCGAGGCGAGGAAGTACCTCGCCATGACCGAGTTGCTGCGGCTCGCGTGGGGCAGCGACAACCCGGCGTTCCGACAGGTGTTCACGTCACGCTTCATCCCCGGCGGCACCTCCGAGCAACTGCACTGGTTCAACGAGCTCTGCCTGAAGACGACCTCTGGCGAGATCGCGGCCACCCTGCTCGAAGCCCGAGGCTGGCTCGAGGTCACCGCGCTCCTCAGCGACGTCCGCGTGCCGACGCTCGTACTCCACGGGCGTGACGACGCGGTCGTCCCGGTGGCGGAGGGTCGTCTGCTCGCGAGCCGGATCGACGGAGCGGAGTTCGTCGAACTCGACTCGCGCAATCACGTCCTGCTCGAGCACGAGCCTGCGTGGGACCGGTTCCGCGAAGCGGTGCGCGCCTTCGTGCCGACGGGCACGGCGAGCGGCGACGATGCGTTCGCGGCGCTCTCGGCGCGGGAGCGCCAGGTGCTGACGCTGATGTCGGATGGGCTCGGCAATCGCGACATCGCCGACCGCCTGCAGATCAGCGAGAAGACCGTCCGCAATCACGCCTCGGCCGTCTTCGACAAGCTTGGTGTGTGGTCGCGCGCCCAGGCGATCGTCTTCGCCCGCGACAACGGGTTCCAGCCATGACGCGCCGCCATGGCATGATGCCGCGCATGCCGACTCCTCTGGTGCTCGGGTGCTTGGTCGCGGCGCTGGCCGTCGCGACGTCCACGGCTGCTGCCCCCGACACATGGCGACTGGCCGCCGCGAACGACTGGCGGACGCTGTTCAACGGGCGCGATCTCTCGGGCTGGGTCGTCAAACTCGCACACCACGATGTCGGCGACAACTACGCCGACACCTTCCGGGTCGTCGACCAGACGATCGCCGTCCGGTACGACCGGTATGGTGACGACTTCGGGGCGCGGTTCGGGCACCTGTTCTACGAGGAGCCGTTCTCGCACTACGTGCTGGCGCTCGAGTACCGGATCCAGGGCGCGCAGCAGAGGGGCGGCCCGAGCTATGCCCGCCTGAACAGCGGGGTGATGGTACACAGCCAGTCCCCGCGCTCGATCCTGAAGGATCAGGACTGGCCGATTTCGGTCGAGGCCCAGTTCCTGGCCGGCAATCAGACGACGATGAACGTCTGCACGCCTGGCACCGACATCGTCATGCACGGCGCGATGGTCAAGGCGCACTGCACCAACTCGTCGTCGCGCCGCTACGTCGAGGACGGCGCCTGGGTCTCGGTGCAGGTGGAAGTGCTCGGCGGCGATCGCGTGCGGCACTACGTGGACGAGCACCTGGTGCTCGAGTACGAGCAGCCGACGATTGGCGGCGGCGTGGCCAACGGGTACGACCCCGCGCTCAAGGTGGACGGGCGGCGGCTGACGTCCGGATATATCGGCCTGCAGGCGGAGAGCCAACCCGTGGAGTTCCGCAACATCAGGCTTCTCGACCTCACGGGCTGCATGGATCGCACGGCGCCGGGCTACCGGCCGTACATCGTCAATCGCGACGACAGCCGCTGCGGCCGCTGAGCGCCGACCTGCGATATCCTGCCCGCCATGGCACACCTGCGCATCATCGAACCGGCCGACGCCACCGGCGAACTGGCCGAGATGTACGCCCGCATGGCGAGCCGGCCGATGCCACCGATCTATCGGCCACTGCACGGCGGCATCGCCGGCATCATTCGCGCCCACAGCCTCGACCCGGCGCTGATGCCGAAAGCCTTCGGGTTCTCGGCGAGTGTGAACCAGTCGGGTCCGCTGCCCTGGGCGCATCGCGAACTGGTGGCCGCGGCGACATCACGACTCAATCAGTGCTTCTATTGAACGGCAGCTCACGCAGAGTTTCTGCGTGCCGCTCTCGGGGATGACGCGCTGTCGCGCGCCGTGGTGTTCGATCCGCGCGCCGTTGCGGACCGTCATGCCGATCCCGCCATCAAGGCACTCGTGCGTCTCGCCGTCGGCGTCACCGAACAGCCTTGGGCGTTGACGGGCCGCGACCTGCTGCAGGCTCGAGCGGCCGGCCTGGCCGACGCCGCCATCCTGCACGCGGTGCTGCAGGCCTGCCTGTTCGGCCATTTCAACCGCATCGCCGACGCCGTGGGCGTCGATCTGGACTACCCGGACAGCTTCGGCGCGCCGCACATCGAACCAGCCACGCCGCCGTACCTGTGGCCGGACGGCGTATCCGACCAGGCCGCCGTCCGCCCGCTCGATCTCGCCAGCTGGCCCACGGCCCTCGACCTCGCCGGCGCCTGGGAGCAGTACGCCCTCGAGCGTGACGCACCGCTTACGCGTCGTCAGCGTACCGTGGTCGCGTCGGCGGTCGCCGCCCGTCTCGGCGACGCGACGCGCCCGGCGGTCGCACCGGACTCCGACCTCGATGTCGCGCTCGTCGCCCTCGCCGACATCGTCACGCTGGCGCCGTGGCGGCTGGGACCGGCCGCCTACGCGGGAATCCGTTCGCTCGGACTGCCCGACGATGGGGATGTGTTCGATGCCGTCGCGACGGCATCGTCAGTGGGTGTGGCGTCGCGCATCAGGGTGAGCCTGGCGGCGCTGGCACGTCCCTAGCACCGGCGGGCGCGTCGGCCCTGCGCGTCCAGGTGTCAGACGACCAGGCGCCCGACCGTGAGCCGCGCGCGCCTCACGTCGAGGTGTCGGGAGGCGAGGTCGATGCTGAGGAACGTGGTTGCCGTGGTGCTGGGC
>JAEZCY010000153.1 GCA_023429845.1 Acidobacteriota bacterium
GCACTGCCATGACGGCGCTGCTCGCCTCGGCGCAGGGCGGGCTGCTGCTCGTGGCCGGACGCGACGGCGCCTCGCAGGTGCTCGAGTACCTCACGCCCTCGACGCCCGTCTGGACGTTGCTGCCCACCTTCCTCCGGCAAACACCGTCAGCCGCGTGGCTGGCGGCGGTGCTGTGGGCAGGCGCGGCGCTCCTGGCGGGACATCTGCTTGGTCGGACCGCCGTCCGCCCGAAGCGCGGTCCAGCCGATTCGGACGCGGCGCCGCATCACGCGCAGGCGGGTCGCCTGCAGCTCTGGGCCTGGCTCGCGACGGTCGTGGCCGCCGGTGTCGTGTCTGCGATCGCCATGCGCGCCCTGCCCGCGAGCACGACGCCGCCGGCACTGGAAGAACGCGCCCGCGTTCGCCTGCTCGACGACTATGACGCCACTCGTCGGCCGCTGGCGATTCGTTACGATCCGCTCACGCGACTCGACGCGTCGGCCGTGCCCGGACTCTTGCCACTGCTGGTTCACGAGGCTGGCGATCGACGCGAGGATCGCGCCACGCAGCTGTTCGGGCGACGCCTGTCGCTGCCGGCCGGCACGTACGCGGTGGACATGCTCTTCCCCGCGTCCGCCGTACCCGAGGACGCGGCTCTCGCCGTCCACGCCGGACGCTCCAGTCCGCCGCTGCACACCTGGCCCGTGGCACTCACCTCGCCGGGATCGTGGGGTCGCGCCTTCTCGCTTCCGGTAGACGTCGGGTTCGTCGGCTTCAAGGCGTCGGCGGCGCTGACCGACGCATCCCCGCAGCTGCGCCTCACCCCGCAGCGCATCGTGGACGCGAGCGCACGTCCGCAGACGCCGGCGGTGCTCGCCAGCGCACGCTACGGCGACATGGTGGTACTCGTGCACGGCGAAGACGCGTGGCCCGAACGCGACGGCCTCTGGGTTCGCGGCCGCGCCACGTCCACGTTGACGATCGTCGCCCCCGCGGGGCCCCTGCACCTGACACTCCGCGCGGGCGCCCAGCCCGTGGACGTGACGATGGACACGGACGGCGGAGAGTCGCGTGCCAGCCTGGAAGCCGGCCAGTCGCACGACGTCACGCTGCCGGCAACGGACGCAGCGGGTTCCCAAGAGGGGACGGTCGCACGGCAGCTGCGCATCACCACGTCCTCCGGGTTCGTGCCGGCGGAGGTGGAGCCCGGCAGCCGTGACCGACGCACGCTCGGCTGCTGGATCACGCTGCACGCGCCGCCGGCCGTGGACTGATGATGGGCGTGATGCGCAGGACCTTTCTGCTCGAGCAGCTCGAGGCCGAACTCGCGACGAGCCTCGTCGTGCTGCGCGCCGTGCCGGCGGATGCGCTGGACTGGAAGCCCCATCCGCAGTCGTTCACCCTCGGCCGGCTGGCGATGCACGTCGCCGCGATTCCCGGGTGGACGCACGCCTTCATCGACGCGGACGTCTACGACATGGGCGCGGGCGGACCGGGCCCCGCCACGCCTGCCTCGTGCGGCGACATCATGGCGACGTTCGACGCCTCAGCCTCGAGAGCCCGCCAGGCCCTGTCCGGCGTCGAGGAGTCGGCGCTCGCCGACGTCTGGACGCTCGTGCGCGATGGCGCTCCGATCGCGACAATGTCGCGAGCAGAAGCGATTGCCCGATACGCGATTCGCCACACCGTGCACCATCGCGGACAACTCTGCGTCTACCTGCGGCTGCTGAATGTGCCGGTGCCGCCGCTCTACGGCGACTCGGCCGACATGCGCGTGCTGCCACGGGAGTTCACTTCATGAGGCGCCGCCACCTCCTCGAGGCGCTCGGGTGGCTGGGCGGCGTCGGACTCGCCGTGCTCGCCATCGCCAACGCCGCCGGCTACCGGTACGGGGTCTCCGACCAGGCGTTCTACATCCCGTCCATCCTGCGGGCTGCCGACCCGGAACTCTACCCGCGCGACGCCGAGTTGATCGATGCGCAGGCGCAGTTGATGGTCAGCGACGAGATCACCGCGTGGCTCCTCACGCGCACGGGGCTGCCCCTCGAGCCCCTGCTGCTGACAGGGCATGTGGTGGCGCTGGGCCTGCTGTTTGCCGCGGTGTGGTTCCTCGCGCGGCGGCTGTCGGCCAGCCCATGGACGGTGGCGGCGTGCTGCCTCGCCGCGACGCTGCGCCACAGGATCACGGAGACCGGCGCCAACACGTTCGAGGGCTACTACCACCCGCGCGGTCTGGCGTTCGCCGTGGGCGCGTGGGCGACGGTCGCGGTGGCCGGCAACCGCATCGGCTGGGCGTGGGCACTCGTCGCGCTGAGCACCGTGCTGCACCCGACCACCGGACTCTGGTGGGCCATCTTCCTGTTCGGCGCCACCATCGTCGTGAAGCGTCCAGCGGAGCGCCTGGCGCTGGTGGCTGCCGCCGTCGCCGTCGTGGCGATCATCGCCGCGGCAACTCCCTTTGCCGCCGGACGGCTCCTCGTGATGGACGGCGCGTGGCTCAGGCCGTTCGCAGCCAAGGACTACGTGTTCCCGACCGCGTGGCCGATCGGCGCGTGGCTGGCCAACCTCGTGCTGCCGGCGATCGTGACGGGCGTGTGGCGCTGGCGGGTGCGGCGCGGCCTGGCAGAGCGATGGGAAGCCGCGATCGTCGCGGGCGTGCTGCTGCTCACGGCAACGTTCCTGGCCTCGCTGCCATTCATCGCGATGAACATCGCGCTGGCGGTGCAGTTGCAGACCTCGCGCGTCTTCTGGCTCATCGACCTGTTCGCCGTCATCTCCATGGTGTGGCTGCTCGCGGAAGGCACGCGACGGGTGGACGCCGACGCGGGGCCCCACGCGAGCACGGGGGGCGCGCCACCGGGTGCGCAACCGTCACGAGCGTGGCCGGGCCGTCGGCCCATGGTGGTGGCAGCGCTGTTACTCGTCGCCTCCACGTCGCGGGGACTCTACGTCACGCGGGTGGAGCATCCCGAGCGCGCGTTCGTGCAGGTGGACCTCGAAGACTCCGACTGGGTCCGCGTGGGCGCCTGGCTCGCCGCGCGGACGCCGAAGGAGACGCACGTGCTCGCCGACCCTGACCACGACTGGAAGTACGGGCACAGCGTGCGCGTGACCGCGCAACGCGATGTCCTCGTCGAGGGCGTGAAGGATGCGGCGGTGTCCCTGTACGATCGCGACGTCGCCACCCGCGTCCAGTCGCGGCTGGAGGCCATTGGTGACTTCACGGACCTCGATGCGCCGAAGGCCGTCGCCCTGGCACGCCGGTTCGACCTCGACGTGCTCGTCATCGATCGCCCGCTGCCGCTGCGCGAACTGCACCGTGACGGGCGGTTCAGGGTGTATGAGCTGAAATGAGGGGCCTTGGCATTCGGCATTCGGCATTCGGCGTTCGACTAGATCAGAGACTTGACTTCTCACCCTCCACCATTGCCCTTCGCACCCTACGTGCCGTCGCGCAGATGGTCAGGCGGCCACCGCATGACCGTATATGCGTGGGCCAGGCAGCGGGCACTGCCCCGACTGCCCGCGCCAGAGCCGTG
>JAEZCY010000185.1 GCA_023429845.1 Acidobacteriota bacterium
GCACTGCAGGGCTTTGCGACGACCACCATCTCCGACATCGCCCTGGCCGTCGGTAATCGCCAGCGCGTGGACGTCACGATGGGCGTCGGGGACCTGGCAGAGGCGGTCGAGGTGCAGGCGCAAGGCCTGCGGCTGGAGAAGGACTCGAGCCAGCGCAGCAGCGTGGTGACCGCCGAGCAGGCGGTCGCGCTGCCCCTGCCGGGCCGTGAGTACTCGGCCCTGGTCCAGCTGGCGCCGGGCGTCAGGCGCTCGCAGATCAACAACACCCAGGGCACCGGTCGTGAGGGCTCGTTCACGATCAACGGCCTGCGCAGCACCTACAACAACTACCTGCTCGACGGCATCGACAACAACGCGTACGGCACCAGCAATCAGGGCTACTCGAACCAGGTGATCCAGCCCCCGCCCGACGCCATCGTCGAGATGCGCGTCGTGACCAACAACATGAGCGCGGAGTACGGGCGCAGCGGCGGCGGCACCATGAACGTGGCCTACAGGAGCGGCACCAACCGCTTCAGCGGCTCGGCCTGGGAGTACCGCCGCGACCCGTCCCTCAACGCGACCGGCTTCTTCAAGCCCGCGGCCGGCACCGAGCCGAAGATGACCCGCGACCAGTTCGGGTTCGTGTTCGGCGGGCCGATCATCCGCAACCGCGCCTTCTTCTTCACCGACTACGAGGGCCTGCGGCAGGACCGCTACACCGTCGCCATCTCGTCGATCCCCGACATGACGCAGCGACAGGGCCTTCTCGGCGTGGCAGTCCGCGACCCGCGCACCGGCGTCACCTACCCGGCCGGCACGCCGCTGCCGCTGACCGCCGCCGCACGCAAGGTCCTGAATGACCTGCCGACGCCGACGAGCGACGGGACGTCGAACAACTACCGGGCGACCGTCCTGGCCACCAACGACACCGACAAGTTCAACATCAAGGTCGACGAGAAGCTCTCGGACCGGTTGACGCTCTTCGGCCGGTATGGGTGGCGCGACACGACGATCGTCGAGGAGGCGGGGCTGCCGCTCCCCTCTGGCGGCGCGGGCAACGGCTCGACGTACGTGAACAACAAGGCTCTCGGTCTCGGCGCAACCTACCTGCCCGGCGGGTCGCAGTTGCTCGAGGTGCGCTTCGGCTGGTCGTCCACCAAGGCGGGCAAGAACCCGCCCGCGCTCGGCTCGACAAGCGCCAGCGATGCGTACGGCATCTCCGGGCTGCCCGACGACCCGCGTGTGGCCGGCGGCTTGCCGACACTGACCATCACCGGCTTCACCGCGCTCGGGCGGCAGGCGACCAACCCGCAGTGGCAGTATCCCGAGGCCTGGAACCCGAAGATCAACTACGCGTTCGTGCGCGGCCGTCAGTCGTTGAAGGTCGGTTACGAGTTCCAACGCATCAACACGCAGGTGCAGGACGTCAATCCACTCTACGGCACCAACACGTTCGCCGGACAGTTCACACGCCCGGCCGGCGTCGGCGCCAACAACATCTACAACCTTTCCGATTTCATGCTCGGCTACCAGTCGCAGTACACGCTGAGCAACATCCTGGTGGCCGACATCCGCCAGAACATGCAGTTTGCCTACGTGCAGGACGACATCCGCGTCAACGACGCGCTCACGTTGAACCTCGGCCTGCGCTACGAGTACGCGACACCGCACTGGGAAGCCGACAACGTGCTCTCGAACTTCGACCCGGTCAACCTGGTGATGGTGCCGGCCCGCGACGGTTCGCTCGAGGAACGCACGACCGTCAGGCCGGACCGCAACAACATCGCGCCGCGCCTCGGCTTCGCGTACTCGATCACCCCCACGACCGTCGCCCGCGGGGGTTACGGCACCTCGTACGTGCACTTCCAGCGCGCCGGGGGCGCCAACATCCTGCCCATCAACGGGCCGCAGGTGATCAACGCCGTCGCCGTGCAGAACAACCCGCTCTCGCCCGACTACCGCATGTATCAGGACGGATTCCCGACCGGCTGGACCGACCCGAGCCGGTTCAACCCGGCAGCCGCCAACGTCACCTACATGCCGAAGGACTACCGCGCGAGCCGCGTGAACAGCTGGTTCGTCTCGGTGCAACGTGAGGTCTTTGCCGACACGATCGTCGACGTCGCCTACGTGGGCAACAAGGCCGACGGTCTCCTGCAGTTCGGCAACTACAACCAGGCCCGGCCCAACGCGCTCGGTGAGAACACGTCGCTGCAGGCGCGACGGCCCATCCAGAGCTTCGGCGACATCACCTACGCCGGTAACGGCGGCCGCTCCGACTATCACGGCTTCCAGCTCAAGACCGAGACGCGCAAGCGTGGTTTCTACTTCACGAACGCGTTGACGCTCTCGCGGGCCCGCGACAATGGCGCCGGCTCGCTCGAGAACTCCAACGGCAACTCGCCCGGCATCCAGGACTTCAACAATCCGGATGGCGACTGGGGGATCTCGGGGTACAACCAGCCGTTCAACTGGACGAGCAGCGTCGTCTGGGATGTCCCCGTCGGCCGCGACCGGCGCTACCTCCGCGACACCTCGCCGGTCCTCGATGCGATCGTCGGCGGCTGGCAAGCGGCGTTCATCAGCCTCCTCGTCGCCGGCGACCCGGTGACGTTCGTCTACACGCCGACGGTCCAGGGACAGGTGTCGGGCATCACGCAGGACTTCCGCGGCGCCACCAATTACCGCCCGAACGTCGTCGGCGACCCGTACGGCAATCGTGACGCGATCACCGGGTACTTCGACCGCGACGCCATCCAGATTCCCACCTACGACCAGCCGTTCGGCAACGCCGCGCGCAACGACGTGCGCGGACCGAACCAGTGGACGATCGACTTCGCACTGCAGAAGCGGTTCCGGCTGCCGGTGGGATCGCAGACGAATCTCGAGGTCCGGGCCGAGGCGTTCAACCTGCTGAACCGCACCAACTTCAACGCCCCGAACGGCAACATCAGCTCGAACGCCTTCGGCTCGATCACCAGCACCGGCGATCCACGGCAGGTGCAGATCGGCGTGCGCCTCACGTTCTGAGCCCTTGACTCCCGTGGGTGGCAGCCATGCCGGCCGTGACGTCCACGCCTGCGAGTCGACGAGTCGGCACGAAAACGTCATCCCGATCACCGTTTCGTGGTCGGGGTGACGCCCACCAACGCGTCGCAGCGCCTTTCCGTCCGCGTCGCGGGGCACGTAACTTGCCCTCCCGCTGGACGTGAGTGCCACCGTCCGCGCCGTGTACCGCGCTCCCGACACGCCTCAGGGTGCGGTCCGTGCCGCATTCGGAAACGTGCGGCCGCTGTACATCCCCGTGCGCCTCGATGGCCTCGTGGTGGACTCGGTCGTCGATTTCCACCTCCATCTCCAGACCTCCCCCGGCCATTTCGTGCTCTTCCGCGGTCCCGATCTCGAGTTCACGACCGCGCACCATGCACGGCTGCTGGCCAACCGGGTGGACACCCTGTGGCTGAAAGGCGACGAGCGTCGCCGCTACGAGCAGTATGTCGAGAAGCATCTGGAGACGCTCCTCTCGAACCCGCACATCGCGACACCGCGCAAGGTGGAACTGCTGCAATCGGCCGCCCAGACGACGCTGGAGTCGGTGATGGTGGACCCGCGCCACACCGAGGCCGTGCCGCGGACGCGGCGCGTGGCGCAGCAGACCGTGCAGCTCATCGTGCGGGAGCAGGAGGCACTCGGCTACATGGCCGCGCTGATGGCGCGCGACTACGACACGGTGCGCCATTCCATGAACGTCAGCGTGTTTGCCACCGGGCTCGCGCACGCGGCAGGCGTGCGCAACCCGAGCGACCTGCGCGACCTCGCGCTCGGGGCGCTGCTGCACGACATCGGCAAGAGCGAACTGCCCCGGGAGCTGATCGTCAAGCCCGGCGCGTACACGGACGAAGAGATGGACCTGATGCGGTCCCACGTCCTGCGCGGCGAGCAGATCCTCCAGCGGGATGGGCGGATGGGGGCGCTCGGGATGGTGGTGGTCTCGCAGCACCACGAGCGGCTCACCGGCCATGGCTATCCGCGCGGCCTCGACGCGCCGCACATCCACCTGTTCGGCCGCATCGCCGCCATCGCGGACGTGTACGACGCGATGACGAGCGACCGCAGCTATCAGCGCGCGATGAAGCCTGCCGCGGCCCTGCAGCTGATGTCCACGCATCTCGCGGCGCATTTCGACACGCAACTGCTGACGCAGTTCGTGAGGACGCTCCGCGCGCCTGCTTCGCTGGACACGCCGGCGGTGCAATCCGCATAGCAGCCCCCCTCGTTCGTGTAGCCGCCGCTCATTCGTGTAGCCGCCGCTCATTCGTGTAGCCGCCGGGCCTCGCCCGGCGGGCGAGCATCACTGAGTGTCGGACCGCATCGCACTCCTCCACCACAAGGACGTCGATCGCGCCCTGACGTGCCGCCCGACGGCGATGGCGCTACAGTGCTCCCCATGCAGCGTTGTCCCTGGTGCGGCACCGACCCGCTCTATGTCGCCTACCACGACCAGGAATGGGGTGTTCCCGTCCACGACGACCGCGCGCTCTTCGAGTTGCTGATCCTGGAGGGCGCGCAGGCGGGTCTCAGCTGGATCACGATTCTGCGCAAGCGCGACGCCTACCGGGCGGCGTTTGCCGGGTTCGACATCGCGACGGTCGCGCGCTATACCGCAGATGACGAGGCGCGACTCCTGGCCGACGCCGGCATCGTCAGGAACCGCTTGAAGATCGCCGGGGCCATCCGCACGGCCCGCGCCGTGCTCGATCTGCAGGCCCGGCACGGGTCACTCGATGCCTTCCTGTGGCAGTTCGTCGGCGGGCGCCCGCGCGTCGGGCAGTGGCGTTCGATCGCGGAAGTCCCGGCGCAGACGCCCGAAGCGGTGGCGATGAGCACGGCTCTCCGGAAGGCCGGCGCGACGTTCGTGGGCCCCACCATCTGCTACGCGTTCATGCAGGCGGCCGGCCTCGTGGACGACCACGTGTCCTACTGCTGGCGCCGCGGCGCCTGACCACCCAACCTTTCGTCGGCAGGTCTCGTCTAATGCGGCAATCCCGTGCGACTCCTGCTGCCCTGCCTGTTGCTCACCTGTGCCCTCGGCTGCACGACGGGTCGTGCGCAGGCGCCTGCCTCGGACACGCCGCCTCCCCCGGCGCCATCGGCGGCGGCCGTCGTCGTGGAGCGCCGCGACGTCACTCACGTCGTGCGCCTGCACGGCACCATCGAAGCACAGAACGCCATGGGCGTGGTCGTCCCACGCATCATGGGCCAGAACCTGAACGCCCTCGTGGTGACGCGGCTGGTCCCGAACGGGACGCGGGTCAAAGCCGGGGACCTGCTCGTCGAGTTCGACCGACAGGCGCAGTTGAACCTCGCACTCGAGAAGAAGGCAGAGTTCCGCGACCTGCAGGAACAGGTGCGGAAGAAAGAGGCTGAGCAGGCCGAGCAGCGGGCCAAGGACGACACCGCGGTCAAGACGGCCGAGAACGCGCTGGCCCTGGCCCGGCTCGAAGTGGACAAGAACCCGCTCCTGCCGAAGATCGAGGCGCAGAAGAACCTGCTGCTGCTCGAGGCCGCCGAAGCCGAACTCGCGCAGTTGCGCCGCACCTACCAGCTGAAGCTCACGGCGGCGCGGGCGGAAGTGCGCACGCTGGAGGTGCGCCGCGACCGTGCCCTCCGCGCCTGGGAGCACGCCGAGGCCAACGCGGAACGACTCTCGATCCGATCGCCGCTCGACGGACTCGTGGTGCTGCGCACCATCTGGAAGGGCGGCCGGCTCGGCGAACCTCAGGAAGGCGAGGAAGTGAGAACGGGGCTCGGCCTGCTCGACGTGGTGGCCGAGGGCGAGATGCGCGTGCGAGTCAAGTTGAACCAGGCCGACGTCCCCGGCATGGCCGTGGGGCTCCCGGCCGACATCACGCTGGACGCCTATCCGGCACGCCGTTACCGCGGGCGCCTCATGCGTCTTGCACCGGTGGCGACGCCGGGGCTGTCCGAGAAGGTGCGCACGCTGCTCGTCCAGTTCTCGGTCGAGAACGCCGACGCGACCCTCACCCCCGACCTGTCGGCTGCCGTGGACGTGCGCGTCGGCACCTGGCCGCAGGCTCTCACGGTGCCGCGGCAGGCCATCACGTGGCGCGAAGGCGCTCCTGGCGTGTCGGTTGGCGGGCAGTGGCGGGCGGTGAAGCTGACCGCCCTCACGGCTGCCGAAGCCGTCATCGCCGAGGGAGTTGCTCAGGGCGAGCGGATCGACCTTCCGGCGGCGGCACGCTCATGATCCGCACCAGACGCCATCGGCGTTCGGCCCTGGCTGCCTGCGTGCTGCTCGCGCTCGGCCTCGGCGGCTGGCAGGTGCTCGGCGGGGGCGCCGCCGCACTCGACGTCGAAAGCGTGGAGGTCACCCGCGGCACCTTCCAGGACCGGGCGACGATTCGCGGCGAGATCAAGGCTCTGCGTTCGCTGTCGCTCGCGGCGCCTTCCGATGCGGGCGACCTGCGGATTCTCGAGATGGCGGCCAACGGCGCCAACGTCCGCAAGGGCGACATCGTCATCGCCTTCGACGCCACCGCGCTGAAGCAGCGATTGGACGAGAAGCACTCGGACCTTCGGGCGTCGGAGGCCGAAATCGCCAAGGCTGACGCCGAAGGGCGCCTGAGGCTCGAGGAGTTCACGACCGGGCGCGTCACCGCCGAGTTCGACGTCGAGCGCGCCAAGCTCGATGTCAAAGCCGGGCAACTGCAATCGCGGTTCGACGAGCAGAAGGCCCGGCTCTCGCTGTCGGACCGTGAACAGAAGCTGCGCGAGACCGATACCGTCCTGACGAGCGGGCGCCAGGTGACGGCGGCAACGGTGGGCGGCCTCGAAGGCAAGCTCGAACGCGCGCAGGCCGAAGTGGGTCGCACGTCCCGGGGGCTGGAGGCGCTGGTGATCCGGGCGCCCACCGACGGGGTCATGGTGGTGCTCGAGAACTGGCGCGCCGGCCAGTTCGGCCAGGGCGCGCGGCCGTTTCAGGTGGGCGACGCTGCCTGGGCAGGGGCGCAGATCGCCGAGTTGCCCGACCTCGCGTCGGCGCGGATGTCGGCGCTCGTGGATGAAGTGGACCGCAGCCGCCTGTCGCTCGGGCAGGACGCGACGGTGCGTGTCGATGCCCTCAGCGACACCGAGTTGCCGGCCCGTCTTGTCGCGATCGGCACCATCGCGAAGCTCGACATGAGCACCGGCTGGCCGCCCAAGCGCGGTTTCGAGGTGGTGCTCGAGCTCACTCGCACCGAGCCGCGGCTCCGGCCCGGCATGAGTGCCGTGGCGCGGGTCTCGGTGGGCCGGCACGACAATCAGGTGCTGGTGCCCTCGCGCGCCCTGTTCGTGCACGGCGGACGCCCCCTCGCGTACGTCATCGGCCCGCGAGGCATCGAGCCCCGATACGTGAGCGTCGCCTATCGCAACGACGAGGTGACGGCGGTCGCATCCGGGCTCGCAGCCGGCGAGCGCGTCGCTGTCTCTGCTCCCCCCGACGCCCCGACCTTGCTCGCCGCCCTGGACGGCGCCACCCGATGACCCGCACACGCTCGCTCCACATCCTGCTCATCGTCGCGGCGGCCGCGTGCACAGGTGCATGCGGCGCTGCCGCCGGACGCGAGCAGATGCCGACCACGACGGTCCTGCGGAGCGACGTCAGTGCAGACGTGCACACGGCCGGCGAGTTCGTCGCCACCCGGTCGCAGCTGGTCACCGCCCCGGCCGTCGGCGGCAGCCTGCGCGTGGGGGTGCGGGCGACCACCGGCACGCGCGTGGCGGCCGACGAGGTCGTGATGCGTTTCGACACGGCCGAGCAGGAGTTCGCGCTGGAGACGAGCGAGAGCGAGGTGCAGGAAGCCGCCCTCGAACTCGAGAAGATGGAGGCGGACCGCGAGGTGCAGGCGGCCCAGGACGAGGTCAACCTGCTGAAGGCGCGTTTCGACGTGCGCAAGGCCGAACTCGACGTCACCACCAACGAACTGCTCTCCGAAGTCGATGCGCGCAAGAACGAACTGACACTCGAGGAAGCCCGGCGCAAGCTGGCGCAGATCGAGGAGGACGTGCAGTCTCGGGCACGCACCAGCGAGGCTGCCCGTGCGGTGGCTCAGGAGAAGCGCCAGAAAGCGGTGCTCGCGCGCGATCGCGCGCGGCTCGCCATCGACCAGATGACCGTCCGCGCGCCGTTTGCCGGCATCGTCGCCGTGCGGCAGAACATGGATGCATCCGGAGGATTCGGCTACCCCGGCATGTCGCTGCCCGACTACCGCGAGGGCGACACCGTGTTTCCGGGCCGGCCGGTGCTCATGGTCCTCGACCCGGCCGCCATCCAGGTGCGTGCGCGCGTGGCCGAGTCGCTGGCCACCTCGGTCACACCGGATCAGAAGGCGGAGGTCCAGCTCGATGGCAGTGCGCGCGCGCCGATGGCCGCCAGGGTGAGCGCCGTCTCGGGCATGGCCGACCGCGGCGCCTTCTGGCGCGCCAGTACCCAACGCGAGTTCGACGTGACGTTCGCGATGGCCGAACTCCCCGACGGCATCGAGGCCGGACGCACGGCCCGCATCCGCATCGAGGGTACGCCGCTGCGCAACGCGCTGTCCCTGCCCCGACAGGCGCTGTTCGACCGCGACGGCGCCCCGACCGTCTTCCTCGAGCAGGGGGGCCGCTTCGTGCCGACCACGGTGAAGGTCGTCGCGCGGACGCAGTCGCGCGTCGTCATCGACGGGCTGCAGGAAGGCGCGCTCGTCGCCCTGCGCGACCCGGCGGTGCTTGACGACGACGCGCCCCCGCAGGCGGCAGTGCCGGCAGCCGGAGGTGCGCGGTGAACGCACCGGCAAGACGCCGCAGCCACTGGTCCTGGGCATCGCGCTTCGGGCCCGACGTCCGCATGGGCCTCGAGAACCTGCTCGCGCACAAGCTGCGATCACTGCTGACGATGCTCGGCATGATCTGCGGCGTGGCGGCCGTGGTCGCGATGCTGTCCATCGGCGCCGGCGCGCAGCAGCAGGTGATGGCCTTCATCGAGAACCTCGGCGTGCGCAACCTGATCGTCGAAGCGCGCGAGGCGACCGACTTCCAGACCATGAACAAGATGCGCGCGGTGTCGCCGGGGCTCACGTTCAACGACATGCGCCTCGTCCAGGCCAACGTCCCCGCGATCTCGGCCATCTCGCCCCGCAAGCGGTTCACACCCTCCACACTGCTGCCACGCCCGGGCCGCGACATGCCGGTGGTGTTCGGGGTGGCGCCCGAGTATCAGGCGATTGCCGGGCTCGTCGTGGCCGACGGCCGGTTCTTCGACGCGGAGGAGGCGCAAGGCGCCGCGCCGATCGCCGTGCTCGGTGACGGGATTGCCGACGCGCTGTTCCCTGGCGCGTCCGCGGTGGGCCAGCACGTCAAGGTCAACGAGCAGTGGCTGCGCGTCATCGGCGTGACGCGGCCGCAGATGAGCGCGCCCCGAGGCACGGCAGGTCTGCCCGCCGACGACAGGAACAACCTGATCTACACACCGGTGTGGACCGCCATCCTGAGGCTCGAGGACACGACGAGCCAGTTCAAGGACGAAATCGACGGCTTGTTCGTGCAGGTGGCGTCCACCGACGCCTCGCCGGTGGCGGCCCAGGCGATCCGGGGGCTGCTCGACGAAACACACCGCCGGGCGGGCGATTACTCGCTGGTGGTGCCCGCGGAACTGCTCGCCGAACAGCGGCGCACGCAGCAGATCTTCCAGATGGTGATGGTGGCCATCGCCTCCATCTCGCTCCTGGTCGGCGGCATCGGCATCATGAACATCATGCTGGCCAGCGTCCTCGAGCGCACGCGTGAGATCGGCGTCCGCCGCGCGGTGGGCGCGACGCAGCGCGAAGTCGTGCGCCAGTTCCTGATCGAGGCAACCATCATCTCGGGGGTCGGCGGCGTGCTCGGCGTGCTCGTCGGCGTCCTGATCTCACGGCTGGTCGCGTACTTCGCTGAATGGACGACGGTGATCACGCCGTTCTCGGTGGCGCTGGCCTTCACCGTCTCGGTCGCGGTGGGCCTCCTCTTCGGGGTCTATCCCGCGCGCAAAGCCGCACGCCTCGACCCCGTGAAGGCGCTGCATTACGAATGAGCCGCACGCGGTAGTCGTCGCCCAGCGTCCGGACGTAGCAGCCGCTTCGGACGTAGCAGCCCGCCGGGCAAGGACCGGCGGCTGCATGTTGCGGCGCTCGGCAGTCAGAACGAGAAGTGGAAGACCAGGTCCATGCCGTATCGCTCGATGCGTTGGGTGAGCGAGCGATTACCTGCCGTCAGCCCATCGCCTTCCGCGACGTTGCCCTGCAGGCGCACGAAGTCGGCCAGCCTGTACTCGAGCAGGAACTGCGACACCTGCTGGTTGCCGAACTGCTGGCGGAATCGCAGGAACACGTCCTGGGTCACCTGCTGGCCGATCACGACCGCCGGGTTCACCCGTCCTGTGGGATCTGTCGTCTGCACCTCGAACTGATCGAGATCGAGCGAACTGCCCAGGGCCTGCGCCAGCGGCGAAACCACGAAGCCCGCTGCGATGCCCCCCGCCCGCTGCGACAGCGACATCTGGTCGCCGGTGCCCAGCTGGTTCAGCGGCTGGTTGAAGATGATGAGCGCGAGGATGTCGCCCTCGTCCAGCGGCGGATCGGACGCCAGCGACAGCGTGGGTTCGCGCGCCGTGCCCTGGATGCGGACGCGGGCCTCGACGCCCTGGATCATCCGCTGCGCGGTGATGTCGAGGCCCGGGTTGATCTCCTCGTCGCCCCGAAAGACGATCTGACCATCCCGGACGATGTCGAACTGGCGTCCCTGGTATGAATACGTTCCCCTGACGGTGTTGACCGACCCGAGCAGCACCACGGGCTTCCCTGCCGACTTGGCCACCCGGAACTCGCCGCCGATCGTCGCGTTGAGGTCGCCGATCGACGTGCGCGCCGCCTCGATGTCGGTGCCACGCAGCACCAGGTTGTCGGGGATGCGCACTTCCACGTTCAGCGATGCGTCCGCAAACGCCCCGCCCGACGCGGCCGTCTCCCCTTCACGAGCCGGCGAACCAGCCTGTCCCGGCGTCGTGGACGCGGTGGACGGCGCCTGCGGCTCCTGCGTACCCGTGGCAGGCGTGCCGAGCGGTGATGGCGACGCCGCGGCAGCCGCACCCGGGGCGGCCGCGGCCCCGGCGTCTGCCGACACGCTGGTGCCGGGAATCGTGAACGTATTGACGCCTGGCGTCAGGACCGGCGGCGCGTCGTCGTCGCTGAGGATGTCGGGGACGATCGCGCCGCGGAGACGCTCGGTCGGGATCCCCTGATACTCCGCTTCCGTGGCATAGGTGCGCGTGGCGACCCGCGGCAGGATCTGGTCGAGTTCGAGGCGTCCGTCCGACACCTCGAGGCTGCCCTCGATGACCGGCGCGAGCAGGGTGCCGGCGATCGTCATGTCGGTGTGCAGGTCGAGCAGCCCGTACTCGTTGTCGATGATGCGGAAGTCCTGGCCCTTGACCCGCAGGCTCAAGGCGCGGCCCTGCTGCCGGCTGAGCGCGAGTTGGCCCTCCACGGTCAACAGATCGCCGTTGTCGGTCTCGATGCCCATCTCCGAGATCACCACGCGCTCCTCTTCGAACGTGAGGACCGCGTCGGTGTTCTTGTAGGTGACGCCGGTAAGCGGCACGTAGAACGTGCCGTCCACGAGGAACACGGCGCCCTCGATGTGCGGGTCGCGGCCCGAGCCCGTGATGCGGACGTCCACCTGCGCCTGCCCGCCGATCTTCTGCGCGTAGGACGTGGCGCCCTCGGCCAACGCGAGGTCGATTGGCGTCGAGAGGATGGCGACGTCGATCCTGTCTGCGGCGGTCGGCGCGACGTGCTCGTCCGACCGGCCCTCGACGACAGTGCGGGGGATGACGCCGCGCGCGGTGAGACGGGTGGCCTGGTCCTTCACCAGCTCCAGGTCCACGATGGCGAGCGTGCCGTCGAAGGTGACTCGCCCGCCAAGCCGCTCCAGGTCGATGTTGCGGACGCGGCCGCGTGTCACGTCGAGTTGCGCGTCCAGGAGTGGGCGCTCGCGCGTGCCGCCAAGTGTCGCGTGCAGGTCGAGCACGCCACCGCCGTCGAACTCCTGACCGGCGAGCGTGAGTGCGTCACCGAGATCCACGGACGTGGCGGCGACCCTCAGCGACGACTCGACGTCGGGCTGCAGGCCGACGGTGCCCTCCGCCTCGATGTGCTGCGCGCCGTTGGCCAGCTGCAGGGGCGCGATCACCGCCTGCCGTGGCGTGAGATCCACGCGCGCGATGCTGCCCTGGGCCAGTTCCCACTGCACTCCGTTGCGGGCCAGCGCCAGACGGTCGAGCGTCAACCGCTGACCGCGCTCCTGCAGGTCGAGCGTGCCTCTGCCGGCGAGCGTCCGCAGGGCGTCGTTGCCGCTGATGTCGAACCGCACCTGCCGGTTCGCGTAGCCGACGGTGCCGTCCACCTCCTGCAGGATCTGCCCGGCCACGGATATCTGCTGCGCGTCGATGGACGCCTGCACGTCCAGCCGGTCGGCGTCGAAGTCGGGGAGCCGAACGGCATATTGAGCGGTCACCGCGGCTGCCGACGCCGTGTCCCCGTAGGCCACCTGGTTGCCCGCAAGCGTGCCTTCGACGAGGAAGTCCGCCCGCTGCCCGGAAATCCGGCCCTCGGTGGTGGCCGCTCCCGTGATCGGCAGGTCGGCGACGCGTGCCGGTTGCACCAGCGAGTCCGCCTCCAGCCGGTACGAGAAGTCGGAGACGTCGTCGCTGCCCAGGCCGAGCGCCCCCTTGCCCGTCAGTGTGAACCCCTCTCCTTGCGCGTCGAGCCTGCGGATGGTCGCGAGTCCATCGGCGAGCGACAGGTCGGCCGCGACCGCGTTGAACGGCACGTTCATCAGCGTCGGCCGATCGAGCGCCACCGTGCCTTCGACGGCAAGGGTATCGAGATTCACGCTGGCCGTGTCGGGCAACGTCACTCGCGCATCGACCAGGCCCGTCAGCGTGCCGGTGACCGACGGGCTGCCCGTGAGTGCGGCGAGGTCGAAGCCTTCGATCTGCCCTTTCGTCGTCAGGTCCAGGCGAGGTCCGTCCAGCGTCGCGTCGAAGGCCATCTCCGGGAGCCGACCTCCGAGCACCGTCGTGTCCGTCAGCGTTCCCGTGGCGCCGACCAGGAGCCCGGCGCGACCGCGCTGTTCGCCCGACACGTCGAAGTTGCCGTTGACGGCCCCGGCAAACCGCGGCTCGGTGAGCGCGGCGATGCGCAACGCCTGTCCGAGGCGCTGCAGATCCAAGCCAGCCACGGTGCCTGCGGCGCCGAAGGTGAACCCCTGCGGCGTGCGCGCGAAGCGACCCGTCGTCCCGTCGCTCACTGCTGCGCCCTCGACCGCCGACTCCGACAGGACGGCCTGCGCCGTCAGCGACGTCAACGCGCCGGCGAGCTCATAGGTGCCGTTCAGGTCGGTGTCGAGCGCGGGCACGCGGAGGTCCTGCGGCAAGCGGCGGAGGTCCACGCCCTCGACCCGTCCGGCGAGTTCGAGCGACAGCTCGCGCGCGCCCTGGCCCGGCCGCGCGATCGTCCCCTTCGTCGTGGCGCGGCCTCCGTAGGCGTTCGCCGACGCGTCGAGACGGACGAAACGTCCGTCGAGCGCGCCCGTCGCCTGCACGTTCGTGGCCTGATAGCCATAGGCGGCGACCGACGGGCCGGTGAAGGCGAAGGAGCCATCGATGGGAAACCCCTCGGTGGCGGAAGGGAATCGCAAATCGAACGTCGCCTCGCCGGTGATCCGGCCAGCTGCCGCATCGCTCTTCAGGATGGGCGCGAGGTTCAGGTCGCCGACGGCCATCGTGCCCTTCAACCCGCGGCCCGGTGCCGTGGCGTCGAGGGTCAGCCGGCCCTTGGCACGACCCGCCTCCGATCGCGCGACGTCGACGTCGAGGCCGAGCGCGTCCAGCGTCCCGGTGAGACCCACGGCGAGGTGCGGGTGCAGCGCGAAGGACGCTGCCGGCACGAAGCGGCCGATCTCCGGCAGCGAGATCGGCTGTCCCTCCACGGCGAGATCGAAGGTCCACGGCGCGTCCGGCGTCGAACGAGTCAGGGTGCCGTCCACGCCGATCGACGATTCGGCAGTGCGTGCAGCCATGGACTGGAACCGCCAGCCGGTCGGCACGCTGACCATGCGGCCGGCCAGTGAACGGAGGTCGAGGTCGGGCTCGCCGGCGCGGAAGGTGAGGCGGCGCACGTCCACACCGAGTTCACGGGGGCTGCTCGCTATGCTGCCCTCGAACGTGAGGCTCTCGATGTGACGGGGGATCGCCTCCGTCCGGGGCACGCCGATCTCACGCACGGTGACCTGCGCGTCGTTGACGCGGATGTCGGGCAGGCTGAAGGTGGCGCGGGGCGCATCGGGGTCGGCCGGCGGGCGCGGCTTCAGGATGCGCGCGACATTCCAGCCGTCCACTGTCCGCACGGCGTCGATCACGGGCTTGTCGATAGTGATCTGCTGCACGACCCGGCCCGCCGACACGAGATCACCGACATCGTAGGAGAGCGCCACCCGCTCTACCTGCACCACCCGCGTGTCGCCCTGCAC
>JAEZCY010000188.1 GCA_023429845.1 Acidobacteriota bacterium
GACGTACACGTTGCGCGCAGGCGACCCCGGCGGCGCGTGGCGGGCGGCCTGGAACCAGGGGTGCTGGTCCGACGTGTGGTTCATCACCAGTTCGGTGATGACGCGGATGTTCCGGGCGTGCGCCTCGCGCAGGAATCGCCGCACGTCGCGCAGCGTGCCGTACGCCGGGTGGACGCCCTGGTAATGCGCGACGTCGTACCCATCGTCGCGCAGCGGCGACGGGTAGAACGGCAGGATCCAGATCGTGTTGACGCCGAGCGTCTGCAGGTAGTCGAGCTTGTTGGTCAGGCCGGTGAAGTCACCGATGCCATCGTCATTGCCATCGAAGAACGTGCGGACGTGGACCTGATAGATGACCGCGTCCTTGTACCAGTCGGGTGGCTGAATGCGCGCAAGCTCGTCCATGTGTCCCTGAACGCGCGCCGGACCCGGCCGGCATGGCCGCGGGGGCGCGCGAGTGCCGACCGATGCATGTCCCGGGCCGTGTCAGACGGTCGGGTGCGGGCCGGAGGAGAGTGGGCGATCTTACCGGACGGTTGACCGGATTCGCTCATCCGCAAGGAGCAGGACGAGCGAACGGCCGGCAACGGCGTAGGTGCCGCGTTGCGCGGGCGCGACGGGCTGCTGTTCGATGCCCGTGTCGAACACGCGCGTCCACGCGAGCCCGGTGCGCAGTTGTGGCAGCTTGAACGGACGCGGTGCCTCATCGGCATTCAGCAGGACCAGCAGCGTGTCGTCGCGAATGGGCTCGCCGCGGCTGTCCACCTCGTCCATGGACACGCCGCTCAGCAGGACGCCGAGGGCGCGCACGTGCGGTGCCACCCACATGGCGTCGGTCATCTCCACGCCGGACGGGTCGAACCACACGAGGTCCTTCACGCCTTCGCCGCGCAGCGGCCGGCCCTGGAAGAAGCGCTGGCGCCGCAGCACCGGGTGCTGTTGGCGGAGCGCGATGAGCATGCGGGTGAACTCGAGGAACTGTTCGTCCTCGGGTTGCAGCTCCCACTCGAACCAGCTGATGTCGTTGTCCTGGCAGTAGGCGTTGTTGTTGCCGCGTTGCGTGCGGCCCATCTCGTCGCCGCCGCAGATCATCGGCACGCCCTGCGACAGCAGGAGCGTGGCCATGAAGTTGCGCCGCTGCTGGACGCGCGCCTGCCGGATCACGACATCCTCGGTCGGGCCTTCCACGCCGAAGTTCATCGACAGGTTGTTGGATTCGCCGTCGCGGTTCTGCTCGAGGTTCGCGGTGTTGTGCTTGCTTTCGTACGTGACGAGATCGGTGAGCGTGAACCCGTCGTGGCAGGTCACGAAATTGATGCTGGCGCTCGGCAGCCGGCCCGTGTGCTCGTAGAGATCGCTGCTGCCCGAGAGGCGGGTGGCGAATTCCGACACCTGACCGCCATCGCCGCGCCAGAAGCGTCGCACCGAGTCGCGATACCTGCCGTTCCACTCGGTCCAGCCCACCGGGAAGTTGCCCACCTGGTAGCCGCCTTCGCCGAGGTCCCACGGTTCGGCGATGAGCTTCACCTGCGACAGCACCGGGTCCTGGTGGATGATGTCGAAGAACGATCCCAGCTTGTCCACCGCGTGCAGCTCACGCGCGAGGGCGCTCGCCAGATCGAAGCGGAAGCCGTCCACGTGCATCTCGAGCACCCAGTACCGCAGGCTGTCCATGATCAGCTGCAGCACGCGCGGGCTCTGCATGTTCAGCGTGTTGCCCGTGCCCGTGAAGTCCTCGTAGTAGCGCCGGTCGTTGGGCGAAAGCCGGTAGTACGAGACGTTGTCGATGCCGCGGAGCGACAGCGTCGGCCCGAGGTGGCTGCCTTCCGCGGTGTGGTTGTAGACGACGTCGAGGATCACCTCGAGTCCGGCCGCGTGCAGGGTGCGCACCATCGACTTGAACTCGTTCACGGACCCTGCGGCCGAGCGGCTCACCGAGTAGCGCAGGTCTGGCGCGAAATAGGCGAGCGTGTTGTAGCCCCAGTAGTTGGACAGCCCGCTCTTGACCAGGTGCCAGTCGTCGATGTGGTGGTGCACCGGCAGCAACTCCACCGCCGTCACGCCGAGCGTCAGAAGATGCTCGATCGCCGCTTCCGACGCGAGCCCGAGGTAGCTGCCCCGCAGGTCGTCCGGAATGCCCGGATGCCGCTTGGTGAAGCCGCGGACGTGCACTTCGTAGATGACGGTCTCGTGCCAGGGCCGGCGCACGCGGCGGTCGTCGGCCCAGGTGAACGCCGTGTCCACGACGGACGCCAGCGGTGCGTACGCCGCGTTGTCGCGGTCGTCGCGGCTGTCGGGCGAACCGATGGGGAAGCCGAACATGCTGTCGTGCCAGCGCACGTTGCGCCCCACCGCCCTGGCGTACGGATCGAACACCAGCTTGGCCGGGTTGAAGCGGTGTCCGGCGCGCAGGTCGTACGGGCCGTGTACGCGGTAGCCGTACAACTGCCCCGGCCGCACCTCCGGCAGGTACCCGTGCCACACCTGCTCGGTGCGCTGCCGCAGCGGGATGCGGTGCGTCTCGCGTCCTGCATAGGGCGAGTCGAACAGGCAGAGATCGACCCCGGTCGCATGTTCGGAGAACAGGGCGAAGTTGGCGCCGATGCCATCCCATGTGGCGCCAAGCGGGTACGGGGAACCTGGCCAGACCTTCATCGTGAAGCGAGCGCCGCGAGGCTGAGGCCGCAGGGCGCGCCCAAGTATGCCATCCGCCCGCGCGGGCTACGTAGCCATCGCCGATCTCAGTACGTAGCCGTCCTCCCGTACGTAGCCGTCGGGCCTTCCGCCTTCGCCGACGCCGCGGCGGACAGGTCGCCCGACGGGCACCAGGCCGACTGACCCGCGGTGCTACGTCGCCGGAGCCGCTCGCTCCTGTTGCGCCATCCGGAAATCCATCGCTCCGGCGTGGGACACGTGCACGTGCGTGGGGACCCCCAACCCCACGCCTGTCACTCGCCTGCGCGACGGATTTCGAGATCCCCGACCGATGGCTCCACACGTCGCTCCGCGCCTCCGCCGAAACCCGCACCGCGCGCCTCCCGCGTCCGCGCCAACGTCAGGCGGCCCCCGTCGTACGTAGCCGTCGGGCCTTCCGCCTTCGCCGCGGCTGCGGCGGACAGGTCGCCCGACGGGCACCGGGGCTACTGAAGCGCGCGGCGCAGCGCGTCTTCGAGCCGCGGCAGCGCGAACACGAAGCCCGCAGACTGCAGCGCCGCCGGGATCACTCGCTTGCTGCTCAGGAGTTCGGCGCGCGCCATCTCTCCGAACAGCGTCGTCAGAGCGAATGCGGGCACCGGGATGATGGCGGGGCGACGCAGCACGCGGCCCAGGGTGCGCGTGAACTCCGCGTTGGTCACCGGCTCCGGCGACGTCACGTTGATGGCACCCGCCACGTCGTCGCGCGTCAGCGCAAACAGCAGCGCGCCGAGCACGTCGTCCATCGACACGCAGCTGTAGTACTGCGTCCCTGGACCGAGGGGGCCGCCGAGTCCGAGGCTGAAGGGGAGCCGCATCTTGCCGAGTGCGCCGCCGCGCCCGTCCAGGATGATGCCGAATCGCGGGTGCACGACCCTGACGCCAGCCTCGGCGGCCGGTGCAGCAGCTGCTTCCCACGCCTGACACACATCGGGAAGGAAGCCTCGGCCGGGCCCGCTCTGCTCGGTGAGAGGCTCCGCGCCGCGGTCGCCGTAGTAGCCGATGGCCGACGCGCTGATGAACACACGTGGTCGCACCGGTGCGTTCGCCAGCGACTCCGCCAGCGCGCGCGTCGGACCCACGCGGCTGTCGCGGATGCGTGCCTTGACTGCGGGTGACCACCGCGCACCCGCGACGCTCTCGCCGGCAAGGTGGACGACGGCATCGAGCGCCTCGAGCGCCGCGATGTCGACGATGCCGTGCTCGGCCGTCCACTGGTGCTCGCCGTCACGCGGGAGACGACGCACGAGTCGGATGACGTCGTGACCTTGGCGCTGGAGGAAGGGGACCAGCGCCGTGCCGACGAGGCCACTGGCCCCGGTGATCGCGATGCGCATGCTCAGACGATACGTGAATGCAGGCAATCCCGCGCACGCACGCCGCCCCCACCGTGGCTCCCATACGTAGGCGTCGGGCCCTGCCCGCCGCGCGCCCCTCGCCCGACCCAAGACCGCGCCTCGCCCTTCGTCCGTACGTAGGCGTCGGGCCTTGC
>JAEZCY010000230.1 GCA_023429845.1 Acidobacteriota bacterium
CCGGGGGGGCAGGCGTCCCGACGGTCGCGCAAGGCGCGACGGCTACAAGGCTCTCAGCGCAGCCAGCGGATCTTGTAGAGCCGCTCGCCAGCGAGGTGCACCTCGCCATCTGGATGCCGGAAGCGGATACGGCTCGTCCACCATTCGGGAGAGTCCGCCTGTGTATAGGCGAGTCGTCCGCTCTCGGGATGAATCACCGCACTCTTGACGTGGCCCACGCCGCGCAGGTCGGGGTCCGGCGCGAACGTGCGCGCGTCGCGGTCGAAACGCCACACGCCGTTGGTGGTGCTCACGATGAGCTGTGACGTGCCCGGCACCGGCGAGAGCTCGTGCCCGCCGGCGTCGGGCAGTGGCACCCGCGCCTCGAGGTGCAGCGACGGCGACGCGCCCTCCCAGTCGCGCAACGCGTATGCACGCAGTTCCTTTTCGCCAAGGGCCCACAGCCTGTTGCGCTGGCCATCCCACACGGCGCCGTGGCCCGAGTACAACTCGGTGGAGAACAGCTCGCGCTCGGGCACGCGCGCGTCGAAGAGCACGAGCCGGTTGCCGGTGTTCTCGCGCGTGCTGCAGGCCAGCACCACACGGTCGCCCGGCAGCAGGTCCGCCGAATGCGTGTTGCCGCACGCCCCCCACCACGCCGCCCTGCCCGTCGCACGGTCCACGAGGGCCGCACCGTCGCTGGATGCGGTGACCAACAGGCGGTTGCCCGACACGGGCTTGCAGTCGTCGGTCGTGCGGAACCTGGTTCGGTAGGCCGCGGGCAGTTCGGGGCGGTCGGCGGCCTTCCAACTCCACGTCTTCTTCGGCGTCGCCGAGATGTCCAGGACGAAGACCTCGTCCCAGCCACAGACGACGAGCGATTGACCGGATGCCGGCGCGGCGCCGACCAAGGCCATGAGCACGAGCAGGAGTAAGCGGCGTGGTGGCATCGCGCGCACTCTACCGCACCTCGTCGGTGCACCGGCGGCGTCGGTCACCACGGCCGGAACAATCCCTGCACGGCAGTCCGGCATGAATGCGCGCACCCCTCGAGATCCGCAGTCCTGCACCGTCGGTCACATCTCGACCGCGAGGCGTTGAGCGATGCCGATCGACGACCTCTGGTACAAGAACGCGGTCATCTATTGCCTCGACGTCGAGACGTTCCAGGACGCGAACGGCGACGGCATCGGCGACATGGAAGGCCTGCAGCGCCGACTCGACTACCTGCACGGGCTCGGCGTGACCTGCATCTGGCTGCAGCCCTTCTACGGCTCGCCCAACCGCGACAACGGCTACGACGTGTCCGATTACTACAGCGTGCATGAGGAGCACGGGTCGCTCGGCGACTACGTCAGCCTCATGCAGCACGCGCGCGCGCTCGGCATGCGGGTGATCGTCGACCTCGTGGTGAGTCACACGTCCGTAGACCATCCGTGGTTCCGCGCCGCCAGAGCCGACCGACGCTCGCCGTTTCGTGACTGGTACGTCTGGGCCGACGAACGGCCACGCGACCACAAGGATGGCATCGTCTTTCCGGGCACCCAACGGACCAACTGGACGTGGGACAGGCAGGCCGGCCAGTACTACTTCCACCGCTTCTACAGCCACCAGGCCGACCTCAACACGTGGAACCCGCATGTCCGCGCCGAGATCAAGAAGATCATGGGCTTCTGGCTGCAGCGCGGCGTCTCCGGCTTCCGCATGGATGCCGTGCCGTTCCTGATCGAGAAGAAGGGCGCCGGCATCGAACCCCAGAAGGACTACGGCCTGCTGAAGGAGATGCGCACGTTCCTGCAGTGGCGCTCAGGCGACGCGACTCTGCTCGCCGAAGCCAACGTGCCCGCCGAGGCGAGCCAGGACTACTTCGGCGACGAGGGCGATCACCTGCAGATGATGCTGAACTTCCCGGTCAACCAGCGGCTGTTCTACGCGCTGGCCACTGGCGACATCGACCCGCTCGCGCGCGCGCTCGAGGACACGCGCCGCAAGCCGCCGAATGCGCAATGGGTGCAGTTCCTCCGCAGCCACGACGAACTCGACCTCGGCCGCCTCACCGCCGAACAGCGGCAGAAGGTCTTCGACGCGTTCGCACCGGATCCAGACATGCAGCTCTACGAGCGAGGCATCCGCCGCCGCCTCGCGCCGATGCTCGGCGACGACCGGCGGCGGCTCGAGTTCGCCTTCGGCCTGCTGCTGTCGCTGCCGGGCACGCCGATGCTGCAGTACGGCGACGAGATCGGCATGGGCGACGACCTGTCGCTGCCGGAGCGGGAGGGCGCGCGCACGCCGATGCAGTGGACCGCCGAGCCGAACGCCGGGTTCTCGCGAAGCCGCACGGTCGTGCGTCCGGTGATCGCGAAGGCGCCCTTCGGCTACGCCACACGCAACGTCGAGGTCCAGCGCCGCGATCCCGCCTCCCTGCTGAACTGGCTGGAGCGCATCATCCGGATGCGGAAGGAGTGCCCCGAGATCAGCTGGGGCAACTACGCCGTCCTGCGCACCACGGTGCCGGAAGTGCTCGCGCTCTGCTACGACTGGCGCAACACGTCGCTCGTGACCCTGCACAACTTCAGCAACCGCACGGTACGACCGCGATTCACCCTCAGTTGCAACCGTTCCGAGGTGCTCGTCAACGTGTTCCTTGGCGCACGTCATCAGGCCCGCGCCGATCGCGCGCACCAGATCACGCTGAAACCGTGGGCGTGGCACTGGCTGCGTGTCGGCGACGGCGACAACGTGCTCGCTCGCGACACGCTCGACCTGGCGCCCGAGTGAGGGCGAAACGTGTTCGCCGGCCCGGCGACCCGGCGGCGCGCGGGGCGAGCGCGCGCATCTCCATTCGAAGGATGACCGGTTGGCCCCGGCGCCGGGACGTGGCGCCGATGTTCTATGCTCCCTGCATGTCGAGGATTACGCGAATGACGAACAGGACCTGGGGAATCGGCGCAGCGGCATTGGTGACGGGCATCGGCGCCGGCGTGCTGATGGCGCAGGCGCCTGCGGCACAGCCGTACGTGGTGGGCAACGCACTGGGGCTGCCTATCGTGCCCGCATCCGGCAGCACTTTCGCGCCGATGTCGTCCAACGTGAAGGTCTACGGCGCGATCTACTCGGCGGAAAGCTGCTCGTACGACCCCGTGCGCAACCTGATCGTCGTGCCCAATCGCGGCGTACCGCAGCACGTGCAGACCAACAATGCCTGGATTTCGCTGCTGAACCACGACGGCTCGGTCCACACCGCGCGCTGGATCGGCGTACAGCCCGGCGAGGCGCGTGCATCGCTCTCGCCGCCGCTCGTGCTCAACGAACCGTTCGGCAGCGACGTCGTGGACGGCGTCCTCTATGTGGCCGATCGTGACGGCAGCACGAGCCCCGACGACAAGGGCGTGGCCGTGATCAGACGCTTCACGCTGGCCACGGGCCTGCCAGCGGGCGAGACGCGCGTGCCTGCCGTCGAGTGGTTCAACGACATCGCCGTGGCCGCCGATGGCACCGTGTACGGCACGGTCACGGGCGGCGCGCAGGAGACCGACGCGCCGTCCTGGCAGGTCTGGCGCATCCCCGTGCAGGGCGAGGCCCGCATGGTCGTGCAGGGCGCTCCCCTCGCGCGCCCCAACGGCATCGCCATCGACGGCGACGGCAACCTCGTCGTCGTCAACATGCGGACGCCCGACGTCGTCACCCTCTCGCCCGAGGGACGTCTCCTGAAGACCGAGCAGGCAGCGCAGGCCGGCAACGACGGCATCGTCATCCTGCGGGACGGCACCAAGTACGTGAGCAGCGTCATCGAGGGCGGCATCTCGCGCATGCGCCCAGGCCAGCCGGCCGATCTGATCGCCACCAACATCCCCAACGCCGCGTCCATGTGCTACGACGCCGGCGCCAACCAGCTCGTGGTGCCGATGAACGCCAACAACGCGCTCGCCTTCGTCAAGCTGGACTGAGCTCACCACACCACGAGTCAGGTAGGGCCCGCTGTCCCAGCGGGCCGTCTGCCGCGCCGCTCCGGGCCGTCTGCCGCGCCGCTCCGGGCCGTCTGCCGCGCCCCAGCGGGCCGTCTGCCCGCGCCGCTCCGGTCCCTCTGCCACGG
>JAEZCY010000260.1 GCA_023429845.1 Acidobacteriota bacterium
CTCCGGCGGCGCGGCCAAGGAGAAGGCCGGCGCCGAGGCGCCGACCACCGCAGCGGCGCCGGTGCTCGACATCGGCAAGGAGAACACGGTCCGCGTCGAGACCGACGAGATCGTGACGGGTCCCGCCATCTCCGGCACGCTCAGGCCAAAGGAGCAGGCGACCGTGCGCGCGGAGGTCGGCGGCGCGATCCTGTCGGTGGCTGCCGAGGAGGGTCGCGCGGTGACCAGAGGGCAACTGCTGGCGCGCATCGAGGCGTTGACCGCCAACGAGGGCGTCCTTTCTGCGGAGTCGTCCCTGCGGTCGCAGGAGCAGGCGCTCGACATGGCGCGTCGTGAGCTGGACCGAGCCGAGAAGCTCGTCTCGGCCGGCGCGGTGGCCGAGCGGCAGGTCGAGGCCGCACGCAACGAAGTCGTGCGACTCGAGTCCGAGGTCGCGGCCGCACGCAGCCGCCTGGCCATGGCGCGCAAGACACTGGCGGACGCCACTGTTTCCGCGCCGATCTCCGGCATCGTCGCAGCGCGTCCAGTGAACGTCGGTGACGTCGTCGCGCCAGGGACGGCGCTGTACACGATCGTCGTGCCGTCCAGCATCCAGCTCGAGGCGTCGGTGCCGAGCGAGGCGCTCTCGATGGTCAAGGTCGGCGCCGAGGTGAGCTTCGCGGTGCGCGGCTACCCGGACCAGCGGTTCACCGGTCGCGTCGAGCGCATCAGCCCGGCTGCCGATCCTGTCACGCGCCAGGTGCCGATCTGGGTGACCGTGGACAACCGCAGCGGCCGGCTCGTGTCGGGATTGTTCGCCGACGGGCGTGTGACGCAGGCGTCGCGCAAGGGGCTGGTGATACCTGCGAGCGTCGTCTCGGGTCTCGACGCGCAGCCCTCGGTGCTGCGTATCAGGGACGGCCGCGTCGAACAGGTGCCCGTGCGCGCCGGTCTCATCGACCGTCAGAACGAGCGGGTCGAGATCGTGTCGGGCCTGTCGGAAGGCGACGTGCTGCTGACCGGCGTCGCCCAGGGCGTGACGCCCGGCACGCAGGTGCGCGTCATCGACCGCTCGCAGCCCGTTCCGGCCGAGACGCCAGCGGCGGCTGAGGCGGCACCCACGCAGTAGCCGGGAGAGGCGCCGGCACGCCGCACCCCGTGCCCGGTCCCCGGCACCCGTAAGGAGAATCCACCGTGTTCATCTCCGATTTCGCCATCAAGCGGCCGATCGTGACCATCGTCTCGATGCTGGCGCTCGTGGTCTTCGGCACCTTCGCACTGTTCCAGCTGGAGGTGGACGAGTTTCCCGAGATCAATCCGCCCATCGTCTCGGTGTCGCTGCCGTTCCCGGGCGCATCACCCGACCAGGTCGAGCGCGACCTCATCGATCCGATCGAGGAGGGCATCTCGAGCATCAGCGGGCTCAAGAAGATGGACTCGCAGGCGCTCGACAGCTTCGGCGTCATCATCGCCGAGTTCGAGTTCGGCAAGGAGCCGGCGGAGGCGGTGCAGGAGATCCGCGACAAGATCTCCGAGATCCGCAACGAGCTGCCGCTGGAGATCGAGGAGCCGATCCTCAAGCGCTTCGATCCCAACGACTTCCCGATCGTCACGCTGGCGCTGATCTCCGACACGTTGAGCGGCGCACAGCTGACGCAGATTGCCGACCCCGGCGTGACCAACGAGTTGCGCGGCATCCGCGACGTGGCCGAGGTGCTGGTGGTCGGCGCGATCGAGCGCGAGATCACCGTCGAGATCGACCCGACGGCGATGCAGACGGCCGGTGTCAGCGTTGGCCAGGTCGTCGGCGCGCTCCAGTCGCAGAACCTTGCGGTGCCGGTGGGCCGGCTGCAGGGCAGCATCAACGAACGCACGATCCGCCTCCGCGGCCGGCTGCAGGCGCCGGCCGAGTTCGGCCAGATCGTCGTCAACCAGTCCGGCGGGCGCATCGTGCGGCTCGCCGACGTGGCGCGCGTCTACGACGGCGCCGAGGAGCCGCGGACGGGCGCCGCCTACAACGACAGCAACGCCGTCGGCATCGAGGTCAAGAAGACCACGAACGCCTCGACCACGACGGTCAGCGCCGCGGTCGTCGAGCGAATCCGTGACGTGCAGAAAACATTGCCGCCTGGCGTTGAGCTGAAGCTGGTTCGCGACGCCGGATCCCGTGTGGAAGCCTCGGTGGACAGCGTGCAGTCGGCGCTCATCGAGGGCGCGCTCCTCACGGTGTTCACCGTGTTCCTCTTCCTCAACTCGTGGCGGTCGACGGTGATCACGGGGCTGGCGCTGCCCGTGTCGGTGCTGGCGTCGTTCATCGCCGTGCTGATGTTCGGCTTCAAGCTCGAGACGATGTCGTTGCTCGGGCTGTCATTGGCCATCGGCATCCTGATCGACGATGCGATCGTCGTCCGCGAGAACATCGTGCGGCACGTCGAGATGGGGAAGGACCACTACACGGCGGCGCGCGAGGGCACCTCCGAGATCGGGCTGGCGGTGGCTGCGACCACGTTCTCGATCGTCGTCGTGTTCGTGCCGATCGGCTACATGGGCGGGCTGGCCCAGCAGTGGTTCGCGCCCTTCGCCCTGACGATTGCCAGCTCGGTCCTCGTCTCGCTGTTCGTGTCCTTCTCGCTCGACCCGATGCTGTCGGCGTACTGGCCCGACCCGCACGTGCCGATGGAGCAGCGCAGCTTCATCTCGCGCGGCCTCGACCGCTTCAACCGGTGGTTCGACCGGCAGGCCGAGCGCTACAAGTCGGTGATCGGCTGGGCGCTGCGGCACCGGATCGCGATGGTGGTGCTGACGATTGCCTCCTTCATCGGCGCCATCGCCCTGCCGGCAATGGGCCTGATCGGCGGCGGGTTCATGCCCATCATGGACAACTCGGAGTTCAACGTCGTGATCACGACGCCCCCGGGGTCCAACATCGCGTACACGCAGCTGAAGACGCAGGAAGTCTCCAATATCGCCCGC
>JAEZCY010000328.1 GCA_023429845.1 Acidobacteriota bacterium
CGGCCCGGGACGGCTCACCGGCCCTCCCCCCACCCCGGGCCCCGACTGCGGGGGCGTGGACTACACCGAGGAGATGCTCCGTCGGGTGCGTCCCCGCGCGCGGCGTTCGCGTACCGCTCCGCCGCCCCTGGCGCGTGGCGACGTCACGCGTCTGCCGTTTGCCGATGCCAGCTTCCGGCTCGTGATGGCGCCGTACGGACTCCTCCAGTCACTGCTGAGCGACGCGATGCTGACGCGCGCCATGAAGGAGGCATGGCGGGTGCTCGAGCCTGGCGGCGTCTTCGGCATCGATCTCGTGCCGGACGTGCCGAGATGGCGGGAGTACACCCGGAAGGTGGTGTTCTTCAGCCCCGAGGGCCCGCGCGGGTTGCCAGTCACCCTGCGCGAGACGGTGCGCCAGGACCGCGAGAAGCGTCTCACCACCTTCGAGCAGGAGTACGTCGAAGGCCGCGGTGCGTCCCGGCAGGTCACGCCGTTCACGATCCGGTTCCGGACGCTGCCCCTGCCCGACATCGCCAGCCGCCTCGAGCGGGCCGGTTTCGGCATCGAGGCCGTGCTCGGGGACTACCGCGGAGCCGAGTGGGACCGCCGCGCCGACGTCTGGCTCCTGATCGCCCGCAAGCCGTGATGACGGGGGGCGGCATGCTAAGATCCCGAGGTTTTCGACGAAACTGCCGAGGAGTCCCACGCGATGTCCGGCCACTCGAAATGGCACACGATCAAGCACAAGAAGGGCGCGCTCGACGCCAAGCGCGGCAAGATCTTCACGCGCATCATCAAGGAACTGTCCGTCGCGGCTCGTAACGGCGGCGGCGACCCCGCGATGAACCCGAGGCTGCGGACGGTCATCGCCGAAGCCAAGTCGGTGAACATGCCCAACGACAACATCGCCAGGGCCATCCGACGGGGCACGGGCGAGGAAGAGGGCGTCAGCTACGACGAGATCACGTACGAAGGCTACGGCCCGGGTGGCGCGGCGGTGATCATCGAAACGCTCACCGACAACCGCAACCGGACGGTCGGCGAGCTGCGTCATCTGCTCACGAAGAACGCCGGCAGCCTCGGCGAGACCAACAGCGTCGCCTGGATGTTCGAGCGCAAGGGCTACATCGTCGTCGAGAAGTCCAAGGCCGACGAAGAGCAGCTCATGGCGGCGGTGCTCGAGGCGGGCGCCGAAGACATGGGCGACGATGGCGACGCGTGGGGCATCACGACCGACGTCACCGGCTACGAGGCGGTGCTCGAGGCCGTGAAGGCGCTCTCGATCGAGCCCGCCAGCGCTCAGGGCATGGCGATGCTGCCCAAGAGCACCATCAAGCTCGAGGGCAAGACGGCGCAGCAGATGCTGAAGCTGATGGACGCGCTCGACGACCACGACGACGTCAAGCAGGTGTGGTCGAACTTCGACATCGAGGAGAAGGAGATCGAGGCTTCTCTGGCGTGAAGATCTTCGGGATCGACCCGGGGTCGGTGCGGACGGGGTATGGCTGCATCGACGCCAGCGGCGCACGCTACGCGCTGGTGTGCAGTGGTGCCATCGTGCCGCCCGCCCGGAGCGCGTTTCCCGAGAAGCTGCAGGTCCTCCATCGCGAACTCGCCGCCCGCCTGGCCGAAACCCGGCCTGATTGCGTGGCCATCGAGTCGCTCTTCCACGGGCTGAACACCCGCAGCGCCTTCGCCCTGGCGCACGCACGCGGCGTGATGTTGCTCGCCGCGACGCAGCTGGGGTTGCCCGTGGTCGAGTACGCGCCCGCGGAAGTGAAGCGGGCGATCGTCGGCTTCGGCCGGGCCGAGAAGCCGCAGGTGCAGCAGATGGTCACATTGCTGCTCGGGCTGGCGGCTCCACCGACGCCGTTCGACGTCTCGGATGCGCTTGCCGTGGCGCTGTGTCACGCGCATGCGGCGTCCACGCCGGTGCCCCAGCCCAGCGCGTCCCCGTTTGCGCGGGGTCGCCGCGTCACCAGCTGGCGCCAGGTGCGGCCGGAGGACCTGGAGCACCGGTGATCGCCGCACTGCGCGGGCGGCTGCTGGAGAAGCATCCGTCACGGCTGATCGTGGACGTGCAGGGCGTCGGCTACGACGTGCAGGTGCCGCTCTCGACCTACGGCAGCGTTGGCGAGGTGGGGAGCGAGCTCTCGATCCGCGTCCACACGCACGTGCGCGAGGAGCAGATCGCGCTCTTCGGCTTTCTCACGGCGCTCGAGCAGCAGATCTTCGAACGGCTCATCTCCGTGAACGGCATCGGCCCGAAGGTCGCCCTGGCGGTGCTGTCCGGGATCGCCCCCGGCGACCTTGTGGCAGCGGTGCAGGGAAACGAGCCGGCGCGCCTCACGACGATCCCGGGAATCGGACGGAAGACCGCCGAGCGTATCGTGCTGGAGCTCCGCGACCGCCTGCCCGCGGCGCTGGCCGTGTCTCCGGAGGCGAGCACGCCTGGCGGCGCGGTGCGCGCCGACCTGCTGTCGGCGCTCGTCAACCTCGGATACCAGCGCGCGGGGGTCGAGAAAGCACTTGGTGACGTGTTGAAGGCCCATCCGGATGCGACGTTCGACGAGGCGCTGCGGCAGGCGCTCGGCCGGCTGGCGCGCGCATGAGCGGCGACGGGGCGGGCATGCAGGATCCGCGCACGGTGAGCGGACGCGGCGCGGACGAGGAGGCGCAGTACGAGGCGGGCCTGCGGCCGCGGACGCTCGACGACTAC
>JAEZCY010000379.1 GCA_023429845.1 Acidobacteriota bacterium
AACGGGCGCGCTCGGCGAGCGCGCCCTTTCTTGCTTTCGACATGCCCGCATGCCCGCATGCCCGCATGCCCGCGTTCCCGCGTTCTCGACATTCCCGCATTCCCGCATTCCCGCATTACCATTCGCCTTCCCGCATTGCACGGGCCGGTGGGAACGCTGCGGCCGTGCTACGAGCGTCCCTCCAGGAACGCCTTCAGCTTGCGGCTGCGCGACGGGTGCCGGAGCTTGCGCAGGGCCTTGGCCTCTATCTGGCGGATGCGCTCGCGAGTGACGGCGAAGTTCTGGCCGACTTCCTCGAGCGTGTGCTCACTGCCGTCCCCGACGCCGAACCGCATCTTGATGACGCGCTCCTCGCGCGGCGTCAGCGTCTTCAGCACGTCGTCGGTCTGCTCCTTCAGGTTCAGATTGATGACGGCCTCGGCCGGCGACACGATGTTGCGGTCCTCGATGAAATCGCCGAGGTGGCTGTCCTCTTCCTCGCCGATCGGCGTCTCGAGCGAGATGGGCTCCTGCGCGATCTTGAGGACCTTGCGCACCTTGGCGACCGGGATGTCCATCCGCTGCGCGATCTCTTCGGACGTGGGTTCGCGCCCGAGCTCCTGCACCAGGGCGCGCGACGTGCGGATCAACTTGTTGATCGTCTCGATCATGTGCACCGGAATGCGGATGGTGCGGGCCTGGTCGGCGATCGCGCGAGTGATGGCCTGCCGGATCCACCACGTCGCGTAGGTCGAGAACTTGTAGCCGCGACGGTACTCGAACTTGTCCACGGCCTTCATCAGGCCGATGTTGCCCTCCTGGATCAGGTCCAGGAACTGCAGGCCGCGGTTCGTGTACTTCTTTGCGATGGAGACGACGAGGCGCAGGTTGGCCTCGACGAGTTCCTTCTTGGCCTGCTCGGCCTGCATCTCGCCGCGGTAGATCGTCTCGAGCGTGTGCCGTAGGCGCTCGGGCGTCTCCTCGAGGTCGGCCGACATCTGCTGCACGGCCGCGCGCAGGTCCTTCTGCTTCTTGAGGAGGACCTTCTTCTCCTCCTCCTTCAGCTTCGGCTTGCGGCCCTTCGCCGTCGGGTTGACCTGTCGCTCGATGTGGTCGGCCTCGCGCTGCAGCTTCTGCACCGCCTCGACCTGCTCCTTGATCTCCTCGATCAGCCGCCGCTTGACCGCCTCGGTGAACTCGATGCGGCGGATGGCCTTGGAAATCTGCACGCGCTTGCGGAGCATCGAGCCGCGGGCCTTGCGCCACTTGCTCAGCTCGGCCTTGGTCTTGCCCTTCTTCAGGGTGCCGAACTTGGCTTCCGCCGTCTTGAACGCCCCGATGGCCTTCTTGACCGTGTCGATCTGCCGCAGGACTTCCTTGGCGCGCTCCTCGAGGCGGTCCTCGGTGACCTCCTCGTCCGTGAAGATCGCGATCTCGCGGATGGTGCGCTGGCCGGCCTTCAGCTGCTCACCCATCTCGAGGATCTTCTTGGCGACCGTCGGCGTCCGCGAGATCGACTTGATCACGGCGAGCTTGCCGCGCTCGATGCGCTTGGCGATCTCCACCTCGCCCTCGCGCGTGAGCAGCGGTACCGTGCCCATCTCGCGCAGGTACATGCGCACCGGGTCGTTGGTCTTGTCGAGCGCACCCGGGGTGAGATCGAGCTCAGGCTCGTCGCCCGTGTCGGGGCGGTCGAGCATCTTGTCCTCGCGGTACTTCTGCTCGGACTCGACGACTTCGATGCCCGCGTTGCCAAAGGTGCTGAACAGGTCTTCGAGTTCCTCGGCCGACGAGGTGATGTCGGCCGGGAGCACTTCACTGACCTCGTCGTAGAGGAGATAGCCCTTCTCCTTGCCGATTGCGATCAGGTGACGTACTTCGTCGTACTTGTCTTCGATGGCCACGTCGCCCTGGCGGCCCCCGCGCGGCGTTGCGGGACGTTCTTCGATTGTCACTTCAGGTCCTCGGTCTGTTCCAGCTGTTTTGCCAGCTCGAGCTTTCGCCTTTGGAGGGTCCGCAGGCGTGCGCTGGTCTCCGCCGTTGGCGGCCCCTGCAGTGCGTCGACTTCGAGATTCAGGGCGACCAGATCGGCTTTCAGCCGTCGCCTCTGGATGTCCTCGACGCACACTGCGGCCGGCTGGACGGCCTCCCCGCTCATCGTCAATCCGGTGACCCACCGGCGCTCCTCTTCTGTGAGACGTGCGAGGAGTTGGCCCGGCAGCTGGTCCGGGTCCTGCACGTCGATGCTCTGCACCAGACGAAACAACCGTTCGGTGCGCATGTGCCCGAGGTCGGCCTCCTCGAGCGCCCCCACAGCCGACAGCGCCTCGTCCGGCGTTGTCAGCAGGCCGACAATAAGGTCCCGCTCCGCCCAGCTGAGTGGTACGGAGGACCTCCGCGCGGCTGGAGACAGTTCCACCTGCCTCGTTACTGCCGCCTTGCGAATCTCCTGCCGGATCGTGTCCTCGCCGACCTGGGCGCGGACCGACAGTCGATCCGCGAACTGATCGCGCGCGAGCGCATCCGGGATTCGCGCTGCCACCGTCAGCATCTCGTTCAGGAACGCGACGCGTCCGGTGGAATCCTTCACGTTGTGCCGCGCCGCCGCACGGTCGAGCACGAAGTCGAGGTATGGCCGCGCCTGCTCGACCTGGATCCCGTAGGCGGCGCCACCATGCCGCCGCACGAACGTATCGGGATCTTCGCCCTCCGGCAGCAGGGCCACGCTCACCTGGAACCCCTCTGTGACGAGGAGATCCCCTGATTTCACCGCGGCATTCTGCCCGGCGCCGTCGGCGTCGAAGTTGAGCACCACCTTCGATGCGAACCGCCTCAGCGTCTGCGCCTGCGCTTGCGTCAGCGCCGTGCCGCTCGACGCCACCACCTGCGGCACGCCGCCCTGCCAGGCCTGCACGACGTCGAAGTACCCCTCCACTAATACGACGGCGCCGGCCTTCCTGATGGCGTGCTTGCTCAAATGCAGCCCGTACAGCACCCGTCCCTTCGTGTACAGGGGCGTTTCAGGCGAGTTCAGGTACTTCGGCACCTGGTCCTCGGTCATCGCCCGCCCGCCGAACGCCACCACCGATCCGCCCTCCCGGTGGATCGGAAACAGCAGACGGTTCCGGAACCGATCCACGACGCTGCCATCGTCGCGCTGGAGCGCGAGCCCGCCCCGCACCAACTGCTGCGGCGAGAACCCCTGCGACCCGAGATACCGGATCAGCGCCTGCCGCGACCCGGGCGCGTACCCGATCCCGAACGTCTGGACCGCATCGTCGCGAACATCCCGCCGCTTCAGCAGGTCGCGGGCCGCCGAGCCGGCCGGGCCCGTCAACTGCTCGGCGTAGTACGCGCGCGCGAGCTCGTGAGCCTTCAACAGCGATTCGCGCTCCGCCTCCTCCGCGTGCGCCTCTGGCGAGGAGGGAGCTTCCGGGAGCACGATGCCGAACCGGGCGGCCACGCGCTTGACCGCGTCCTGGAACCCCACACCCTCCTGGAGTTCCACGAACTTGAACACGTCCCCGCCCTGGCCGCACCCGAAACAGTGAAAGAACCCCTTGTCACGATTGACCGTGAACGAGGGCGTTCGTTCGCCGTGGAACGGGCACAGGCCCTTGTAAGTGGCACCTGCGCGGCGCAGGGGCACGTACTCCTGCACCACCTGCACGATGTCGGACGCGTGCCGTATCTGGTCGATGAGCTCGCGCGGGTAGCGCACCGGCCGTCCCTACTCCTTCAGCTCGACCAGCGTCACCGCGCTGCCGCCCATCTCGTTTGGCGCCGGAGCGGCCCGCAACACCAGCGGGTGGCCCGTGAGGTAGCCGCTCAGCGCCTGCCGGAGCCGTCCGGTCCCGTGACCGTGGATGACGCGCACCGTGCGCAGCTCCTGCATCGCCGCCTCGTCCAGGAACTTGTCCGCGCGATCGATCGCCTCGTCTACGGTGCAGCCGATCACGTTGAGGTCGGCCCCGGTGCCGCTCTTCTCAGGTCTCGCCGCGAGGCGCACGGTCACTGCCGGCGCTGGAGCCGTCGGCGCACCGCCCACCCGGCGCAGCTCACCGAGCCTGACCCGCATGCGCTTGCCGTTCACATCCACTTCGGCGTCGCGGCCCGACAACGACGTCACCACCCCGTGCAGGCTCAGCGGCCCGACGGTCACCCGGTCTCCCACCTTCGCGGCGACGCCCGCTCCTCCCGCCACAGCTTCGGCAGGCGGACCCACCATGGCACCGGCAGACGCGGCGCCTTTCCGGTCACCGCCAGGCGACGCGCCCTCCCGCAGACGGTCGGCGATGGCGTCGAGTGCCGCCCGTGCAGACACACGCAGGTCGCCCGTCACACCGGTGGGGAGGGCGGCCAGGTGCTTCTGCTGCTTCTTCTCCAGTGCGGCAGCCTGCTGCCGCAGGTCGGCCACGACCTTGTCCACCTCGGCCCGCGCGTCCCGCAGCTGTTCGTTCAGCCGCTGTTCCAGCTTGCGCGTGAACTGCGCCTCCCGTTCGCGGAGCCCGTCCTCGCGTGCTCGCAGCTGGCGCTCCGAGGCCTCGGCCTGCGCGCGGGCCTGACTGGCCAGCCGGCGCTCGTGGTCGAGCGACTGCAGCTCGCGGTCGAGCTTGGCCATCTGCTCGGACAGTCGCGCATCGTTCTCGTTGCGCCAGGCGGCGGCGGCTTCGAGCACCGGCCGCGGCATGCCCAGCCTCGCGGCGATCTGGAAGGCAAGACTGCCGCCGGGCGACCCGTAGATGAGCCGGTAGGTCGGGGCGAACGTCTCGGACTCGAAGCCGAACGCGGCGCACGTCACGCCCGGCGTGCCCGTGGCGTACGACTTGATCGTCTCGTAGTGCGTCGTCCCGACAACGAGCGCACCCCGTCGCCGGAAGTGGTCGATGATTGCCACTCCGAGCGCGCCGCCCTCGACCGGGTCCGTGCCGTTGCCGACCTCGTCCAGCAGCACCAGCGCCGGAACCTTCAGGGCGCGGTCCATCGACACGATGGACGTCATGTGCCAGGAAAACGTGCTGAGGTTGGCCGCGATCGACTGCTCGTCGCCGATGTCGGCAAACACGCTCCGGAACACCGGCAGCCGCGAGCCGGCCTCGGCCGGCACGAAGATGCCCGCCTGGGCCATGAGCACCGCCAGGCCCGCCGTCTTGAGCGCCACCGTCTTACCGCCGGTATTGGGCCCGGTGATCACCAGCACCGTCGACGGCGGAACCACGAGCAGGTCGCTGGCCACGGGCTCGGTTTCGCGGGGCACGCGCCCTTCGCTGGCGGGCAGGCGCCTGGTCACCGCCGGGATCAGCAGCGGATGACGTGCATGCCGCAACTCCAGACGGCCATCGTGCGACAGGCCCGGCCGCACGCCGTTGAACGACATCGAGAAGCGCGCCCGCGCCTGGATCACGTCGAGTTCGGTCGCCGCGTCGAGGGTCTTCTGCAGATCGGCCGCCCGCGCGCGGTATCCGTCGGTGAGCGCCAGCAGGATGCGCCGGACCTCTTCGGCCTCCTGCTCCTCCAGCGCGACGATGTCGTTGTTGACCTCGACGGTGCTGAGCGGCTCGAGGTAGAGCGACTGGCCGCTCGCCGACGCGCCGTGAATCAGGCCGGGAATCGCGTTCCGGTGCTCGGCACGGACGACGAGCACGTAGCGGCCGCTGCGCTCGGTGACCACCTGCTCCTGCAGGTACTTGGCCGTGTCGCGTCCGCGCAGGAACGACTCGAGGGTGCCGCGCAGCCGCTGTCGTTGCCGGCGCAGCTTGTCGCGCAGTGACGACAGGGCGGGGCTCGCCTCGTCCACGACATCGCCATGCTGGCTGATCGCCTTGCGCACGCGTGCGTTCTCGTCCGAGAAACGGCAGGTGCGACGAGCAACGGCGGCCAGTGCCGGCAGCCGGGTGGCCGCGCGCTCCACGAGCGCCGCGGTGCGATCCACGGAGTCGAAGAAGTCGGCGAGCGCGAGCAACCGGATCGGCTCGAGCGGATGCCCCTGCATCGCCAGCCCGTCGACGGCGCCGGCGACCGCCTCGCCGGCTCGAAGCGGCAGGGTCTGGTGGTCCTGCAGCAGGAGCTGCGCTTCCCCGGTAAGATCCAGCGCGTCGGCGACCTTCACCGGATCCACCGACGGCGTCAGCTGCTCCAGGCGACACGCTCCCGCCGGCGTGACGGCGTACGAACGCACCACGGCCGCGATCAGGTCGAACTCGAGAGCGCGGAGAGTCGTGGCGTGCATGGGATGGAGCTGCGGGCCTGAACCGGCCTGCGGGGACGAACCTGCTAGGGTATCACGACTGACGCTTCGTTGTCTTTGCTTGACTCGGCCGTGGTTTGACGGTCAACGCTCGATCAATGTACCCTGACCACTTCGTGTGTCCGAACACGAATTGTAGAGATACCGTGCCCGGCCGCCTATGACCCTCCCGGAACTCGCGATCCTCGCGGCGTACTTCTTCGTCCTGAGCATCCTGGCCTTCTACGGCTGGCACCGGTACGTCATGGTGTACTGGTACAAGCGGTACGCCGACCACGTGCCAGGCCCGAGGCCGCAGCTGGATCCGCTGCCCGTCGTGACCATCCAGTTGCCCATCTTCAACGAGATGTACGTGACGGACCGGCTCATCGACGCGGTCTGCCGGATGGACTACCCGAAGGAGTTGATGGAGATCCAGGTGCTGGACGACTCCACGGACGAAACCGTGGACGTTGCGGCGCTGGCCGTCCGTCGGTGGCAACTCCAGGGCTTCAACATCCATCACCTGCACCGCATCGACCGCACCGGCTTCAAGGCGGGCGCACTCGAGGCCGGCATGGCTGTCGCCGACGGCCGCTACATCGCCATCTTCGACGCGGACTTCGTGCCGCCGGCCGACTTCCTGCGCCGGGCGCTCCCGCAGTTCGGCGACGCACAGGTCGGCATGGTGCAGGCCCGCTGGGGCCACATCAACGCGGACTACTCCACGCTCACAGCCATCCAGTCGATCATGCTGGACGGGCACTTCGTGCTCGAACACGGCAGCCGTAACCGTGCGGGCTGCTTCTTCAACTTCAACGGCACCGCCGGCATCTGGCGCCGCGAGGCGATCGAGACGGCAGGCGGGTGGCAGCACGACACGCTCACCGAGGATCTGGACCTCAGCTACCGTGCGCAGCTGCATGGCTGGCGCTTCGTCTTCATGGAGGACGTCGTCACCCCGGCCGAGCTGCCGGTGGAGATGAACAGCTTCAAGTCGCAGCAGCACCGGTGGGCCAAGGGCTCGATTCAGACCTGCATCAAGCTCCTGCCGCAGCTGCTTGCCGCCGACCTGCCGTTCCGCGTCAAGGCCGAAGCCTTTTTCCACCTCAGCGCCAACTTCAACTACCTGCTGATGGTGGCGCTCTGCATCCTCCTGTTCCCCTCCATGTACGTGCGCTACAACATGGGCTGGTCGGAGATGCTGCTCATCGATATCCCGCTGTTCTTCGCCGCGACCTTCTCGGTGGTGAACTTCTACGCGTTCTGCCAGAAGCAGACGTATCCCCAGGACTGGACGACCCGCCTCAAGCACCTGCCGTTGCTCATGGCGGTCGGCATCGGGCTGTCGGTCAACAACACCCGGGCCGTGCTCGAGGCGCTGCTCGGCCGGCAGAGCGAGTTCGTGCGCACCCCCAAGCACGGCGTCGAGCGCAGGCAGGACGACTGGGTCGGCAAGAAGTACCACCAGATCATGCTGTGGCAGCCCCTGGTGGAAGTCGCGCTGGGGCTCTACTTCACGGGCACCGTGCTGTACGCGTTCGCCCACGGGATCTACGGCACCCTGCCGTTCCTCGTCCTGTTCCAGGTCGGGTTCCTCTACACCGGCGGCATGTCGCTGCTGCAGCAGTTCGGCGGCGACGAGGCCGAGCTCAGCACGCAGACCGCAGGCGAGTAGCGCGTCGGCCGCCGGGGCGCGAGGACGTTTGGTGCACCACGACGCCCTCATAGACGACAACCTCCGGACGCTGATTCCGCTGCTGCGGTGTCCGGCGTGCGCCGGCACGGCGTGGGCCGTCGAGCCGACGGCCGATTCGGCTCGGCGGGTGTGTTGTCGCGGCTGTGGCGCGACGCATGTCTACCAGGACGACGTGCTCCGCATCACGACGGCCGACGAGCATCCCGAGGTCGTGAGCGAGCGGCGCTCGGTTGCCGCGGTCGAGCAGTCGCCCGAACTGGGCGGCTGGCGCCACGGCGGCGCAGCGGCCGCGGTGGACGACCTGCAGCTGCGCCAGGCGTACCGCGCCCTGCCGTACGCCAACGAGCTGCCGCACTTCCAGCAACCCGGCTACTTCGTCAACGTTGCCCGCTTCGCCGCCGAGTTCGATCTCATCGTGGATCAGCTCTCGCGTGCGACTCTGGAACGTGGTTCCCGGGATCCGGCTCGCCCGTTCAGGCTCCTGGATCTCGGAGCCGACGGCACGTGGTCCACGGCCCGTCTCGCGGCGCGTGGCTTCGCGTGCGTTGCCCTCGACATCACCGATCATCTCGCCATCGCGCACGTCTACCGGGACGTGGCGCCGCCGTACGCGCTGATCAACGTGGACATGCACGAGCCGGTGTTCCGCGACGAGGCATTCGACGTGATCACGGCGTTCAACGTCATGCATCACTCGACCCGTCTCCACGGACTGGTCGGCAACATCGCGCGCATGCTTCGCCCGGGTGGCCTGCTCGGTTTCGTGGAGCCGTATGTCGAGAACGACGCGCAGAAGCAGGCCTTCGGCGACGCGCAGAAGGATGCGGGCATCAACGAGAACGTGCACACGCTCGAGGAGTGGAACGGGGCGATGACCGCGGCCGGCCTCTCGCTCGAGGCGTGGGGCCTCACCCTCTCGTTCAATGGCGTGTATCGGAAGGGTGGGCCGCCACGCGGCTTCTGGGACGATGCGTACCGCGTCGAGTTGCGTGCCGAACCGGAACGCGCTGGCGTGCCGGGCGGAACCCCTGCGCGCTTCAGGGTGGAGGTCGCCAACCGCGGCACGACCATCTGGAGCAGTGCGCCGCCGAGGCCGACGCGTCTCGGCTTCCACGTGCGACGGGTCACCGGGACCGGCGTCGAGATGGTCGCCTTCGACAACCCGCGCACCGAGCTCCGCGGCTTCCTGCCTCCGCAGCACTCCCAGACCTACGTCGTCGATGTCGCACTCGACGGGCCCGGCGAGTTCGAGATCGAATTCGACCTCGTCCACGAAACCGTGACGTGGTTTGCCGACCGCGGCGCCGTCACCGCGAAGGCGCGGATCATCGTCGGCTGACGCTCACCCCGCACGTAGGCGTCGGGCCCTTGCCCGACGCGTGGCCCTGGCCCGACGCGTTCAACGGCTGTTGATATGCTGAGGCGGCCATGAGCACTGCAGCCAAAGCGGGCCTCCAGGACGTTGTCGCGACCTCGTCGGCCATCTGTTTCATCGACGGCGACCGCGGCGTGCTGTCGTACTGCGGCTACGACATTCACGACCTCGCGCAATCGGCGACGTTCGAGGAAGTCTGCTACCTGCTGTGGCATCGCCGGTTGCCGACGCGTGCCGAACTCGGCGACCTCCACTCGCAGCTTGCCGCCGCGCGCGCCCTTCCCGATGGCGTCGTCCGCCTGATGCGCAGCCTGCCGCCGGCCGACGGGATGGACGTCCTCAGGACGCTGACCTCCGCGCTGTCGCACTACGACCCGGATGCGGCCGACAACAGCGCGGCCGCCAACTATCGCAAGGCCGTGCGCCTCACCGCGCAGATGGGCACGCTGGTGGCCAGCTACGGCCGGATGCTGCAGGGCGGCGGTCTCATCGCCCCCGACCCGGCGCTCGGACAGGCCGCGAACTTCCTCTACATGTTGAAGGGGGACCGGCCCGACCCGACGTCGGTGCGGGCCTTCGACATCGGGCTGATTCTCCATGCCGACCACGAGCTGAACGCGTCCACGTTCGCCGCGCGCGTGTGCGCCGCGACGCTCAGCGACGTCCACTCGGGCGTGGTCGCGGGCATCGGCACGCTCAAGGGGCCGCTGCACGGCGGCGCCAATGCCGAAGTGATGAAGATGCTGCTCGACCTCGGCGAAGACGCCAGCGATGAGCGGGCGGAGGCTTTCGTGCGCGCCAAGCTCGCACGGAAGGAGAAGATCCCCGGCTTCGGCCACCGCGTCTACCGCACCGAGGATCCACGCGCGACGCACCTGCGGCGCATGTCGAAGGAACTCGGTGAGCGCGTCGGCCACCCGCGCTGGTTCGCGATCTCCCAGCGGATCGAGCAGGTCGTCACCGGCGAGAAGAAGCTGTTCCCGAACGTGGACTTCTACTCAGCATCCACGTACTACACGATGGGTATTCCCATCGACCTCTACACCCCGATCTTCGCCGTCAGCCGGGTCTCGGGCTGGACGGCGCACGTGCTCGAGCAGCTCGCGAACAACCGCCTGATCCGTCCGCGCGCCGACTACACCGGCCCGACCTACCCGCAGCGGTTCGTTCCCCGGGATCAGCGTTAGCCCACGCAGGTAGGGACGGCTGTCCCAGCCGTCCGTGTGCGTACCGCCAGCCGGCCGTCTGCGCACCGCAGCCCGTCCGTCTTCGCTGACGGACCGCCGGGACGGCGGTCCCTACCTGACGTGTGGGGGATTATTTCGAGCGCGGTACAATAAAGGGCTTTCATGGATCCGCGCTTCGTTCGTAACTTCTCCATCATCGCGCACATCGACCACGGCAAGTCGACGCTGGCCGACCGCTTCCTCGAGCTCACGGGCGCTCTGCAGGCCCGCGAGATGGAGGCGCAGGTGCTCGACAGCATGGACCTCGAGCGCGAGCGCGGCATCACCATCAAGGCGCATTCGGTCCGGCTGGACTACATCGCCCTGGACGGCCAGAAGTACGTCCTCAACCTCATCGACACGCCCGGGCACGTGGACTTCTCGTACGAGGTGACGCGGTCCCTGTCGGCGTGCGAGGGCGCGCTGCTGCTCGTGGACGCGTCGCAGGGCGTGCAGGCGCAGACGCTCGCCAACGCCTACCTCGCGGCCAACAACAGCCTCGAGATCATCCCGGTCATCAACAAGATCGACCTGCCGGGGGCGATGCCCGACGAGGCCAGGCGCCAGATCGAGGAGATCATCGGCCTCGACGCCGATGGCGCCGTGCTCGCCAGTGCCAAGGAAGGCGTCGGCGTCCGCGAGATTCTCGAAGCCGTCGTCGAACGCGTGCCGCCGCCCTCGGGATCGGCCGACGCACCGCTCAAGGCGCTCATCTACGACTCCTGGTACGACGCCTACCGCGGCGTCATCGTGCAGATCCGCGTCATCGACGGCACCATCCGCGCCGGCATGAAGGTGACGATGATGATCAACGGCCAGTCGTACGACATCGATCAGGTCGGGATCTTCTCGCCCAAGCCGCAGCCGGTCGAGAGCCTGGGCGTCGGCGAGGTCGGCTTCGTCATCGCCAACATCAAGCGGCTTGGCGATGCGCAGATCGGCGACACGATCACCGAGGCGTCGCGGCCGACCGCGGAAGCGTTCCCGGGCTTCCAGGAGATGAAGCCGATGGTGTTTGCCGGGCTCTACCCGGTCGAAGGCCATCAGTACCCGGAATTGCGCGACGCGCTCGAGAAGTTGAAGTTGAACGACGCGGCGTTCGCCTTCGAGCCGGAGACGTCGGCGGCGCTCGGTTTCGGCTTCCGCTGCGGCTTCCTCGGGCTGCTGCACATGGAGATCGTGCAGGAGCGGCTCGAACGCGAGTTCGACGTCGACCTGGTCACCACCGCCCCCGGCGTGCAGTATCGCGTGACGACGACCGACGGCGAGGTGCACGAGGTGGACAACCCGTCGAAGCTGCCGGAGGCCGGGCGTGTGTCGCGCTTCGAGGAGCCGATCATCACCGCGACGATCATCACGCCGGCCGAGTACGTCGGCGGCATCCTGCAGCTGTGCCAGGAGAAGCGCGGGCAGCAGAAGAACATCGAGTACATGACGTCGGGCCGCGTCGTCATCACCTACGAACTGCCGTTCAACGAGGTCGTGCTCGATTTCTACGACCGGCTGAAGACGGTGTCGCGCGGCTACGCGTCGCTCGACTACCACGTCACGGGTTACTGGGATTCACCGCTGGTCAAGCTCGACATCCTGGTCAACGGCGAGGCCGTGGACGCGCTGTCGATCATCGTCCATCGCGACACCGCGTACGGCCGGGGCCGTCTGCTGGCCGCGAAGATGCGTGAACTCATTCCGCGCCAGATGTTCGAAGTGGCGATCCAGGCCGCGATCGGCGGGCGCATCATCGCGCGCGAGTCGGTCAAGGCCATTCGCAAGAACGTCATCGCCAAGTGCTATGGCGGCGACATCTCGCGCAAGCGGAAGCTCCTCGAGAAGCAGAAGGAAGGCAAGAAGCGCATGAAACGCGTCGGGCGCGTCGAGATTCCGCAGGAAGCCTTCCTGGCCGTGCTCAAGGTGGGCACCGACGCATGAACGCGCCATCCGCGCTGGCCGCGGCGCCCCCGAAGTCCACCGCACGCGAGTACTTCGAGTCGATCGCCATCGCGGTCATCCTGGCGCTGTTCGTCCGCACGTGGTGCTTCCAGGCGTTCAAGATCCCCACGGGATCGATGGAGAACAACCTCCTCATCGGCGATCACCTGGTCGTCAACAAGTTCCTGTTCGCGCCCGCGGCGTTCGAAGGGCCAGTGCTGCCGATCCGCGACTTCCGCCGGGGCGACGTGGTCGTCTTCAAGTCGCCGGAAGAACCGGAGCGCGACTTCATCAAGCGCGTGATCGGCCTGCCCGGCGAGACGTTCGAGCTGCGGCACAAGAAGGTCCACATCAACGGCACGCCGCTCGACGAGCCGTACGTGCACTACCTGCTGCCACCGCGGCCCGACGGCGAGATGACCGCCTACGACAAGCGCGAGACGTACGGGCCGGTGACGATCCCGGACGGGCATCTGTTCGTGATGGGCGACAACCGCGACAACTCCCAGGACAGCCGCTACTGGGGCTTCCTGCCACAGTCGTACGTCAAGGGGCGCGCGGTGGTCGTGTACTGGTCGTTCGAGAGCGAGGCCGCCGACTACGAGCGCCCGGGGTTCGAGCAGCTCTTCTCGGTGGTGACCGGATTCGTCACCAAGACGCGCTGGTCACGCATCGGGGATCAGATCGAATAGAACTCTGTAATTGGAAATTTCAGATTTCAAATTCCCAATTACCCGACCTCTCTACGGTGCCGCCACGCTCGCGAACCGCTGCGGGCGGCCCTCCACGTCCACGACGAATTCGTACGGGTAGAACCGCGTCGGCAGGAACTCCAACTGCGCGGTCCACGCCGTCCAGACGAGCGTCGCATCGCCCTGTCGGGAGACGGCGACGTCGGCCTGACTGACCGGGACGCCGTGTTCAGCCGCCAGCCTCACGACCTTGTCGCGCACCTGTTCGGGCGTCTGGCGGCCGGCATATGTCGCGGCCTCGAGGACCGCGTCCTTGAACTGCAGGTAATGCCAGAACTCGGGCGCCACGCGGACGATGGCGTGGAGCACCAGCGCGAGCACGACGAGGCGGACGAGATGACGCAGCATGAGGGGCGGGTGTCAGCCCAGTAGGGCCGTCTCACCGCCAGCGGCGCGTGGCGCGTCGGCGACGGAGTCGGCCTGTCGGGGCCGCAGCTTGCGGATCTTGTCGTCACGCGCGTCCTGGGTCCGCACGAACTCCAGCGCGTAGGTGAGCGAGGCAATCGACTGCTCGAGGGTGCCCTCGACGTCGCGCTTGCGCAGGCGCATCTCGCTCACCGCATGTTCGAGCTCGTCGAGCCGCGCGTTGGCCTTCTGCAGCAGCACGTCCACACGGGCCTGCGCCTCCTTCACCATGGCATCGGCGCGGATGTGCGCGTCCTTCCAGACCGCGTCTGCACGCAGCTGCGCGTCCGTGAGCAGGGCCTGCGCGCGCGTCTCCGCTTCCGTCGCCGTTGCCTGAGCGCGGGTCTCGGCCTCGTTCAGCGTCGAGCGGGCACGGCTGGCCGCCTCTCGCACGACGGCTTCGGCGCGGGTCTCGGCCTCGCGCATCGTCGCCTGCGAGCGGCTGGCCGCGTCGGCAAGTTCCGCCGTCGCCTTGAGGTGCGCGCCCTCGATGATCGCGCGCGCCTTGGCCTCGGATTCGCTCGCCCGCAGTTCCGCTTCCTTGAGCGTGGACGCCGAACGGGTCTCGGCATCCTTCAGCATGCCGCCCGACCGGGTCTCGGCGTCGCGCATCAGCACGTCGGCTTCCTTGCCGGCGTTCTCGCGGATCTGGTCGGCTACCTTCTGTGCCGTCAGCAGCGTGTTCCGGAGGTTCGCCTCGCGGTCACGATGCTCGCCGAGCTGGGTCTCGACCTTCTGCAGGTCCTGGCGGAGCCGATCGAGTTCGCGCAGCGCGGCCTCGTAGTCGTCAGCCGCATCGGACAGCAGCGTGCGCACCTCCTCGCGGTCGTACCCGCGCAGGGAGGTGGACAGGTGGGTCTGACGCAGATCGAGGGGAGTTACTTTCATTGACCGGGCTCCTGCGAATGCTTCAAGTGGGAGGGCACAAGCTGTGCCACGCCCCATGTATCAGCTTTTCGCGACCACAACTGTAGGTCTGCCCGGCCCGGGCCCGGCGCGATGACGGTTCTCCGACCTGCGATGACGAGAACCGGGCTCGGGTCAGCCTCTCGCGCCGAAGATCGCCGAGCCGACGCGAACGATCGTCGCGCCTTCCTCGATGGCGACCTCGAAGTCGTGGGACATGCCCATCGACAGTTCCCGTAACGCCTCGGCGGGAACGCCTTCGTCCAGCAGGGTGTCGCGAAAGGCGCGGAGACGTGCAAACCACGGGCGGACGCGGTCCGGATCGTCCTCATACGGCGGGAGCAGCATCAGCCCCTGGACGCTGACCCCGGGCAGGTCACCCGAGCGGGAGAGCATCGCCCGGACGGTGTCGGCGTCGGCGCCGGACTTGGTGGCTTCGCCGGCGAGGTCCACCTGGATCAGGACGGGGAGGAGGCGCTCGGCGGCGACGGCGGCGCGTGACAGGCGGGTCAGCAGGTCCACGCTGTCCACCGACTGCACGCAGGCGAACGCGCCGGGCACCTTGTTGGCCTTGTTGGACTGGAGATGTCCGATCAGGTGCCAGCGGAGTGGCAGGTCGGCGAGTGCCGCCTGCTTGGTCAAGGCTTCCTGGACCCGGTTCTCGCCGAACTCCACCTGCCCGGCCGCATGGGCCGCGCGGACCGCGTCCGGACCGAACGTCTTGCTGACGGCAATCAGACGGACGGCCTCTGGGGGCCGTCCGCTGCGTGTCGCGGCGCTGGCGATGCGTGCCTTCACGGCGGCGAGCCGCCCGGCGAGGCCGGCGTCCAGCGCGGAGGTGTCCACCTACTTCGGCTTGATCGAATCGAGGATGCCCTTGGCCTGCGCCGCGAGTGCCCCGTCCGGTGCGAGCTTGAGGTAGTTCTCGAAGTACTTGGTGGCGTCGGGCATGTTGCCGGCATTGAGGTGCGCCATGCCCACCCAGTAGTTCGCCTCGGCGTAGTTCGGGTCCACCTTCAGGGCCGCCTCGAACTGCGCCTTCGCCTCGGCGATCTTGCCGGCGTTCCAGAGGATCACCCCCTGGTTGTAGCTGTCCTGCGCGGATCCGCCGGCCCCGGTGGCGCCGAGCGAGGCCGCCTTGGTGGCCATGGCTGCCGCTTCCTCGCGGCGGCCCGTGCTGTTGTACAGGTCGGCGAGCAACTGGACCGGCTTTGCATCTTCCGGACGCAGTTCTGCCGCCTTCTTGAACGCGGCCTCGGCCTTGTCGAAGGTCTTCTTCTCGTAGTGCGCGACGCCGATGTTCATGTAGCAGGCATAGCAGTCGGCCTGCATCTTCGCCGCTTCCTCGAACTTCGCGATGGCCGCGTCGTGGTTCTGCGCGCCGGAGGCCTGGACGCCCTCGTCGAACAGCTTCCGGAACGCGGACTCTTCCTCCGACATGCCCTTTGCCGCCGGCGCGAGCGTGAAGTTCAACTCCGGAGCCGTGCCGAGGCCCACCTGCACCTGATCGGCCGCCTGTCCGGCGTCGGCCTTCACGACCACGTAGTACGGGCCAGGCTGCAGGCCGACCTGGATGAACTCACCCCGTCGGTTCGTCCTCACCTCGCGCACCTGGTTCGTGCCGCCCTTGAACTCGATGGTGACCACGGCCTTTTCGACAGGCTTGCCCTTGCCGTCCACGACCTTGCCCTTGATGGTGCCGGTGGTCTGGGCATCGGCCGGTGTGCCGGCCACGACGAATGCGAGCGCGAGCAGGCAGGCCATCGCCACGCGCGCCGCGAACTTGAGTAGAGACATTGGTTCCTCCGGGACGAACGGACGTCCGTCCGAAGAGTGTACCTCCGCCGTCGCCAGGCGCAGTAGGAACTGCCCGACGCGAACGCTGAACGCTGAACGTCGAACGCTGAACGTCGAACGCCGAACGCCGAACGTCTCTGACGGGCGGGCCGCCGGCCCCGCGATCAGGGCTGTTGACTGCGCCTGCACACAGCTCGACAATGGCGAATGTCCCTTTCTCACATGCGCCCCGTGTCGCTCCTGCTTGCGACAATGAGCGTCACCGCATGTGGAGGCGGCGGCAATGGCGGGGTGACGAGCCCGGTGGCGCCGACGCCGCCGGTCGCCGCACCTGCTCCCACGCCTCCGCCAGCACCGACGTTTGCATTCGCCGTCACCGGGCGGGTGATTGCCAGCGGCACGCGCGCGCCGGTGAACGGCGCCACCCTGACGTTTGCCGGCGGTGCGCCGGCACAGAGTGCCGCTGACGGCACGTTCCGCTACACCAGCGACACGAATCCGGCGGTCACGCCCTACCGGGTCGATGTCGTGGCGCCAGGGCATGTAGACCGGACGCTCTGGTTGCACTACGCGAAGGATCGCGCGGGCGTCCAGATCGACATGCTGCCGCTGTTGGCCGCACCCTTCTCGATCGATTTCTACCGTCAACTGGTGCGCAACTCGACCGAGCAGCCGACAGAACTGCAGCCGTTGCGCCGCCTGACGCGGCCCCCGTCCATCTACATTCGCACCATCGACAACGCCGGACGCGACGTCGATCCCGCAACGATCGCCGCCGTGATGGCGGCCATCCGGTCTGCGGTGCCGGAGTTCAGCGGCGGAGCGCTGCAGGTGGCCGATGTGGAAACCGGCCGCGACAATCCGGAACGCGCCGGATGGATCACGGTGGAGTTCACCGAGGACCCGAGGGGTGACACCTGCGGCACCGCGCGGCTTGCCGGCAACCCCGGTCGCATCGTCCTCAACCTGAATCGTTGCGGCGGGTGCCCCGGCACGCGCATTCGTCCCGCGACGGTGACGCACGAAGTGGGTCATGCGCTGGGGTTCTGGCACGTCAGCGGTCGCGAGCACGTGATGGCGCCCGTGGAGGATCGCCCGTGCACGGTGACGGCTCCGACGGCGCTCGAGCAGATGCATGCCGCGGTGGCCTACAGCCGCGCGCCAGGCAACATCGAGCCCGACATCGATCCGCAGTCGGGAGCGGCACTGCTCGCGGGCGAGCACACGCCGATCGTCGTCAGCTGCATCCGTCGGTCGTCCTGATCGCCGATGCGCGCGTGACAGCGGCGGGATTCCGGCGTCGCGTGCCGGACGGGCTGAGTGCCGCCGCCTTGTCGAAGACGTCGGCCGGCGGCGATGCACCGCCGAGGCGACAGGTAAGCGTCGAGCGAGGCGTGGCGCGGTCGCGGGTCAGCGTTCCGTGGTGAAGAACCTCACGACGTCCTCGGGGCGACGCGTGACGGGAGCCGGCGGCAGCGCATTGAGGAATCGTCGTCCGTAGCCCATCGATTGCAGCCGCGGATCGAGGAGGGCGATGACGCCGCGGTCCTGCCGGTGCCGAATCAGGCGTCCCACACCCTGCAGGAGCGCGAGGATCGCGAGCGGCACCTGGAAGCCGGCGAATGCATCGATGCCGCGCCGCTGCAGCGCCTCGATGCGCGCCGCCACGACGGGATCGGCAGGCGACGCGAACGGGATGCGATCGATGATCACGCAGCTCAACGCATCGCCGACCACGTCCACTCCCTGCCAGAAGCTGGACGTGCCGAAGAGCACGGCATTCGGCGTCTTCCGGAACTGCTCGATCAGGACCCCGCGCGGCATGCTGCCCTGCACGAGCATGGGGTAGGGCAGCCGCGACGACAGTCGGGCATGCGCGTCGCGCAGGGCCGCGTAGCTGGTGAAGAGCAGGAACGCCCGCCCCTCGCTCGCCGTGAGCAGCTGCGCCGCCTCGTCGGCGAACGCGTTGGCGAAGTCGCGCGTCCGCGGGTCGGGCATGCGTCGGGGCAGATAGACGAGGGCCTGCGTCCGGTAGTCGAACTCGGACGGCACGCGCACCTCGAGCGCGTCGCCCACTCCGAGGCGTGCGCGCACGTACCCGAACGATCCACCGATCGAGAGTGTGGCCGAGGTGAGCACGAGCGAGGGCAGCCGATCGATCAGCACGTCGCGGATGATGTGCGACACGTCGATGGGAGCGGCGCGCAGCGCCACGTGGCGCCCGCGGATCTCGAGGAAGTACACGTACTCCTCGCCTTCGGCCCGCAGCAGGAACCGCACGTCGTCGCGCACCTCGCCGGCACGCTTGGCGATGGCCCTGAGGTCTTCGGGCGCCTCTTTCAGGAGCGCCAGCGCTTCCTCGAGGGCGGTGAGCGCGTCGATCAGCTGCAGGCCGCTTTCGCCTGCCGCGTCGGCCAGCACGTCGCCCGTCACGCGGAGCCGCTCGTCGAAGAGCGTGCCGCCGGGCTCCGCGCCCTGGTGCACCCCCGGCCGACGAGTCTGCAGGTCGAGGAAGAAGGCGCGTGATGTCGTGGCAACGAGCTCGATGGCGCGTGCCACGGCCTCGGCCTCGGCCGCCGGCACGAAGAGCGGCGTGGCGCGTATGGCCGCGCTATCGGTAACGAGCTGTTCGACCCGGAAGTTGCTGACGGTGACGCCGAAGTACTGCGTCGCGACGTCCTCGAGCTGGTGAGCCTCGTCGATGATGCCCACCTGGCATTCGGGGATGACCTCCCCGAACGAATGGCGACGGACGGCCGCGTCGGCGCAGAGCAGGTGATGGTTGACGATCACCACGTCCGCGTCGGCGGCCTCCTGCCGCATCCGCGTCACGAAACAATCGCTGTAGCGAGGGCATTCGCTGCCGAGACAGTTCTCCGTGGTGGCGGCGATTGTGTGCCAGAACGGCAGATCCTCTGGCAGGTCCGAAAGCTCGGCGCGGTCGCCCGTCTGCGTGCGGGGAGCCCAGTGCTCGATCAACGTCATGGCGACGCGGGTCCCGTCGTCACGCGGACGGTCGTCGTGCTGCGCCTGTTCGAAGCGATGCAGGCACAGGTAGTTGCCGCGTCCCTTCATGCAGGTGGCGCGGAACGGCCCCAGCGCCTTCTGCAGGAGCGGGACGTCCTTGTCGATCAGTTGCTGCTGCAGGTTGCGGGTGCCGGTCGACACCAGCACCTTGCGGCCCGACAGGATGGCCGGCGCGAGGTATGCGAGCGTCTTGCCCGTGCCGGTGCCAGCCTCGGCCAGCAGCACGCCGCCCCCCGTGACGACGCGGGCGACGGCCTCGGCCATCTGCTGCTGGCTGTGTCGCGGCTCGAAGCCGTCGAGCACCCTGGACAACGCGCCCCCGGGTCCGAGGACGCGCCGGACGCCGTCGATCAGGCCGGGGGCGGGTAGAGCGGGAACTCCCGGCACAGCTCTTCCACTTCGCCGCGGATCGTCGCCAGCCCCGCGTCGTCGTCGCAGCGCTGCAGCGCCGACGAGATCAGGTCGGCGATGCGGTCCATCTCCGCTTCGCCCATGCCGCGCGTGGTCACGGCAGGCGTGCCGATGCGGATGCCCGAGGCGACCATCGGCGGATTCTTGTCGAACGGAATCGCGTTCTTGTTCACGGTGATGCCGGCCTGCCCGAGCGCGGCCTCGGCCTGCTTGCCGGTGATCCCCTTCGAGAACACGTCGACGAGCATCAGGTGGTTGTCGGTGCCGCCACTCACGAGGCGGAAGCCGACGTCGCGCAGCGACTGTGCCAGTCGCCGCGCGTTGGCCGCGACCTGCGCCTGGTAGGCGCGGAACTGCGGCTCCAGCGCCTCCTTGAAGCACACGGCCTTGGCCGCGATCACGTGCATCAGCGGGCCGCCCTGCACGCCCGGGAACACCGCGCGGTCGATGGCCTTTGCATGCGCCTCACGCGACAGGATCAGCCCGCCTCGCGGGCCACGCAGCGTCTTGTGGGTGGTGGTGGTGACGTAGTCGCTGTGCGGGACCGGGCTCGGGTGGACGCCGCCGGCCACCAGTCCGGCGATGTGCGCCATGTCGGTCATCATCCGGGCGCCGACCGCCTTTGCCACGCCGGCAATGCGTTCGAAGTCGATGACGCGAGAGTAGGCGCTCGCGCCCACGATGACCAGCTTCGGCTGGTGTTCGTGTGCGAGGCGCTCCAGCTCGTCGTAGTCGAGGCGCTCGTCTTCGGCGCGCACGCCGTAGGGGACGACCTTGTAGAACTTGCCGGAGAAGTTCAGCGGGTGTCCGTGCGTGAGATGGCCGCCGTGCGCCAGGTTCATGCCCAGGATCGTGTCACCGGGTTCGAGGTACGAGACGAACACGGACGTGTTGGCCTGCGCGCCCGAGTGTGGCTGCACGTTCACGTGCTCGGCGCCGAACAGTGCCTTGGCCCGGTCGATGGCCAGCGACTCGGCGACGTCCACGTATTCGCAGCCCCCGTAGTACCGCTTGCCGGGGTAGCCCTCCGCGTACTTGTTGGTCATCACCGAGCCCGCCGCCGCCATCACGGCGGCGCTCGCGAAATTCTCGGAGGCGATGAGCTCGAGGCCGACGTTCTGCCGGGTGGTCTCGTCGGCGATGGCCTTGGCGATGTCGGGGTCCACCTGCGCGAGCGCGCGCAGGAGCAGGGGCGAGAGGTGCGTGAGCATGAGTCAGCCTTCGAGTCAGGGCGTGCAGCGACCGTGCTCGATCGCGGCGATCTTGTCGAGGCGCCGCTGGTGGCGGCCACCGGCGAAACTGGTATCGAGGAACGTCTCGACGATCTGCAGCGCGAGGTCCGGTGTGGTCACGCGAGCCCCCAGCGCGAGGACGTTGGCGTCGTTGTGCTCCCGCGCCAGCCGCGCCCCGTCCACGTCCACGACCGCCGTCGCCCGCACACCGTCGATCTTGTTGGCCGCGATGGCCATGCCGAAGCCGGTGCCGCACACCAGGATCCCGCGATCGGCATCGCCGGCTGCCACAGAACGTCCGACGGCAACGGCGTAGTCGGGATAATCGACCGACGCCTCACCGGCGGTGCCGACGTCCTTGACGACAATCCCCTTCGATTCGAGCTGGGAGCGAACGGCGTCCTTCAGCCGGACGCCCGCATGATCGGCGCCGAGCGCCACGCGCATAGATGCGGATTGTACTATACGGATCGGGCCCGAATCCGCCCACAGCCCCCATGCCCTCCACTCCCGCACCTGCCCGTCCGCACTCGGCCACCATCACCCGCAAGGGGGCGGACCGCGTGCGCGCGGGCCATCCCTGGATCTACCGCTCCGACGTCTCGGAGTTGCACGCCGACCCCGGGGCCGTCGTGGAGGTGCGAGATGGCCGCGGCGCCCTGCTCGGCCGCGCCCTCTGCTCGACGGAGTCGCAGATCACCCTGCGCATGCTCACGCGCGATGCGCGGGTAGTGGACCGTGACTTCTGGCGGGCGCGCCTGACGGCCGCCCTCGCGGTGCGCGACCGCCTGCAGTTCGATGCGACGGCGATGCGGCTCGTGCACGGCGAGGCCGACCTGTTGCCGTCGCTCATCGTCGATCGATACGCCGACGTGCTCGTCGTGCAGACCCTCTCCCAGGGCACCGACGCCCACCGTGACCTGATCGTGGAGGTGCTCGTCGAACTGGTGCGGCCGCGCGGCGTGCTGCTGCGCAACGACCCGAAGGTGCGCACGCTCGAAGGGCTGCCACAGGCGGTGGTGCTCGCGTACGGCGAGGTGCCGGAGCGGGTGGAGGTGCGCGAAGGCGCCGTGACCTACGCGGTGGACCCGTGGCGCGGGCAGAAAACGGGCCTGTTCCTCGACCAGAGCGAGAACCACGCCGCGGCCGCGTCGTATGCGCGAGGGCGCGCCCTCGATGCGTTCAGCTATCAGGGCGGGTTCGCGCTGCGGATGGCGCCGCATGTGGACCACGTGATCGCGCTCGATGCCTCTGCCGATGCCGTCGCGGCCATCACCGCCAACGCCAGCCGCCACGGCTTCACGAACGTCGAGGCGCGCGAGAACAACGTGTTCGACGCACTGCGCGAGTTCGAGCGCGCGGATGAGCGGTTCGACACGATCGTGCTCGACCCGCCAGCCTTTGCCAAGCACAAGGGCGCGATTCCCAAGGCCATCAGCGGCTACAAGGACATCAACCTGCGGGCGCTTCGGCTGCTGAGGCCGGGCGGGCACCTGATCACCTGCACGTGCTCGGCGCACGTGGACGAGGGGACCTTCGGCGGGATCGTGCTCTCGGCGGCAACCGACGCCCAGGTGCCGGTGGTTGTCGTGGAGAAGCGCATGCAGGCACGCGACCATCCGGTGCTCCTCAGCGTGCCTGAAACCTACTACCTGAAGTGCTTCGTGCTTCGTCGCGCTGAATAAGGTAGGGACCGCACGCCCAGCGGTCCGTCTCCGCACGCCCAGCGGTCCGTCTCCGGCGCGCCCCCGGCGCGACCTCTGCGCGCGCCGCCGGACAGGGGGCCTAGGGGCGCCGGGTGGCGCGATGCGTCGGCGTCGCTGTCGATGGGTCCTCCGGCCACGGATGCTTCGGGTAGCGGCCACGCAGCTCCTTCCGGACGTCGGCATACGTCGTCGTCCAGAAACTGCGAAGGTCGCGCGTCGTCTGCACCGGCCGGCCGCTGGGCGCCAGCAGTTCGAACAGTACCGGTTCGCGGCGCGGTCCGATCCGCGGTGTTTCATCGAGCCCGAACAGCTCCTGCAGCTTCACCGCGGCGCGCACCGTGCCGTCCTCCTCATACGTCAGCTTCGTCGTCCGGCCGCTCGGCAGCGGCAGCCGCTCGGGCGCATCGGTCAGGATGCGCTGACGGATGTCCCACGGCAGCGCCGACGCGATGTCGATCCCGTGCAGCGACCGAGCGTGGGCGGCGGCCTCCCGGACGAGCTCATCGAGGGCGACCGCGGCACCACAGAACGCCACGCGACGCAGCAGCTGCGTGTCGTCGTCGCGTCGAGGCGCCTCGAGCCAGGCGGCAGCCAGCGCCTCGTGGTCCTCCGGACGGACGTCGTCTGCCACCTCGCGGAGCACGAGCGCGTCGTAACACCGCGAGACCGACGCGCGCAGCCGCCCTGCGGCGTCCACCCACACCGTGCGGGTCTCGTGCGTGGGTGTCAGCCAGCTGCGATCGACGGCGCTGGCGAGCGGCACCACTGCATCACGTCCTTCGATCGTCCGCACCTCGAGCGCCACGAGGTACTCCGCGTCCCGCACACCGCTCGTCGCCGCGAGCCTCGCGCCCGTGCCGGACGCGAGGAGCAGGGCGTCCCCATTTGCCACCCGGCGCTGCGCCACGCGATCGGGGAAGCCGGCCAACACCAGCCGTCGCAGATGCTCCTCGGAGAAAGCGCGCGGCTCCGGTTGCGGTGTCGGCGACGGTGACAGCACCGCGCGTGCGGTCCGCTCGATGGCCACGGCGGCGTTGCGAACGTGCGGAACCGCGGCCGCCTGTGGCAGCAGCGACAGCAGGTCCGACGTCGTCGTTCGGCCGTCGGGCGTGGGCAGGCGCCCTTCCGACAGCAGCGCCGCAAGGCCACACGCATCCGCATGACCGCGTGCCTCGACGACGATGCGGGCGAGCCGAGGGGAGAGGGGCAGGCGCGCCAGCTGGTGTCCGACTGGCGTGAGTCCGCGCTCGACCGCGCCGAGCCGCGTCAGCAGCCGCATCGCCTCACGACGGCGTTCCTCGGCCGGCGCCTCGAACCACTCGAAGCGATCGACGTCGCCGCCCCACGCGAGGATCGCCAGCAACACGGGCGCGAGGTCCACGCGCGAGACGTCGGGCTCGCGGAACGGCCGCAGTCTGTCGCGCTCGTGCCAGAGCCGCACCGCCACACCCGGCCCGAGCCGCGCGGCCCGGCCGGCCCTCTGGTCTGCGGCATCGGCCGACACGCGCTCCGTACGAAGCGCATCGACTCCGCGTGTCGCGTCGTACCGTGCGACCTTCTGCCAGCCCGAATCCACGACCGCGCAGACGCCGGGCACCGTGACCGATGTCTCCGCGATATTGGTCGCCAGGATCACGCGGCGGCGCGGACCGGCGGCGAGAACGGCGTCCTGAGCGTCGGCTGGCAGGGTGCCGTGTAGTGGCAACACCTCGGCGTCGTGCGTCGCGGCCGTGTCACGGGTGGCCCGCATCGCGTCGTCGATCTCCCTCGCGCCGGGCAGGAAACACAGCACGTTGCCGGCCGTCTCGACGAGGAGTCGCCCGACCACCCGAGGCAGTGGTTCGTCGGGGGCGTACGAGATGTCGAGGGGATGGGGCGCGCTGTGGACGTCGATGACGGGACAGCCCCCGAGGAAGCGCGAGACCGGCTCGCTGTCGAGCGTGGCTGACATCACCACCACGCGCAGGTCGTCGCGTGCGCGCCAGGCCTGCTTGACGAGAGCCAGCCCGAGGTCCGCGTGCACGCTGCGTTCGTGGAACTCGTCCAGCACCACCGTGGTGAAGTCGTCGAGCAACGGGTCCTGCTGCAGCCGAGCCGTGAGGATGCCTTCGGTGGCAAACAACACTCGGGTGTCGCGAGTGAACCGCGGTTCGAAGCGGACGTGCCAGCCGACCTCCCGTCCTGCCGTCCAGCCCTGTTCCTCTGCGACCCGGCGAGCGAGCGCGCGCGCGGCGGCACGCCGCGGCTGCAGCACCAGCACCCGGCCCTCCGCTGCGAGCGCCGGCGGCACGCGAGTCGTCTTCCCGGCGCCGGGAGCCGCCACCAGGATCACGGCCCGGTGCACGCGCAGGTGTGCGAGCACGCTCCCGATGTGCGCGTCGATGGGCAGGGAGGCGAGGTCGGGCATCAAGCCGACAGGGTAGATCGGCGGAACGAGGAAGGCAGAACGGGAGTCGGTGCCCGGCCTGCCCGCGCCCCGGCACCCTGGTACCAGGGATTCCGGCTATGATCGCCCCGTCCGCCAGGGGTATCCGGCTGTACGGGATTGAGATCACACCCTTGGAACCTGCATCCGCCTTTGCGTGCCTGACGCACGCTGTGGCGGCCTCGCCGAAGCGCCGAAGGCGCGGAGGCGGGCCGGCTGATACCGGCGAAGGGAGCGCGGAGCGTCACGACGCACGTCCTCTTTCTCCGCCAGGCGCGACCGGTCGCGTTCGAAGAAAGGGCCGGCTCTCGAGCCCGGCCGGAAGGAGTTCGTCAGACGTGTCCCACATCCCCACGCCCGCCGCGCCCGCGCTGCTTACATTCGAAGACGCGTTCCCCGCCTCGCGCAAGGTGCTCGTCGAAGGGGCACAGGGTGTGCGGGTGCCGATGCGCGAGATCACGTTGTCGGGCGACAACGAGCCCCTTCGCGTGTACGACACGAGCGGACCGCAAGGGCTGGACGTCCGCGAGGGGCTGCCTCAGCTCCGCCGCGCGTGGATCGACCGTCGCGGTGGCACCGTGGACGAGCCCCGACATCTCCTGCTCGAGTCGTGGAAGCGCGAGATGCCCCCCGGATTGGCGGCTCGCACCCGCACACGACGCCGGGCCGCCGGGAACGAGGCGGTGACGCAGCTCGCCTACGCCCGTCGTGGCGAGATCACGGCGGAAATGGCCTTCATCGCCACGCGCGAGGGCCTCGCCGCGGAGTTCGTGCGCGACGAGGTTGCGCGGGGCCGCGCGATCATCCCGGCAAACATCAACCACCCGGAACTCGAGCCGATGATCATCGGCCGCAACTTCCTCGTGAAGATCAACGCCAACATCGGCAACTCCGCCGTGTCGTCGTCGATCGAGGAGGAGGTGGACAAGCTGCGGTGGGCGACGCTGTGGGGCGCCGACACCGTCATGGACCTGTCCACCGGCCGCGACATCCACGAAACCCGCGAGTGGATCATCCGCAACAGCGCCGTGCCGATCGGGACGGTGCCGATCTACCAGGCGCTCGAGAAGGTCGGCGGCCGCCCCGAGGAGCTCACGTGGGAGCTCTACCGCGACACTCTCGTCGAGCAGGCCGAGCAGGGCGTGGATTACTTCACCGTCCACGCCGGCGTGCTGCTGCGCTACATCCCGCTGACGGCCAGGCGCATGACCGGCATCGTCTCGCGCGGTGGTTCGATTCTCGCCAAGTGGTGCCTCGCGCATCACAAGGAGAACTTCCTCTACACGCACTTCCGCGAGATCTGCGAGATCATGCGCGCCTACGACGTGTCGTTCTCGCTTGGCGACGGCCTGCGTCCCGGATCCATCGCCGACGCCAACGACGCGGCGCAATTCGGCGAACTGCAGACGCAGGGCGAGCTCACGCGCATTGCCTGGGAGTACGACGTCCAGGTGATGAACGAGGGGCCCGGCCACGTCCCCATGCACCTCATCAAGGAGAACATGGAGAAGCAGCTCGAGTGGTGCAGCGAAGCGCCGTTCTACACGCTCGGGCCGCTCACGACCGACATCGCTCCGGGTTACGACCACATCACCTCGGCGATCGGTGCGGCGATGATCGGCTGGTATGGCACGGCGATGCTCTGTTACGTCACGCCGAAGGAACATCTCGGGCTGCCGAACCGGGATGACGTGAAGGCGGGAGTCATCGCATACAAGATTGCCGCGCACGCCGCCGACCTGGCGAAGGGCCATCCGCAGGCGCGGGTCTGGGACGATGCGCTGTCGAAGGCGCGGTTCGAGTTCCGCTGGCGGGACCAGTTCAACCTCGCGCTGGATCCCGTGACCGCGCGTGCGTACCACGACGAGACCCTGCCGGCCGAGGGCGCCAAGGTCGCGCATTTCTGCTCGATGTGCGGGCCGAAGTTCTGTTCGATGGAGATCACGCAGCAGGTGCGTGACTACGCCGCCTCGCGCGGGTTGGAAGCCGGCAACGCCATAGAGGCCGGCCTGCAGGAAAAGGCCGAGGAATTCGGTCAGGCCGGCGAGATCTATGTCCGTGAGCCGCGGTGAGGCTCCCGCCGGCCTCACGGCCCGCGTTCCTTACCTGGCGACGACCGGGACGACCTGGATGACGGTGGGGTAGCGGCTCGGGTTCGCGCCCGGGATTGGCACGAGGTAGCCCTTGCCGCCGCCCCACGTGTAGTCCTTCACCGTCACTCCGGGGGGAAACGCCATGGATTCTTCCCGGAAGCGACCCACCTCGAACATGTGCACGGGCGGCTCGTCGTACACGAGGTCGCCGCGCGTCCGCAGCTGCGTGCGGTAGTACATCACCAGCTCGGCGAAGGTCGCATTCGAACCGAAGAGGTAGTAGCGCTGACCCTGACCCGCATTGTAGGAACGCAGGAACGTCGCGCTCGGATGTATCGGCACCCCGAGGAGTGCCTCCGTCGGCACCGGCTCGACAGGCAGCACCGATGTGGCGGTGGGCGCGGCTGAGGCAGAGGCCGGCCGCGGCGCGCTGGGCGGAGCGGTGGGCGCGGAGGACACGGGCGCCTGCCTGGACGGCGCCGGTGTGACGGCACTCGGACTCGCGGGTGCGGTCTCCCCGGGCCGACCGACCGGCTGCGGGGCTACTCCGGGGGGCGGCGGCGGCGGCGTTTGCGGCCGGGCCTGCGCCAGCACCGGGCCCGCCGAGAACAGCGCCAGGCAGACGGTAAGCTCGATCACGCGCTTCATGCGTCTTATTGTAGGAGATGGGCGACAACGCCCTACACTGAGACGACCATGACGAGTTCACTGAAGACGGCGGCGCTCCTCGGACTCCTGAGCGCCTTGTTCCTGTACCTGGGGCAGATGTTGGGCGGCGAGCAGGGGCTCGTCATCGCGTTCCTGTTCGCGGCGGTGATGAATTTCGGCTCCTACTGGTTCTCCGACAAGGTGGTGCTCGCGATGTACCGGGCCAAGGAAGTGGGTCCCGGGCATCCGCTCCACCAGATCACGGCAGAGCTCGCCCAGCGTGCCCAGCTTCCCATGCCGCGCGTGTACGTGATTCCCGACCAGTCGCCGAACGCGTTTGCCACCGGGCGCAACCCGCAGCACGCGGCCGTGGCGGCGACCGAAGGCATCATGCGCGTGCTCAGCCGGGACGAGCTCGCGGGCGTGATGGCGCACGAGCTTGCCCATGTGAAGAATCGCGACATCCTGATCAGCTCGGTCGCGGCGACCATCGCGGCAGCGATCATGATGGTGGCGCGCATGGCGCAGTTCGCCGCGATCTTCGGCGGCGGCAACTCCCGTTCGAACGACGGGGAAGGCAACAACCCGCTTGCCCTGCTCGTCGGGCTGTTCGTGGCCCCTCTCGCCGCGATGCTGATCCAGGCCGCCATCTCGCGGTCGCGGGAGTTCGTGGCGGACCGGACCGGCGCCGAGATTGCCGGATCGCCGCTCGGCCTCGCCAATGCGCTGCGCAAGATCGAGGGCTACAGCAAACAGGTGCCGATGGACGCCAACCCGGCCACCGCGCACATGTTCATCATCAAGCCGTTGAGTGGTCGCGGGCTGATGTCGCTCTTCAGCACGCACCCGCCGACCGAGCAGCGGGTCGCGGCTCTGATGGGGCGCACGGCGTAGCGTCAGCATGCTGTAAGGCGGGAATGCGGGAATGCCGAGTGCTTTCGCGGCGCACGGCGTAGCGTCAGCATTGCTGTAAGGCGGGAATGCGGGGAATGCGGGAATGCCGAGTGCTTGGCGCGCTCGGATCACGCGTTCGACATTCCCGCATTTCCGACGGCCGTCGCCATTGCCGCATTCCGCATTCCGCATTCGCGTCCGAAATGCGGTCACCGTCGTGTCCGGTTCGGCGCAGATACGTGGGACCTCGGACTTCGAGATGCCGTCGGCACCGAGCGCTTTGACCAGGTCGTCCGTCCTTGCCTTGGCCATCGTCATCGCCTCCTTGTGTGTGTCCTTCCGCCAGAAAGAACTCACCGGACGACGCACGTGGCCCTCGACGTTGTCTACGCCGTGGGCCTCACTGAACTTCCACCACGTCCGGGGACTCTAACTTCCCGCATTCCGCATTCCCGACCGCCTCCGTCATTCCCGCATCCGCGCATTCCGCATTCCCGACCGCCTTCGCCATTCCCGCGTTCCCGCATTC
>JAEZCY010000010.1 GCA_023429845.1 Acidobacteriota bacterium
GTGCAGGTGGCAGCAAACGGCCGCGAGGCGCTGGAGGCGCTCGCGGTCGGCACTTTCGATCTTCTCTTCATGGACATGCAGATGCCCGTCATGAGCGGGCCCGACGCGATTGGCGTCATTCGTACCGCGGAGCGTGAACGCGGCGGCCACCTGCCGATCATCGCCCTCACCGCCCATGCCATCGAGGGCGATCGCGAACTGTTCCTGGCCGCGGGGGCCGATGGATACGTTTCCAAGCCGATCGCCTTCCCGCGGCTGCTGCAGGAAATCGACCGGGTCATGAGCCACGTCGGAAAGCGGCCGCCAGCGGCCGTACGGACCGCATGAGCGGCACGGGCACGACCCGACGTCGCTCGCGATTGGTCCGGTGCCTCGCCGTTGGCGCGATGCTCGTGCTGCTGCGTCCTGGCGCGCCGGGCGCGCAGGAGGTCACGGGCGCTGCGCTGCGGGCGGCGTTCCTGTTCAATTTCGTGAAGTTCACCACATGGCCAGCCGAGGCGTTGCCCGACAACGCCCCCCTGGTGATGTGCGTGGTGAATGCACCAGCCATAGGCGCCGCCCTGACGGAAGCGGTGGAGGGCCGGGTCGTCGCCGGCCACGAGCTCCGCGTCGCGCAGCCGACCGCCAGCAAAGGCCTGGGCCATTGCCACGTCCTCTACGTCTCAGGACCGCGCCAGGGTGTGCTTGCGGCACTCGCCGCGGTGCGCCATCTGCCGGTGCTGACCGTCAGCGACCTGCAGGGCTTCACGACGGAAGGCGGGATCGCGCAACTGCACGTGCAGCAGGGCCAGCTGCGCTTCGTCTTCGCGCTGGACGCCGTGCGCGCCGCGCAACTGCAGATCAGCTCCAGGCTGCTCGCGCTCTCGAGGGAACCATGATGCCACTGCGCTCCATCATCGCGGTGGCCGTACCGCCGCGCCGTCTGCCGCGTCGACGTCAGGAACTGTCACGCATGCCTCAACTGTCGTCTGCACGCCTTGCGCTGTCGCTGCTGCTGACGCTGCTCACCGCCACATCGGCTGCCGCTCAGGCGCCACTCCCCGACCTGTCGCTCGAGGAGTTGATGAAGCTGGATGCGGGTCAGGTGTACGGGGCGTCGGAACGCCTGCAGCCCGTCACCGAGGCGCCGGCGTCCGTGTCGTTCATCACGGCCGACGAGATTGCCCGTTTCGGCTACCGGACGCTGGCCGACATCCTGCGCAGCGTGCGCGGCATGTACGTCAGCGACGACCGGAACTTCAGCCTGGTGGGCGTGCGCGGCTTCGGCAAGCCCGGCGACTACAACAGCCGGATCCTGCTGCTCGTGAACGGCCATCGGGTCAACGACAACGTGTTCGGACAGGCTGAGGTCGGCGCCGAGTTCGGCATGGACCCGGCCAACTTCGAGCGGGTCGAGATCATCCGCGGACCGGCCTCGTCGATCTACGGCGACAGCGCCTTCTTCGCCGTCGTCAACGTGATCACCAAGAGCGGCGCCTCGATGGACGGCGGCACCATCGCGCTCGAGGCGGGCACGCTGGGCACACAACTCGCTCGCGCCAGCGTCGGACACGCGTTCGCCAACGGCGCCGACCTGGCCGTGTCAGCCACCTTCGAGCAGAGCGACGGGATGCAGCGGCTCTATTTTCCCGCCTTCGACAGCCCGGCGACCAACTTCGGAGTCGCCGAGGGGCTCGACGACGAAGCCGTGCGCCAGGTCTATGGCCGCTTCGCCTACAAGGCGCTGAGCGTCACGGCCGCCTACGGCACGCGCCGCCGCACCGTGCCCACGGCTTCGTTCAACACGCTGTTCAACGACCAGGAGAACCCTGAGCAGACAACCGATCGCCACACGCTGCTGGACGCCGAGTGGGTGCGACTGTTCGGCGACACGCGCCTCTCGCTGCGAGGCTCCTTCGATCGGTTCACCTACGACGGCGTGTACCCTTCGCCCGGTTCAGTGTTCGGACTCGAGCAGGAGCGCGTCGTCGGTCTCAACAGCGTCAACGGCGTCAGATGGACGGGCGGTGCGCGCATCACCCGGCCGGTGGGCACGCGACAGACGATCACCGCGGGCCTGGAGTTCATCGACAACGTGCATCAGGACCAGTTGTCGCGATTCCTCGGCGAGCAGGAACCCTTTCTGGATCTGGATCGCCGATCGCAGCAGACCGCGCTCTACCTTCAGGACGAGATCAAGCTGACGCCCTGGCTGTTCGGCACCGTCGGCCTGCGCTACGACGGCTACGAGCAGTTCACCCGAGTGACGCCGCGCACGGCCCTCATCGCGATGCCGTCCTCCACGCAGTCATACAAGTACCTGTACGGAAACGCCTTCCGCGCCCCGAACGCGTACGAACTGAACACGGTGTACTTCGGCGAGGGCGTCACGCATCTGCGCCCGGAGTCGATCGACACCCACGAACTCGTGTGGGAACGCTACACGGGCGACTGGCTGCGCACCTCGCTCTCCGGCTACTGGTACCGCGCCAACCGGCTCATCACGCAAGCCCCTGATGACTCGACCTTGCTGCTGACGACCTATGTCAACGAGGGCGAGGTGCGGGCGCGAGGCCTCGAGTTCGAAGCGCAGATGCGGCTCTGGAAAGGCTGGCAGGCCACGACCAGCTATGCGCTGCAGCGCGCCATCGACCGCGACACCGAGGTGGAACTGCCGAACTCGCCGCGCAACATGTTCAAAGGTCGCGTCACCATCCCAGCCTGGGGACCGCGGTCGTACGTGGGCATCGAGGGCGTGTACGTCGGCCAGCGCCATACCATCCGCGGCCTCCCGGTGGACGGCGCGACGACCGCGCACGTGACGCTCACGCAGCCGCTCACCTGCTCGCTGACGCTCGTCGGCACGGTCCGGAACCTGTTCGACGTGGCATATAGTGACCCCGCAAGTTCACAGCACGTGCAGCACGTGATTCCACAGAATGGACGCACGGCCCGAATAGGCCTGCGCTGGAGCATCGGAGCGCGATGACGACACTGGCATGCGACCTGGCGGGTGCCGCGCCACCGCCCAAGCCGTACTTCAAGGCCCTGGAGTTGGATGACATCCCCGAACTCCTGAGCGAGAGTTACGCGCTGCGGTATCAGGTCTACTGCCTCGAACGTCACTTCCTCCCCGCCGAGTACTACCCGCTCGGGCTCGAGACCGACGTCTTCGATCAGCACGCCGTACACCTGGGCGTCCTCGACCAGGACGACAGGCTCGTGGCGACGGCGCGCCTGGTGCGGCGCAGCGACGATGGGCTGCCGATGTACGGCCACTGCAGCCTGCTCGTGCACGATCCCGCCATTGCCGATCCGCGCGTGCCGGTCGTGGAAGTGTCGCGACTGGCGGTGAGCCGTCGATACAACCGCCGCAAGGGGGACGGGCACTACGCGCTCGAGGGCGGTCTGTCGCCATCCGGCGAGCGGCGTCGTGAAGGCGGCGAGATCGTCATGACGCTGTATCGGGCGCTGTACCAGACATCGAAACGGCGCGGGTTCACCCACTGGCTCGCCGCCACAGAGCGCTCGCTGCAGCGTCTCGTGGTGCGCTACCACTTCCCCTTCAAGCAGGTCGGGCCCGAGACGGACTACTTCGGCATGGTCGCGCCGTACCTGATGGACCTCGCCGAGTTCGATCGCGCGATCCTCAGCGACGCGGTGCCGGCGCTGCGCGACTTCCTCGTCGGACTCGAACCCCACCTGATTCCCCGCCTGACCCGTGGCCAGTGAAGCGCCGGACCGCACGCCTCGAGTGTCGCCGGACGTCGAGCGCCGCCTGCTCGCCACGTTCCAGGACGTGGTCGCCAGCATGCCCTGGTACCGCGCGCTGCTCGAGGAGGCCGGCGTCGACGCGGCACACGTACGCACCGCCCGCGACTTCGCGCGGCTGCCGCGACTGACGAAGCACAACACGTTCGAACGGTTCGGCGTGCGGGCACTCGCCGCCACGACGCCGCTCGCGTCGCTCGCCTCCGTGCTCACCAGTTCCGGGCACGGCGGCCGCTTCTCGTTCGGCCTCACCACACGCGAGATGGAAGCCGCCGGAGCCGAGGCGATCGACGCGGCACTCGACGACGCATTCGCTGTGCGATCCCGCGCAACGCTGGCCATCAACTGCCTGCCGATGGGTGTCACCTTCGGGTCACGCTGCATGACCGTGGCGACGACGAGCGTGCGCGAAGACATGGCCGCGGCGCTCGTCGACGCGTTCGGCCCGGAGTTCGCGCAGGTGCTGCTCGTGGCCGATCCGCTCTTCCTGAAACGGCTTCTCGACCACGCGCGCGAACGGCAACTCGATTGGCATCGTCACCGCGTGCAGGTCGTTGTCGGCGAGGAGGTCTTCGGCGAGCACTTCAGGGCCTACGTGTCGCGACGCCTCGGGCTCTCTCCCGATCGCGAGGACGGCACCTGGCTCATGTCGTCGATGGGCGTTGGCGAACTGGGCCTGCACCTGTTCCACGAAACGCGGGCGACCGTGGCGCTACGGCGCCTGGCAGCGGCGGACCGGGAGTTCGCGCACGACCTGCTGAGTGCCGCAGGCAACCGTCACGGCCTGCCCATGTGCTTCACCTACGCCGATCGGCGCATCCACGTCGAGATCGACCGCCCCGACGAAGAAGGATTCGGGCGTCTCCTCGTGTCGATGCTCGACCCAGCGCTCCCCGTTCCGCTGCTGCGGTACGAAACCGGCGACATGGCGCGCCTGCTCGAACCCGACGCCGTGCGCGCGATCGTCGAGCGGCATGGCGCGCGGCTGCCCGGCCCGCTGCCCGACCGGCTGGTGCTGCTGCGCGGACGCGAGCGCGAGGCATTGGCCAACGGCTCCCACGTGACGGTCTACAAGGACGCCGTCTACGCCGACGACGCGACGGCCGACGCGCTGACGGGCGCCGTGCGCCTCACGTTCGACGATGGGCGCGTCACGATGCACGTGCAGCGCGCGCGTGACGGCGGGCCCGGCGACGACGAATCGATCGCGGACGCGCTCAGGGAGGCGATTCCGCCGGCGGCACGCCCGGCGGCGATCGAGGTCTGGCCGTACGAGCGATTCCCGTTCGGGATGACGCTCGACTACGAGCGGAAGTTCGTGAGCTATGCCGCGCCAGCAGCCGAGGCGCGCACGTAGAGTTGCGGCCCTTCAGGTCGCGCCAACCGCCGGGCAAGGCCCGGCGGCTGCATACGGCAGGTACGTAGGCGTCGGGCCTCGCCCGACGCGCAAGCGAGTGCGCTACTTCACCCCGTGCATCAGCCGATTGAGCAACGGCGCGACGAGCAGCAGCAGTCCGCCGGAGATCAACAGCGCCCAGAAGCCGAAGGTGTAGCCGCTGAGCGCCGAGGCCGTCGTCATCCCCGTCTCGCCACTCACGTAGCCGGCAAAGATCCCCGACAGGTTGTTGCCGATCCCGGTCGACAGGAACCAGCCTCCCATCCCGAAGCCGACGAGACGCACCGGCGCCAGCTTGGTCACCATCGAGAGCCCGATGGGCGACAGGCACAACTCGCCCACCGACTGGATCACGTAGACCATGAACAGGGTCCAGAAAGGGATCGTGCCTTCCGCGCTCACGAGGCTCGAGAGCGCGAACATCAGGAGAAGGAACGCCAGGCCGTTGAACACCAGACCGAGGCCGAACTTGCGTGGGATCGAGGGGTTCCACGGCCCCAGCTTCACCCAGGTCCACGCGAGCAGGGGCGCCAGGGTGATGATGGCAATCGAGTTCACCGACTGGAACCAGGCCACCGGGAACACCCAGTCGCCGAAATCGCGGTTGACGATCCGGTCGGCCAGGAACGTGAACGAACTGCCGGCCTGCTCGAAGAACATCCAGAACATCACGTTGAACGCGAAGATGATCAGCATCGCGATCGTCTTGTCGCGGGCCACCGGCCCGTTGCGGACGCCTTCGGCGAGCAGCAGCACGCACAGGCCGACGAACATCGCGGTGAGCACGTACTGCAGCGTCGTTGCGCCGAGTTGCGCCAGCAGGACCCAGGTGACGGGGATCGCCAGCAGGCAGCCCGCCGCAACGTAAGCCACCGTCGTCGGGCTCTCGAGGCCGGCGACCGGCGCGCCGATGCCTTTCAGTTGGGCGCGGCCGAACCAGAACCAGACGAGACTCACCAGCATGCCGAGGCCCGAGGCGATGAAGACGTACTTGTAGGCAGGTGCGCTGGCGGTGCCGAACACCTGCTCGGCGAGCCAGCCGGTGAGGATCGGCGCCAGGAATGCCCCGGCGTTGATCCCCATGTAGAAGATCGTGAATCCCGAGTCGCGCCGCTGGTCGCTCTGGGTGTACAGCTTGCCCACCATCGTGGAGATGTTCGGCTTGAAGAGCCCGTTGCCGACGATGATGGTCGCGAGACCGAACTCGAACAGCCGCGCGTCGGGCACCGCGATGGCAAAGAGACCGGCGGCCATGATCACGGCGCCGAGCAGGATGGAACGCTGGTAGCCGAGGATCTTGTCGGCGACGTACCCGCCGAAGATCGCGGCCGCGTACACCAGCGCCAGGTACGCGCCGTAGGTGCGGCTCGCTGGTTCCTCGCCGGTGGGATTGCCCCCGTGGAACTGCGCGACGATGTAGAGGACCAGCGCCCAGCGGATGCCGTAGAAGGCGAACCGCTCCCAGAACTCCGTCATGAACAGCATCCACAGCGGGCGTGGATGCCCCATGACCTCTCTGAACGCCGGAATCGGCGTCTCGCTCGTATTCGCACGCGTGTCGGCGCTCATGCGATCCCCTCCGGTCGCGGTCGATCCGCGAAGGAGACCCGCGCGTCTCGCGACATGAACGACACAAATAGCACAGGTGCCCGCGAATCGCGGCCTAGAATGGGCGCATGCCCGTGGCCGCGCCGCCCGTTCCAGACCCGCAGGGCCCGCTTCGCCGGGACATCCGCCTGCTTGGACGCCTGCTCGGACAGGTGATCCTCGAACAGGAAGGGCAGGCACTCTACGACGACGAAGAGCGCCTGCGGCAGACCTCCCGCGCCGGTGACTTCGACGCAGTGCGGGCCATCGTCGCCGAGCTGCCCATCGATGAGCAGGGTCGGCTCGTACGGGCGTTCTCCCTGTACTTCCAGCTCGCGAACCTCGCCGAGCAACACCATCGCATCCGGCGGCGGCGGCAGTACGCGATGGAACGCCGCGTCGCGGCCGAGTCCCTGGATGCGGCGTTCCGCCAGTTGCAGGCGGCCGGCGTGACGGACGCGCAGTTGCGCGACGCCGCGCGACGCATCTCGCTCGAACTCGTTCTCACGGCGCATCCCACGGAGGCCACCCGGCGCACAGTGCTCACCGCCCAGGTGCAGATCAGCGAGCTCCTCCATCGCCTCGACGACCCGCAGCTCTCCGAACCCGGACGCCGCGACGTCGAGGATGCACTCGCCGAACAGATCACGACGCTCTGGCAGACCGATGAGACCCGCGCCAAGCGACCGCGGGTCGTTGACGAGATCCGGCACGGCCTCTGGTTCTTCGAGCAGAGCCTGTTCGACGTGGCGCCGGCCCTGGTGGGCGACTACCGGCGTCGCATCGCCGGCGCACCGTTGCCCCTGCGTTTCGGCAGCTGGATTGGCGCTGATCAGGACGGCAATCCGAACGCCGGACCGGCAACGCTGCGCGCGGCTGCCGGACACGCGCGCGGGCTGGTGCTGCGCCGGTATGCGGACCAGGTTCGCGATCTGGCGCGTACGATGGGCGTCTCGCGCGCACTCGTGGACGTCAATGAGGCGCTCCTCACGTCGATCGCCGCCGACGAGCAGCGCCTGGCCGACCGACCGCCGGCCGACATCAGCGCCTCGGCCGACGATGAGCCGTACCGCCGGAAGCTGTGGCTGATGCACCATCGTCTGCTCGCCACGATCGACGACAAGCCGGGCGCTTACGGGCACGTCCACGAGTTCGTGGCTGACGTCGAGGTGATCGACGCCTCCTTGCGGGCGCACCGCGGTGAACGCATCGCCAACGGCCGGCTGGCGTCGCTGCGTCGGCAAGTCGAGTTGTTCGGGTTCCATGTCGCGAAACTCGACGTGCGCGTGCACGTGCGCGACCTCGGCACGCACGCGGAACGAATCAGCGAGACGCTGGCCGTCGTCAAGGACCTGCAGCGCCAGCACGGGTCGGCCGTCTGCGACACGCTGATCCTCTCGGGGACGACGGGTCCGGAGCCGGTGCTGACGGCGACCGCCATGACCCGCGCCGCTGGCCTCACGCTGTCGGTGGTTCCGCTGTTCGAGTCCATCGTGGACCTGCAGCGGGCCGGCACCATCGTGGAGTCCCTGGTCACCGATCCGGCGTTCTCCTCCGTGCTCGACACGCGCCGACGACGCCTGGAGGTGATGGTCGGTTATTCCGACTCGGCAAAGGACGGCGGGTATCTTGCCGCGCAGTGGGAGATCTACCGCGCCCAGGAGGACCTGTCGTCCGTCGCGGCGCGCCACCGGATCGACCTGACCATCTTCCACGGGCGCGGAGGCAGCACGGGTCGCGGTGGGGGCCCCACCCACGCCGCGATTCTGGCCCAGCCTGGCGGCCACGGCCGTGGCCGATTGAAGCTGACCGAGCAGGGCGAAACGATCTCCTTCAAGTACGGGTTGCCTGGACTGGCCTACCGCAACCTCGAGGCCGCGCTGTCGGCGACGCTGCTCTCGATGTTCCCGAACGTCGTCGGGTCGAGCGCGCCCGAGTTCGGCCGCGAAGTGATGCAGGAGGCCGCGCGCGTGTCCGAGCAGGCGTTCCGCAGCTTCGTCTGGCAGAACCCCGCGTTCGTCGCGTTCTTCCGGGCATTCACGCCGGTCGACGAACTCACGTTGCTCGAGATCGGGTCGCGCCCCGCCCGTCGCCCGTCGGCCGACGCCGAGTACCTGCAGTCGCTGCGCGCGATCCCGTGGGTGTTCTCGTGGACGCAGAACCGCTCGCTGCTGCCGGCGTGGTATGGCTGCGGCGCAGGCCTCGCGCCGTTCATGGAGACGCGTGACGGGCTCACCCGGCTGCGGGCGCTCTATCGCGACTGGCCGTTCTTCCGGTCGATCGTCGAGAACCTGGAGATGACCCTCGCCAAGTCCAGTCTCGACATCGCGCGCAGCTACCTGGATCTCGTGCCCGAGAGTGCCGACCCAGCCGGTCACTTCGCGCGCATCGCCGAGGAACACGCACGCACCACCGACGTCGTGCTCCGCATCGTCGAGGCCGACACGCTGCTCGACCGTCATCCGGTGGTGCAGCGGACGATTCACCTCCGCAACCCGTACGTGAACCCGATCAACGCGATGCAGGTCGCGATGCTCCGCGCGCACCGGGCCGGCGACCCCGACGCGGTGCGTCCGCTCGTGCGGACGATCGCCGGCATCACCGCGGGACTGCGCAACTCCGGCTGAACGGCATTGACGATGCGTCGCCGACGCCGCGACGGCAATCACGTTGGCACGTAGCCGTCGCCGCTTCGCACCCCCCTGGTACGTAGCCGCGTCGGCGATCCCGCAAGGTACGTAGCCGTCGCCGCTCCGGCGACCGGCGTTCGCCCGCGCAGCCCCGC